>JASHOL010000152.1 GCA_030041135.1 Streptosporangiaceae bacterium | reverse complement strand
AACACCACGGTGCCGAACAGCACGTAGTGGAAGTGGGCGACGACGAAGTAGGAGTCGCTGACCGCGAAGTCCAGCGGCGGCGAGGCCAGGATGACGCCGGTCAGCCCGCCGAACAGGAACACGATCATGAAGCCGAGGATGAACAGCATCGCGGGCTCGAACGTGATCTGGCCGCGCCAGATCGTGCCGATCCAGTTGAAGAACTTCACCCCGGTGGGCACCGCGATCAGGAACGTCATGAACGAGAAGAACGGCAGCAGCACCGCCCCGGTGGTGAACATGTGGTGCGCCCACACCGTCATCGAGAGACCCGCGATCGCGATCGTCGCGGCGACCAGGCCCTTGTAACCGAAGACTGGCTTGCGTGCGAAAACCGGCAGGATCTCGGTCGCGACCCCGAAGAACGGGATCGCGAGAATATAGACCTCGGGATGGCCGAAGAACCAGAACAGGTGCTGCCACAAGATCGCGCCGCCGCTGTTGGGGCTGAAGACCTGGGCGCCCAGCTTGCGGTCGATCTCCAGCACCAGCAGGGCCGCGGCCAGCACCGGGAACGCCAGCAGTACCAGAATGCTGGTCACGAGGACGTTCCAGGTGAAGACCGGCATCCGGAACATGGTCATGCCGGGCGCGCGCATGCACAGGATCGTGGTCACGAAGTTCACGCCGCCCAGGATCGTCCCCAGGCCCGACAGCGCCAGGCCCATGATGAACATGTCGCCGCCTACACCGGGCGAGTACTGCGCGCTGGTCAGCGGGGCGTAGGCGTACCACCCGAACGCGGCGGTGCCACCAGGGGCGAGGAAGCTGGCGAGCATGATCAGGCCAGCGAACAAGAAGAAGTAGTAACTGAGCAGGTTCAGCCGCGGGAACGCCACGTCCGGGGCACCGATCTGCAGTGGCATGATCTCGTTCGCGAACCCGACGAACAGCGGCGTCGCGAAGAAGATCAGCATCAGGATGCCGTGCATCGTGAACAGCTCGTTGTACTGCTGGTCAGACACGATGTGGTTGTCGGGGCCCATCAGCTGCGCCCGGATAACCATCGCCATCGCCCCGGCCACGAGGAAGAAGCCGAATGAAGTGATCAGGTACAAGTGCCCGATCACCTTGTGGTCGGTTGACGACAGCCAATCCGCCAGGACGCTACCCTTCCGGTCAGCTCGCTGCCCGGAGGAGACCCCGGCGCTGCTCAGGGAACGGGCGCGGTCCGGCTCGGCTGAGTCGAAGGCCGTCACCACTCAGCCACCGCGCCCCGCACGGTCAACCAGCGACTGGTGGACGAAGATCGGGCATCCTGACATCACGAAGGCGGCTGCGCTCGCGAGGTCAAGCCCCGATGGCGAGCCGGGGAGCCCGGTGCTGCCGGGCGGTGGCCAGGACTCCGCGATCAGCCCATGGGCTCCTGGCCGCATGACCAGGAGAGCCCCAGCCGGCGGCACAGCCGCGGGGCCTGGAGGAAAGCACCAGGACCAGGGGGTCCCGGCTACGTCGAAGTGCAGTTCCCGGCAGCCTGCACGTGCCGGACACCAGGATGCCCGTACGAGCGTGGCGGGCAGCAACCCTGGCACTGGAGGCGCCGCCGCCCTGGTCAGCTCTGCGAGCCTTGACCGGTGGCGCTCGTCGCACGGCATCGACATCCGACCTTTCTGGCTTGCGAGAGCCGGCATGGCTAGCACAGCCATAAATGTTTAGCTCAAGACTAAACGTAGCGCGGCAGGACGGCCGCCGGAAGGTCAAGTTGGAGCCTAAACTTGCAGCTGTGGACGTGACCCTCTCCAAACGCGGTAGTTACGCGGCGGCCGCCGCGATCTGCCTTGCGCGCGCGTTCGGGAGCGGCAGACCAAAGAAACTGCGCGAGATCGCGGCGGAGATGGATATCCCGCGTACGTATGTGTCGCAGATCGTCGGCGACCTGGTGCATGCCGGGATCGCGGTGTCCGCTTTCGGGCGGGACGGCGGCTACCGGTTGTCACGGTCACCCGACCTGATCAGCGTGGCCGAGGTGATAGAGGCGGCCGAGGGACCGCTTGCCTCGCAGCGTTGTGCCCTCGGCGACGGGCCGTGCCGCTGGCATGACGTGTGCCCCCTGCACGAAACGATGACGAGGGCCACCGCCTCCCTGCGGCAGGTATTGGGCTCCACCACGCTGGCTGTGCTGGCAGAACGGGACGCGGCGATAGCGCGAGGAACCTATCCGGTGCCGGACGACGCGCACCCTCACCCGGCGGCGATCAAGGTGGGAGACTCGGTCCACGTGGAACTGCCCGCAGACGCCGTAGCCGCCCGGCTCAGCGCCGGCACGTCCTGGCTCACCGCCCAGGCCCAGGCATCCGACGCCGAAGAGCTGACGATCAAAGTTGGGCCAGGCGGCCCTGGCTGGCTGGGTAAGACTGTCGCTGTCCACCTCGGCGAGCCGGAAACGAGTGCCGGTCGCCTCATCGTTCCCTTTATCTGGGAGGCGTCCGGAACTGGCGGACTTTTCACCAGGTTCGAGGGCCGGCTGCAGCTGGAGTCCCTGGATCCGGATCGGTCCGAGCTTCGCCTATCCGGGCTGTACCGGCCGCCCCAGGGCAGAGCTGGACTGGCGCTGACCGAAGCGCTCTTCAGCCGCCTGGCCCGGGCCAGCGTGCGCTCGTTCCTGCGCCAGGTAGCGCGCGGACTCGAGCAGGACTACACCAGCGCGTCTCCGGCGCCCTCCATCTCCCGGTCCTAGCGGACCCTCGCAGACCACGCGAACAAAGCCGCCGCGAACGTGGCTGTCGCCAAGCCGACGGCTTTCTGGCCGCTTGATCGGGACGTGGCCATCGTTCGCGCCCGCTCTCGGCGGGGGGCACCTGGTAACAGCCCGCGGCGCAGGCGATGCGCCGGTAACCGTTAACGCCGGGCGCCGCTACATTCATGCTGCCCGCCGGCTCAAGAGCGTCGGCTATCCAGCACCGCGAGCCAATACCGCCGCATCCATGGCCGGCGCGCGCGGGCGCTGACCAGGTGAAGCTAGCAGCTGACCTGTCTAGAGCCGATACGATCTTTACTAAATCCGCTAAACCTGGCCAGCTAATGTCCTCCCGGCCCGCTGAGCAGGCGAGACCTCCGGTGGCTCCAGTGCCGGGGACTGCTGCCAGCGCACTCGCCGAGCGAGTCTGAGGCGCGCCGAAACCCGCTCCAAGGTCGCCTTCGACATCGAGGACGTCGGCCACGGCGTCGTCAAGCTCACCGTCACCCATGACGGCTTCGCCGCCGGGCAGCGCAGTGCTGCCGGCCATCTCCGAAGGATGGCCTGCCGTCCTGGCCAGCCTCAAGACCCTGCTAGAGACAGGGTCGTCCTTGCGCACCTCGTAACCGGCTGCCAGCGATTGGATGCCTGGCAGCAGTGTCTCGTTACGGGTCAGGGCGCGCTGGTTCGCGTGCCGTCTCGCGGTATAGCGATCGGGCACGGTGCCCGTTGAGGCCCCACCACGCCGTGCCAGCCAGGACCGATGCGGCTCCTGTGGCAACGCCCACGGCCGTAACTCCGGCCGCGGCGAGGAATCCGCCGAAGGCTCCCAGCGACACCTGGGACACCGCGCCATAGGTGGTCTGGTGCAGGCTGGTGACCCGGCCGCGCAGGCCTTCTGGCACGGTAGCGAGCAAGATGGTGGTGTCCAGCGCGATGATCACGCCGCTGGCCACGCGCATCAGCGCGAGGAACGTGGCGCCCAGTGCGGCCGCGTGGGCCAAGAACATCACCCCCCAGGCCGCTCCCTGCACCGCATACGCGAGGGCGTAGGCCGGCAAGTGCCATTCCCGGCGCAGCCGCGTTGCGGCGACCGAACCGGCGATCACCGCGAGGCCGTCCACCACATAGAACGCGCCGAGCAGCAGGCCGCCGCCATGCAGTTCCTTGGTGACGTAAGCGGCCACCAGCACGTCGTACGCTCCCCCGATAAAGCCCCAGGCGATGCCGATCCAGATCACCGAGCGAGCCAAGGGCAGCTCACGCATCGCCACGAACCCTTCGAGCAGGTCCGCCCGCAGCACCCGGCGTGTCCGGATCGCCGGCCGCTGCGCCCGGGACCGGGTGACGGCGAACAGCGGCACCACGGACACGACCTGGACCGCAGCCGCGACGGCGAATGCACCCGCGATGCTCCAGGCGGATAGGACGCCGCCAAGCGCCGCGGCGGCGATCGTCATCACTCCGCTCACCGAGCCGATCGCGGCGTTGGCCGCTGCCCATCGCTGCTGCGGGACCACCGCATACAGCCAGCGCTGCCGGGCCGGAGGCCACAGCGCATTAGCCGCGCCCTGCACGCCATACAGCACAGCGATGGCCCACGGGCCGATGCCGAAGAACACCGCCATTGCGGCCACGCTCACGGCCTGCACCACCATGGACGCCAGCGCCAGAGTGCGCACATCACGCCGATCGGCGACGGCTCCGGCAAACGGCATCCACAGGACCGCCGGGAGGGTGCCAGCAAGCTCGACAAAGGCGAGCACCGAAGTGGACGAGTGCTCGAGCACGTGGACGAAGATGCCCAGTTGCATAATCCACGACGCCCCCGAGTTGCAGGCACTGGCAGCCCACAAAAGCCGGACATCACCGCCCGCAGGGAGCATTTTGCCCAGCAGCACCCCGAAACAATAGCGACGCAGCTCATCTCGGGTGAGGGGCGGGTCAGGCCCCGAGCGTGTACTGGCCATGCGCTGTGCCGGGGTAGCGCCGCTGATGCTCGGGGGCGAGGTGGAAGCGCCGGTGTTCCTCGAAGTAGTCGCCGTTGCTGATCACCGCGCGCAGCGTGAGGATGGCTTCGGCGCCGTCCAGGCCCCATCGTGCTCCGGTGGTGCCGGGCCGGTCGCCGACCAGGTGGCGGCAGGCGCCCTTGATCACCCCCGTCGCGGCTTCGGAGACCCACAGCCCGTGGAGCGCGAGGAGCGAGCTCAGCGCATACCCAGCGGCGCGGCCGAGCCCGGCCACAACCAGCAGGGCACCCAGCTCGTTACGATCCCAGCCTGATCGCATACGGCCCGTAGCCCAGCCGACGGACACGGGCGGAACGGGTATGAGGGCGCCACGTCCAGATGCCCGGCCATGACCGGTTCCGGGCCGGCCGGCGGGGTTCCCGACTCTCGATCTGCCGGGCCGACCGGCGGCCAGCGGCGGCTTACTGGGCATTTACCCGGGGGTCGGGGCCGGCCAGCGGGCGCCGACGTCACGCCCACTGTCCGGGCCGGTAGTCACCGCCCTGGTTCTTGAGCATAACGTTGAACCGGTTGTAGGCGTTGATGACGGCGATTGTCGTCACCAGCGCGGCGAGCTGATCGGTGTCGTAGTACCTGGCCGCGTTGGCCCAGGCCTCGTCCGTGACGCCGCCGGCGGCGTCGGCGATGCGGGTGGCCTGCTCGGTCAGTTCGAGCGCGGCCCGCTCGGCGTCGGTAAAAACGTTCGCGTCTCGCCACGCCGCCACCAGGTTGAGCCGCACCGGGGTCTCCCCGTCGTGTCCGGCGTCCTTGGTGTGCATGTCGACGCAGACCGCGCAGCCGTTGATCTGGCTGGCTCTGGTCAGAACCAGGTCTGCGAGCCCGCTCGGCAGCGTCCCTTTAGGAACCGCGGCCGATGTCGCGTTGATGCGCTTCACGAAATCCTGAAGGATCTTGGAGGTGCTGAAGTCGATGCGTGCGTCCATGGTGATCTCCTTTGGCGTGTTTACCTGCTTCTCTGGCCTCCATGGAGCAGGTCGCGGACCGGCGGACGGTACTACGACGTCCGGCAGGGTCGGGAGGTAACGTCGGCCGGGGTGTTACCTCATCGCCGCGGGATGCGTCCTGATAGTGACCCCACTGCTCGCGACGGGGATGACCGTGACTGAAGAAGAACAGCTCGCCACCGAGTTCGAGACCCATCGCCCTTATCTGCACGCGATCGCGTTGCGCGTACTCGGCGCGGACGCGGACGCGGACGATGCCGTGCAGGAGGCGTGGATGCGCCTGGCCCGCACCGGCGGCGGGGGTATCGAGGACCTGCGCGGCTGGCTGACCACCGTGACCGGGCGGATCTGCCTCGACGCTCTACGCCGGCGCGCGGCACGGGGCGAGCAGCCGCTCGAGCTCAGCGTCGGGATGCTCCCGCTGGAGGCGGCCGGGGCCCGGAGCATCGATCCCGAGCACGACGCCGTGGTCGCGGAATCCGTGGCCCTTGCGCTGTGTGTCGTCATGGATGCCCTCACCCCGGCCGAGCGGGTGTCGTTCGTCCTGCACGACGTGTTCGAGGTCCCGTTCAACGCGATCGCGGCGATCCTCAGCCGGAGTACCGCGGCCACGAAGATGCTGGCCAGCCGGGCCCGCGGACAGATCCGCCTGGGCACGCCGCAGACCGGCGCGGACGCGGCAGCCCGCGAGGTCATCGACGCGTTCTTCGCGGCGGCCGGCCGGGGTGACTTCGCCGGGCTGCTCGCCGTGCTAGCCCCCGACGTCGAACTCCGGGCGACCGGCCCTGACGGAACCATTGCCGTGCGCGGCGCGGCCGAAGTCGCGGGCCGGGCGACGTCGGCCGCGCGCCCGGGAGCGGTAGCCCATCCGGCCCTCCTCGACACGGCCCCCGGTGTTCTCATCATGGCAGGCGGGCGGCCGGTCACGGTCATGGCCTTCACGGTCGCCGACGGCGCCATCACCGCGATCCACGCGCTGACCGACCCCGACCGGCTCGCCCAGATCGTCCCCTCATGGGTCACATGACCGCACGCTGGACGGCGCCGTGCTCGATGTGCGCGGCGCATAGCACCAAGCGACCCGAACTGCGTGCCCGCACGCAATTCGCCAGGTAGGGACGCGGTTATCACGAGCCACCCGCACCGGTCGGCGATCCTTGCCATGCCCAGGTGGGCAGGAGGCCGGCCGTATGTTTATGCATCGCCAGTGCTGGACAGGATCAACCCTTCTGCCGCGGCGCGTGCGGTGTCGGGCAAGTGAGTGTCATCTGAGGTTCTCGGCGGTCGCTCCAATGAGTGCGATCGCTCCAATGAGTAAGGCAGTCCCTTGCGCCAGCAAACGCGCTTCGTGGCTGGCGGGGTCAGGTGGAGTGGCTTAGGGCCTTGCCGCTCGCTTGATTGTGCTGATTGGTTTCGACGGCGTCGAGGCGGTCGGCTGCGGTAGCAAGCACTCCGGGCGGGAGGACCTCGGGGACGCATCTACGAGACCAATGCTCAAGTAGCTGGCTGCGGTCCCGCCGCAAGCCTAGGGTCTAGCTGCTATTTACCTGCGCATACTGCCTCAATTGCTACGCCAGCGCCGGCCTGCACCGGACAATTGACGTCATGCGCGCGAGCAGTCAGGGCCTTACCCTCAACTGGACGGCTGAGGTCGCCACGATAATTGGCGCCCTGTGCGTCGTCTTCGCCATATACCAGGGTGCTATGGCCCGACTCCGGGCTACGGTTTTCAGCCGCATGGAACTCCGCCAGAAGTTGGACCAGCTGGCCTGCGGAGTGACCGTTGAGTACGTGACTTCCTTGTTCGGCGCGCCGACATTCCGCACTGCTCGGCCAGAGGCGGCGGGCAAGCTCGCCGATGCGACAGAGCCGATCTTCCGGGCCCGGCACGCGTGGCTCCAAGTCCTGGTCCGCAACGCTGGCGCCGCTGTCGAAGCCTTCTCAGTCACCGTGACTGATCCCCGGTTCCGGTACCGTACCCGGTACCTCACTAACGAGCAGGTGGATCTTCGCCATGGGGCGTCCCGGTTTGCAGAGCTCCGTGGCCCCGTGGACGGGTGGAGCTCGCGCCGGAGCGCCCGGCGCTTCGGGGTACGCGGAGAGTCACTGGTTCGGCAACCCTGGCAACTACCAGGCATTCGTCCTGTCCTATAACGACCCGGGACGGGACACTTCGAGCCGTCGCACGATCCCGGCCTAACTACCGAGCACAGCGCCGGCCGGCTCCAGGCCGAGCGAGACTACAAGCCGGAACCGTTCACCGAGATCCCTGACTGGCTGAGGCCCGCGCGCAACAAGACCACCGTGAACACCCTCACCGTCCTCGGTGCCTGGACTCCCAACTATCTGGCCGCCATCACCGGAGTGAACGGCGACCAGGTCAGGGTCCTGCGGGACCCGCGCACCGCCCGCAAGCAACGCAAGCGACTGCGGCGGCTACACCGCGAGATCGACAGAGAGCGAACAGCCGCCATCGCGGGAGAGCGAGGGGCGGCCCCGGAGACTTCGGCAGACGTTTAGCGTCTGTCCGCCGCCAGCGAGCGCGGTGCGCTGCCCATATGGCAAACAGCTCAGTTGTGCCCCGATCGGCCAGCGGGCCGACGCACTCGTGCCGCCAACAGCGCGACGCCCCTTCCAGCGCAAGGCGGAGCGGTTGCACGCGGTCGCTAGTTCGCGCCCAAACTAGGCACCGCGTATTCAATGGTCGATGACGATTAGCGCGCCGCGGCCTTCCGTGCGCCATGCCTATCCATGACGGAACTCGACGACATCGCCGTCGCGCATGACGTAGTCCTTGCCCTCGATCCTGACCTTTCCGGCCGCACGAGCCGCCACCAGCGATCCAGCGGCCATGAGGTCGCCAAACGACACGACCTCGGCCTTGATGAACTTCTTCTGGAAATCGCTGTGGATGACCCCGGCGGCTTCGGGTGCGGTGGCGCCGACCGGGATCGTCCAGGCGCGAGCCTCCTTCGGGCCGGCCGTGAGAAACGTCGACAGGTGCAGCGCCGCGAATCCGGCCCTGGCCAGCTGAGCCAGGCCAGGTTCCCCGAGGCCAAGTTCGGCCAGCAGCTCGGCCGCCTCCTCGGGCGGCAGCTCGGCCAGCTCGGCCTCGGTCTTCGCGTCCAGGAAGACCGACTCGGCCGGGGCTACCAGCCCGGTAAGCCGCTTCCGCAGCTCGTCATCGGCCAGCTCGGTGTCGTCCTCGTTGAATACGTACAGGAAAGGCTTGGCCGTCAGCAGCTGCAGCTCGCGGACGTCGGCCAGGTCAAGCCCGGCCGCCCTCGCGCCGGCGAACAGAGTGGTACCGCCATCCAGGACCTGCTGAGCCTTCACGGCAGCCTCGGCCACCCGGACCCGCTCGGGATCCTTGGCGAACTTTGCTTCCTTCGCCAGCCGCGGTGTCGCGTTCTCGAGCGTCTGCAAGTCGGCGAGCATCAGCTCCGTCGCGATCGTCTCGATGTCTCGCTCGGGCGAGACGTCACCGTCGACGTGGCTGACGTCCGGGTCGGTGAAGACACGCACGACCTGGCAGATCGCATCGGTCTCGCGGATATGCGCAAGGAACTGGTTGCCCAGGCCCTGGCCGGCCGAGGCGCCGCGGACGAGGCCGGCGATATCCACGAACCGCACGGTCGCCGGCACGATCCGAGCCGAGTCGTACAGTCCCGCTAGGGCTTCCAGCCGCGCGTCAGGGATGCCGACGATGCCAACATTCGGATCAATAGTTGCAAACGGGTAGTTCGACGCCAGCGCGTTCGCCCGCGTCAGCGCATTGAACAAGGTGGACTTGCCGACGTTGGGCAGGCCGACGATGCCGATGGACAAACTCACGGGCGCTAAGTCTAAGGGCCCTGCCCTGCCGTTCGGGTCCGCGCCCTGAAGGCCCTTGACCAACGGGAACGCCTCGCGGTCGATGCGAGCGCGCGGAACGCGGCACCAGGGCCCGCGCGGGCAAGGTGTGTCGGACCCCGGAACTGTCGGCCGTTCCTGCCAGCATGGCTAGACATGAACGCGATCTCACTGCTGGTCACGCTGCTGGTCGGCGTCGCCCTCGGTGCTGCCGTCGGCTACCTGCTGGCCAAGGGGAAGCTGGCCGGTACCGCGGCCGACCTGACTGGGCGGGCGCGAGCCGCGGAGGAGCGGGCCACCGCCGCGCAGCAGCAGGCCGTGATGGCCGAGCGCCTGGCCCGTGAACGGGAGGAACTGCTCGACGGCCAGCTGGCCGAGCGCTTCCAGTCACTCTCCGCGCAGGCTCTCGATCAGAGTGCGCGGACGTTCCTGCAGATCGCGGAGGGCCGTCTCAACGCTGCCAGCGCCAAGGCAACCGGCGAGCTGGACAACCGTAAGGCGGCGGTCGAGCACCTGGTGCAGCCGCTGCGTGACACCCTGGCCAGGGTTGAGGCCCAGCTGCGAGAGGCCGACGCGGCCCGGCGGTCCTCCCACGCGGCCCTGACCGAGCAGGTCAGCATTGCTCGGCAGAGTTCCGACCAGCTGCGGACCCAAACTCAGGCGCTGGTGACCGCCCTGCGCAGGCCGGAGGCCAGGGGCCGGTGGGGCGAGATGCAGCTGCGCCGCGTCGTCGAGCTTGCCGGGATGAGTTCCAGGTGCGACTTTGAGGAGCAAGTCGTCGTCACCACGCCGGACGGCGTACTCCGCCCCGACATGGTGGTCAGGCTCGCTGGCGGCAAAAACATCGTCGTGGACTCGAAGGTCTCGCTGGCCGCCTACCTCGAAGCAGCCGAGGCCACGGACGAGAACCTCAGGGCGGCGAGACTCGACGCACACTCGCGCCACCTCCGTGAGCACGTGGATCGGCTCGCCGCGAAGGCGTACTGGGCGGCGCTGAGCCCGGCCCCTGAGTTCGTCGTCCTGTTCATTCCGGGCGAGGCATTCCTCGCGCCAGCCCTGGAGCACGACCCGAGCCTGCTCGAGCACGCCCTCGCGCACAAGGTGCACATCGCGACGCCGACCACGCTCGTAACGATGCTGCGCACGGCGCAGTACGCCTGGCAGCAGGCGGCCCTATCGGAGAACGCGCGGACCGTGTTCGATCTGGGCCGCGAACTTTACGACCGCCTCACCGGCCTCGGCAAGCACGTCGACGGCCTGGGCAAGGCGCTCACGAATGCCGTCACCGCCTACAACCGAACTGTCGGCTCGCTTGAGAACAGGGTCCTCGTCAGCGCACGCAAGCTGAACGATGCAGGGCTGACCGATGCCGAGCTGGAACCGCCGAAGCTGATCGAGGAAACGGTCAGGGAACTCTCCGCGCCCGACCTCGCCGTCGACTCGGCGCCGGAGCTAGTGACCTCCTCGCGATCAGGTCGGAACGGGGTTAGCGCACCGATGCTGGTCGGCGGTGGCCGCTCGGCGGGAGCCGCAGGCTGATAGCCAGACTGAGCGGGGATACGGGGGTGTCAATGCCAGAGCAGGCCGCGAGGTCGTACATGACCGTACGCGGGGCGATGGTGGCAATGTTCGGGATCTTCCTGTTCTGCGACCTGCTGGCCACCCGGCTGAACTTCGGCATTCTGACCGGGCTCGGCTACGTGGCGAGCTGCGTGCTGGCACCACTCCTTGTTCGACGGCACGCCCAGCTGCACGTGGTGATGGCGCCGCCCGCGATCTTCATGGCCGCCGTGGTCCTCACCCAGGTACTGACAGCACAGGGCACAAGCAGGCACAGCCGCGTCCTTTCCGTGCTGGAGGGAACGCTCCTCACGCTGGCGCAGGTCGCGCCGTGGCTGTTCGCCGGCACCTTCCTCGGCGTGGTGGCGTCTGCGAAGCGCGGTCTGCGGCAATGCGTACGCGAATTGCTGGCCGGGTTCAGGGGCGAGGCCGGCGGCCCAGCTCAGGGCCCGGCAAGGGAGGCCGCCGTTGCGCGCGCCCCGGCCAAGGAAGCCGCTGCCGTCAAGAACGTCTAGCTGGACGGCTTACGCAGCTCGTGCGGGAGCGCGAAGACCATGCGCTCGTGTACGGCCTCGACTTCCTCCACGTCTCCGAAACCCGCCTCGGCCAGGTTGGTCAGGACTCCGGCCACGAGTTCCTCCGGGACGGATGCGCCGCTGGTGACGCCGACCGTGGTCGCCTCGTGCAGCCAGGACGGCTCGATCGCGGCCGCATCGTCCACGAGGTAGGCGGCCTTCGCGCCTGCGTCGAGGGCCACCTCAACCAGGCGCACCGAGTTCGAGGAGTTCCGGGAGCCGACGACGATGACGACGTCTGACTGGCTGGCGATCTGCTTCACCGCTGCCTGCCGGTTCTGGGTGGCGTAGCAGATGTCATCACTCGGCGGATCGAGCAACTGCGGGAACCGCTCCCGTAGCGCCGCGACCGTCTCATTGGTCTCGTCGACCGACAGCGTCGTCTGCGAAAGCCAGGCGACCTTGGCCCGGTCGCGGACCTCGACCGACTCACTGCCCTTGGGCCCGTCGACGAGGTGAATGTGCGCAGGGGCCTCGCCGGTCGTGCCGATCACTTCCTCATGGCCCTCATGGCCGATCAGCAAGATGTCGTAGTCCTGGGCGGCGAACCTGCGCGCCTCGTTGTGGACCTTCGTGACAAGCGGGCAGGTCGCATCGATCGTGCGCAGGTTGCGATCCCTGGCCGCGTCGCGTACCTCGGGCGCTACGCCGTGCGCGGAGAAAACCACGACGGCGCCCTCGGGGACCTCCTCGGTTTTCTCAACGAAGATCGCCCCCCGCTCTTCCAGCGAATGCACCACATGCGTGTTATGCACGATTTGCTTGCGGACGTAGACCGGCGCCCCGTAGCGCTCGAGTGCCCGCTCGACCGTCTGAACCGCCCGGTCTACCCCAGCGCAGTAGCCGCGGGGCTTGGCGAGCAGGACTCGTCGGGGATGGGCAGACATGCCGCCTAGTTTAGGTGACTATCACCGGCCGCCGGACGGGCTCGCCAGATGCGGCGCGGCTTCCGGAAATACGACAGACCAGGGACTTTATGCCGAGGTCGGGCTTGCGGCCACCCCGATGCTGGCGAGAATGATCCGAGGGCAGCGCACCACGGCGCCGGCGGCACGTCGCGAGGCGAGGTCTGAGGGGGGCCGGTGCACTGCGGGGCGGGGACGAGAAGGGAATTTGCGATGGGCACAAACCGGCTGATTTGGACACCAATAACGGCGTTGAGGGCCGTGTTCACCGGAGTCGGCCGGATTGTTATGGTTGCCGACCGCCCGCAGGATGCGCCTGATCGGGCCGAGGGCGCCGCGAGCCTGCGCTGGCGCTCGCTTGACCTGACCGGAAACGTCCGGCTGCTGTCGGCCGATGACCTGGACGAAGATGGACTGGCGGCAGCCGAGCAGGCGGCGGCGACCGAGCAGGTGGCGCCGCTCGAGGCGCAGGGAAGCGCCAGCCTCCACGACGCCGCAGACGCCGCCGATGCCGCCGACGCAGACGCGGACGCCGACGCAGACGCCGACGCCGAAGCCGACGCCGAAGCCGACGCAGACGCAGACGCGGACGCGGACGCGGACGCCGAAGCCGACGCCGACGCCGGCCTCGACGACGAATCGGTCGCGCTGCCGCTGCCCAGCTACGACAGCCTCACGCTGCCGTCCATCCGGGCCCGGCTGCGCAGCCTGGACGCGGACGAGTTGCGCGTGCTCGCGGCCTACGAACGTACCCACGCCGAGCGCCCCGAGGTCCTTGGCATGTTCGAGCGCAGGATCGAGCGGCTCGAGACCGGCCGATGACGAGGCTGAGCAGGATGACTACGCCAGGCAGCCCGCGGCCGGAGACGGCAGGAAGGCTAGGGGTGCTCGCATGCCGCTAGAGACCTCAGCGGACTCGCCGGTGCCGGTCAGGACAGTCATGCGGCTGGTCGGTGAGTGGATCGGGCGCCTGGGCCGGGTGTGGGTCGAAGGTCAGATCGCGGAGCTAACGCGGCGCGGCGGCACCGTGTTCATGACCCTGCGAGACCCGGTGGCGGCAGTGTCGGTACGAGTGATCTGCGCGGGCTCGGTGCTGGACGCGACGCAGCCCGCTCCGGGTGTCGGCGCGCGGGTGGTGATCTGGGCAAAGCCGGAGTTCAACGCGGCCAAGGGCTCGTTCGCGCTGGCCGCCGCCGAAATCCGGGCGGTCGGCATCGGCGAACTGCTGGCCCGGCTCGAGCGGCTGCGGACCGCGCTGGCAGCGGAGGGCCTGTTCGCCACCGAGCGCAAGCGCCGGCTGCCATTCCTGCCGGACATGGTGGGCCTCATCTGCGGCCGAGACTCAGCCGCCGAGCGCGACGTGCTGCAGAACGCGGCCCGGCGCTGGCCGGCGGTCAGGTTCAGGGTGGAGCAGGTTGCAGTCCAGGGCACGCGCGCCAGCGAGGAGATCATCGAGGCCCTGCAGCGGCTGGACGCCGACAAGGCGGTTCAGGTGATCATCATCGCGCGAGGCGGCGGCTCGGTCGAGGACCTCCTGCCGTTCTCCGATGAGGATCTCGTCCGCGCGGTGGCCGGGTGCACCACGCCGGTCATCAGCGCAATCGGGCACGAGCAGGACGTCCCCCTGCTTGACCTGGTGGCCGACGTCCGGGCGTCCACGCCCACCGACGCGGCCAGGCGCGCGGTGCCCGACGTGGCCGAGCAGGTCCAGCTGATCGGCCAGCTCAGGGCGCGGGCGCGCCGCGCGCTGGCCGGGCGGCTTGACCGGGAGAGCTCATGGCTCACCGCGATCCGCTCGCGGCCCGCCCTCGCCAGCCCGCACCGCGAGCTAGACCGCCGCGAGGAGCAGATACTCGGCCTGGCCGAACGAGGCCGCCTGGCCATGACGGCCAGCGTCGACCGCCACGCGTCCGACGTGGCGCACATCAGGGCCAGGCTCGTAGCGCTCTCGCCCGCCGCCACGCTGCGTCGCGGCTACGCGATCGTGCAGCAGGCGGATTCGGGTGTCGTAACGGCCGCGACCCAGGTCAGCGACGGCGATCTGCTCACCGTCCGGTTCGCCGACGATCAGCTGCCGGTCACCGCGGGTCATCATCCGACAACGCGTTAGCAAGGGAACGAAGTCGGGCCCGCCGACCTCTGGCCCGTCAGCCGAGCGGCTACCGATTGGCGGCACTAGTGTGAACGCGTGGCAGATGCGAGCGAGCACAGGCCGGGGTTCGAGCAGGCCAGAGACGAGCTGACTGACCTGGTCAAGCGGCTCGAGGCCGGGGGCCTGACGCTCGAGCAGTCGCTGGCGCTCTGGGAGCGGGGCGAGCAGCTCGCCGCGATCTGCGAGGACTGGCTGGAAGGCGCCAGGGCCAGGATGGCTGCTGCGCTCGCCCGGGAGGATCCAGGGGAATCGCCCGCCGCGCCGTTCTGAAACGGCTACGCCGACGGCACGTGCAGCCTGGACATAACCTCAAGCACGCCGTCGGCGAGCCGCCGCGCGCTGTCGGCATCCTCGACCAGCGAGACCTTGACGACCGCCAGCATCATTGCGCCGGTCATGACGATCGCGGCGGCCTCGTCAAGCGGCTCACCGCTACGGGCGAAGAACTCGGCGTTCTTGCGCACCCATTCCGCCAGCCGCTCGCGCCAGAGCAGCTCGAATCCGGGCGGGCCGTCGCCACGCGCGAACAGGCCGGCGAGTTCGCGCTGCTCGACACAGACGTCCAGGTAGCCGCGGGCACCGGCGAGGAAGAGCTCCATCGGGTCGGTGATGCCGGAAGCCCTGGCCGCGCGCACCGCGCTGCGGGTCCGGTCGGCGTGTTCGCGGCTCAGTTCCTCGAACAGGGTCAGGTAAAGGTCGGCCTTGCCGGAGAAGTGGTGGTAGAGACTGCCCACGCTGGCCCCGGCCAGCGCGACGATGTCGGTCACGCCTGCCTGCGCGTAGCCCTCGAGCGCGAACACCTCGCGTGCAGCTGTGAGCAGGCCGCTTCGCGTGGATGTGCCACGGTCAGTGGCCCGTCCGACCGACACTGCCTGGTCAGTAGTCATCACAGCCTGCTGTCTTGCGTCTGAAAGCAATCCAGGTCGGCCAGCCACCTGGCCGGCCTGTTACATAGGATTCCACCACGGGCCGCCCACAGGGAAGGTGCGTTGGCCATGAGTGAGGACCAGGCAGCCCAGGGCCCAGGAGGCCAACCCGGCGTGTCGGCCCTAACGGGCACGCCCGGCGTTGCCGGTGCGCCCGGCGTGCCGGCCGCGCCGGCAGATGACGACGCGGCGCATGCGGCGCCCGAGCCAGGTCGACACGCCCCAGACCGGAACCTGGCGCTCGAGCTGGCCAGGGTGACTGAGGCCGGCGCGATGGCCTCGGCGCGCTGGGTCGGGCGCGGGGACAAGAACGGTGCGGACGAGGCCGCGGTCAACGCGATGCGCCAGCTCATTAACACGGTGTCCATGAGGGGCGTCGTGGTGATTGGCGAAGGCGAGAAGGACCACGCCCCGATGCTGTACAACGGCGAGCAGGTCGGAGACGGCACCGGGCCGAGCTGCGACGTCGCGGTCGACCCGATCGACGGCACCCGGCTGGCCGCGAGCGGCATGCCCAACGCGATATCGGTCATCGCGGTCAGCGCCCGCGGATCCATGTATGACCCGTCGGCCGTCTACTACATGTCCAAGCTGGTCACCGGGCCGGAGTCGGCCGGCGTGGTCGACATCGACGCGCCGCCGCCGGTAAATGTCGCGGCCGTGGCGAGGGCCAAGGGGTGTTCCGCCTCCGATGTCACGGTCGTCATCCTGGACCGTCCACGGCACGCCGACCTGATCGGAGCGGTCCGCGCGGCTGGCGCCAGGATCAAGCTGCTCACTGACGGCGACGTCGCCGGAGCGATCATGGCGGCCCGCGACGGCACCGGAGTCGATCTGCTGCTCGGGGTAGGCGGGACGCCGGAGGGCATCATCGCCGCGTGCGCGATCAAGTGCCTCGGCGGTGTGCTGCTGGCCAAGCTGGCGCCGCGCGACGAGGCGGAGCGGGCCAGGGCGCTGGAGGCCGGCCACGACCTGAACCGCGTCCTGACCACCGATGACCTGGTGACCTCTGACGACGCGTTCTTCGCCGCAACCGGAATCACCGACGGCGAGCTGCTGGCCGGGGTCAGGTACCGGGCCGGCGGCGCCACCACGCACTCGCTGGTCATGCGGGCCAGGTCAGGCACCGTGCGCAACATCTACAGCGAGCACCAGCTCTGGAAGGTTTCCACCTACTCGGCAGTGAAGTACACCTGACGGTTGAGCCTCGCAACTGACCGCACACGTCGCAGGCTGCTGGCGAGGCCCGGCCCTCCGCGTCGGCCTGCTGCCCGGCGATGGACGTGTCGTCCGGGCATCGGCCACGAACCGCAGTCCGGTCGGATGAGCCGAGCGCGATGGTGACCTGGTGCAGGATGGCGTGTCCTCGCTGTTCATTGCGGACAAGCTCAAGGTGAGCCAACCGACGTGCGGGGAGCACCTGAAGGTCCTCAGCCGCGTGGGCCTGATCCGCGGCACGAAGATCAAGCAGTGGGTCTTCTATCGGCGCGACGAGGCCAGGATCGCCGAGGTGAAGGAGCTGCTCAGCGGTGACTGGTGACCTGGGACAGGCTTCCGCGGGCCGCGATGCCGATGACGGCCACCGCGGCCTCGGGTCGCCATCACGCCGCACCGGGCCAGGGAAGTCCGTTGCGTGTCGTGCGGGCCGCAGTTGGGGCGACCGCGCTGACCGGCTGTGCACTCAGCGCCCTTGCCTCCTCGGCATTCAGGATTAAACAGTCATACTCGCGTCGGCGCACGGACCGCTGAGGCCTCATCACGTCGCGGCGCAGACCGCTGAGGCCTTATCTGCTCCGACGGGGGACCAGATTTCATCGACTCGGTCCCGATTTCTGACGGATCTGTCCGTATTTGCGGGGACCGAGTCGGTGAAACGACAGAGCGTGACCGGTAGATACCGACTAAATACCGCATTTTGCTCGCAGTGAGTGGTGCAATGGCCAGCCGGGGCCAGGCTGGGTGCGGGCGCGCCCAGTAGTGCCGGACCCACCCTCACCCTTGCCCGGGCGGGCGGCGGGCCCGCCGACGCGCCGACTGGCAGCATCGTCGCTGACGTGCTGGCCCCGCGGCGGGTCGGCGACCTGGTATTTCCCCTCACCCGCGCCTACGTCAGCGACGTGCTACTCGTCGAGGACACGGCGATCCGCCAGGCCCAGGACACTCTGTGGCGCGCCACCCGGCTGATCGCCGAACCCGCTGGCGCGGTCACCACCGCAGCGCTGGTCAGCGGCGCCTACCGGCCGGAACCTGGCGAACGACTGGCAGTCGTGATCATAGGCGCGAACATCACGCTGGCCGACTTCCAAACCCCGACGACCACCGGGCCAGGCCAAACCTCCACCGCAGAGGCCGGCCAAACCCACGCGACCAGCTCTTAGCGGGCCAGCCCGTTTCGCCGGAAGCTGCCGAGCCAGCGGGACTTACGCGGGGATATCACCCGGATCGTTCCGCCCAGCGACGCCGCTCGCACCTCGATGACCGGCATGCCCGCCGCGGCCTGGCGCGGCGTCTTATTGATCTTCCGGGTCAGGACCGCAGTTCCGTACATCTCGACCGAGACGCCTTCAGGGACGATGAGCTCGAGCGTCCCGGCCAGCACCGTGGCATAGACGCTGACCCGCTGGCTCTGCAGCAACGCCTCGCGCAGATCGAGCACGACCTCGCCGAACACGGCGACGACGGGCAGCGTCGGGGGCACCACCCACCGGCCGTCCCTGCTCTCCCGCGCGAACACGCCAAGCACCGGGGTCCTGGTATCCAGCCGGAACGGCTGGGCGGATGGCTCGGCCAGGTCAGCCGTTAGGGGAGCAAGATCACCGAGCGTGCGGGCCGTATAAGCGCGCTCCACCCGCTCGCTGTGCTCGGCGCTGGTGATCCTGCCGTCTCCCGCCGCCTCGCTGAGCAGTGAAATCACCCGGTCCCTGTCCGCGTCGGAGGCACGCAGATCGCGGGGCGCGGGCCGGGACGTCACAATCAGAAGATACTCCAGCAGCCCGCCGGGCGCCCCGGCGAGCGCGGGCTGCGGCGCAGGCCAGAACGCCGTCAGCCATCCGGTGCGGGCAGCGCTGAACGCCTGTTAGTTTGGTACTAGCAAGTAATCCAGGCACAGCGGGAGGGCAGCCGGTGGGCGAGCTTACGGACGCGCCAGACAGGCTTGGCCTGCGCGGCGCGCACTACAAGTGGGTCGCCCTGTCCAACACCACGCTCGGCATGCTCGCGGCAACCGTCAATGCCTCGATCGTCATCATCGCCCTGCCCGCGATCTTCCGCGGCATCAAGCTAGACCCGCTCCAGGCCAGCAACATCAGCTACCTGCTGTGGATGCTGATGGGTTATCTCGTCGTCTCGGCCGTGCTCGTGGTCACGCTTGGACGCCTTGGCGACATCTACGGCCGGGTGAGGATGTACAACGCCGGGTTCGCCGTCTTCGGCCTCGGTGCGCTGGCTCTGCCGTTCGACCCGTTTACCGGGCCGAGCGGTGCCCTGTGGCTAATCGGCTTTCGCGTCATCCAGGCCATCGGCGGCGCGATGCTGATGGCTAACTCGCCCGCGATTCTGACCGACGCCTTCCCGTCCAACCAGCGCGGCACGGCGATGGGCATCAACCAGGTCGCGGGCATCTCCGGCCAGTTCATCGGCCTGATCCTGGGCGGCGTCCTGGCCGCGGTCGACTGGCGCCTCGTGTTCATCGTGTCGGTGCCAATCGGCGTGGGCGGGACGATCTGGTCCTACCTGAGCCTCAAGGAGGTCGGCGTGCGCACGCCGGCCAAGATCGACTGGCTCGGCAACGTCACGTTCGCGGTCGGCCTGATCATCCTGCTGACCGGGATCACCTACGGCATCCAGCCCTACGGCGGCCACTCGATGGGCTGGACCAGCCCCCTGGTGCTCACCGGGCTCTTCGGCGGCGTCGCCCTGCTCGTGACCTTCTGCATCATCGAGTCGCGGGTCAAGGCGCCGATGTTCGACCTGGGCCTGATGAAGATCCGGGCGTTCGCGGCCGGCATCGGCGCCACGCTGCTGGCCGCGATTGCCCGCGGCGGACTCCAGTTCATGCTGATCATCTGGTTGCAGGGCATCTGGCTGCCGCTGCACGGCTACGCGTACAAGGACACGCCGCTCTGGTCGGGCATCTACTTGCTCGCGCTGACCTTCGGTTTTGTCGTCTCGGGCCCGCTGTCCGGCTGGCTGTCGGACAAGCACGGTGCCCGCGCGTTCGCCTCAGGTGGCCTGCTTGTATCCGCCCTGGCCTTCGGCGGCCTCCTGCTGATCCCGGTCGACTTCACCTATCCCGAGTTCGCCGGGCTGATCTTCGTGGCCGGCGCGGGCATGGGCCTGTTCTCCGCGCCGAACGCGGCCGCGATCATGAACAGCGTGCCCGCCAGGCAGCGTGGTGCGGCGTCGGGCATGCTGGCCACGTTCCAGAACTCGGGCTTCGTCTTGTCGATCGGCGTGTTCTTCTCGCTGATGATCGCGGGCCTTGCCGCCACCCTGCCGACGACGCTGACCAACGGGCTGTCGGCCCAGGGCGTGCCGCACGCGGTCGCCGCCAAGATCGGCTCGCTGCCGCCGGTAGGCAGCCTCTTCGCCGCGTTCCTCGGCTACAACCCGGTGAAGGAACTGCTGGGGCCGACCGGCGTCCTCGGTCACCTGCCGCCCTCGCACGTGGCGCTGCTGACCGGCCAGAGCTTCTTCCCCGGCCTCATTTCGCAACCGTTCCACCACGGGCTCGTGATCGTCTTCAGCATGGCGATAGGAGTACTCGTGATCGCCGCGATCGCGTCTGCCTTCCGCGGCGGCCGGTACGTGCACGAAGAGGCGGCTCAAGCCGCCGCCGTCTCGGTCTCCGCCGCCACGACGGGGGCCGGAACGGCCATCGCCGCCGACGAGATCGCCGCCGATGGACTGCGCGACGCCGGCCCAGCGAACGGCGACGCGCGACCCGGCGACGGTGGCACGCGAGAGACTGTACGCACCGCAGAGGGCCGTGCTAACCCTGATGCATGACCTCGCCGGGCATCCCCGCATCACCTGACCCCGGCGTCGCGGCATCGTCCGATGCCCGCGACGCGGTAGCCAGGGCGAAGGCAGCCAATCTTGACCTCGTCCGGTTCCTTTACGCCGACCACGGCGGCGTGATCAGGGGAAAGGCCGTCGCCACTCGCTTCTTGCCGGAGCGGATAGCCAGCGGCATCGGCCACACGGTGGCGATGATGGCGATGACGATGCTAGACACGCTGGAGCCGGTCGAGGGGATGGGACCGGTCGGCGAGGTCAGGATCAAGCCGGATCCGGCCACGTTCGTGGAACTGCCGTACGCACCGGGCGCCGGCGCGATGCTGGCCGACCTGGTCCGGCCCGACGGCGAGCCCTGGCAGGCGTGCGCCCGCACCTTCCTCAAGCACGCCATCGCCGAACTCGCCGCCGACGGTTACGCCATGTCGGCGGCGTTCGAGCCCGAGTTCACGCTCGGCCGGCGCGAGGCCGATCCGGCCGGCGGCCCTGACCGGCTGGTGCCGTCCGACGACAGCCTCTGCTATTCGGCAACCGGCTTCCACCAGAACCACGACTACGTCATGGAGGCAGTGCGGGCGCTGAACGCGCAGGGCCTCCAGGTCGAGCACTACTACCCCGAGCTAGGCCAGGGCCAGCAGGAGATCCCTATCAGGTACGCCGGGGCGCTGCGGGCGGCCGACAACCACGTGCTGTACCGGGAGACCGTGCGGGGCGTCGCCATCCGCCGCGGTCAGTGGGCGAGCCTGGCGCCCAAGCCCATTCCCGGCCAGGCAGGCAACGGCAGCCACCTGCACGCCTCGCTCAGCTCGCTGGCCGACGGGACGCCCGTCTTCGCCGACGCCGCCGACCAGTACGGCCTGTCCCCGGCCGGGTACCGCTTCATCGGCGGGCTGCTCGCGCACCTGCCCGCCCTGCTCGCCCTTACCTGCGGCAGCGTGAACAGCTACCGGCGCCTTCAGCCTCAGTTCTGGAGCAGCGCGTACACCGTGTACGGCATGGACAACCGGGAAGCGGCGGTCCGCATCTGCTCGCCGCTTCGCGGCGACGCCACGAGCTCGGTCAATCTGGAGTTCAAGCCGTCGGACTCAAGCGCCAATCCTTACCTGGCGCTGGGCGGCTTCATCTATGCCGGGCTGGACGGGATCCGCCGCGGACTGAGCCCCGGCGAGGCCGTCAACGTCGACCCGGCCACGATGACGCAGCCACAGCGGGACGCGGCCGGCGCACGCCGGCTGCCGCTGACGCTAACCGAGGCACTCGACGCACTCGCCGCCGACTCGCTGCTCATGGATGCGCTCGGGCCGCTGCGGTCCGCTGCCTACCTGGCGGTCAAGCGAGCTGAGGCCGCCGCGTTCGCCGAGCACGACGCCGGGTGGGAGTGCTTCCAGCACTTCCTCCGGTTCTAGGCGCGCGGCGAAGCGCGGTCCGCCGGCGCGACGCTGCGCCAGCGACGCGGTGCCCGCGACGAGCGCGGCCAGAGCCAGCGCCCACCCGGTGAACAGCAGGACCACGACGACAGCCGGGGCCGCCGTGGCTGCGGCCGTCCGGACCCGGCCCCGCAGGGTCCGAGCCGCAGCCAGCATGCAGGCAAGGTAGACGGTCAGGAACAGCGTCGTCGGGATCGTGATCAGCTGCGTCGTCGTCACCAGCCGCGCGGCGCACAGCCCGAGCTCTAGCAGGCCGACCAGGGCGATGATCGCCGGGAGACGCCAGGCCGAGAGCGGCGCGGGCGCCGGCCCCGGCGGGCCCGCGCCGACGGCTGCCCGGGCCTCTCCCCTGCGCATCAGGCCGGCCGCCATCGTGGTCGCGCCAGTCAGGTAGGCGTTGACGGTGACGAGCGTGAGCACGACTGCCGCGCCGGCCGCGACTTCCCGCCCGGCCGGGCCGATCGCGCGCTGCAGCAGCTCGGCGACCGGGACGTCATCGCCTGCCTGCCGCCCGAGGACGGCGATCACCGCCACCGCCAGGCTGAGGTAGATGGCCGCCGTCACGGCAAACGCCGCCGCGATGATCCGGGCCAGCCGGGCCGGGGCTGCCAGCCTCGGCGTCAGCGGCGCTACCGCCTCCCAGCCGACGAACGACAGCATCAAGACCGCGGCCGCGCGGCCGATCGCGGACCAGCCGTGGGGCGCGAACGGCGTCCAGTTCGCCGCGCGCGCCGACCCGGCGGACCCGGCTACCGCCGTTACCAGCATGACGACCAGCAACGCGACCAGCGCCAGCTGAATCGTGGTGGTTGCCCGCACGCCGCCCAGCGTCAGGCCGAGCACGATCACTAGCAGCACGGCCGCGACGGCGGCGCGGGCGAGCTGGCCGCCGCCTGCGAGATCGGTCACGTAGGTCGCGCCGATCATGCAGACCACTGGGGCCCCGCTGATGACTCCGGCGAGGAAGCACCAGCCGGTTGATATGCCCGCCCTGAGCCCGAGCCCGGCGGCGGCATAGCCGGTAACGCCGCCAGCCGAGGGGTGCGCGCGGCCGAGCGCGGCGAACACGGCGGCGAGCAGACCCGAGACACCCAGTAGCCCGAGCCAGGCCAGGATCGAGGCCGGCCCGGCCTGGCCGGCGGCCAGGCCGGGCAGCATCAGCAGCCCGGGCCCGAGCAGCGCGCCGATATAGAGCGCCGTACCGCGGGGAGCGGACAGCAGGGCCGCGCTGGGTCGCGCGGCTGGCGTGCGAACAACGCGGGCTGTGCTGGCTGGACGAGGTGGGCCGGACATGCCTCAACAGTGCAGGAAAACGGCTCGCACGCGATGGCAAATATTGCGCGGTATAGGGCCATCCGCGCAATGTTCCGCGCCTAGAATCGCTGTATGCGCAATGCTGTGCCATCCCACGAACCTGACCGTATTGATCGTGCCATCGTCATGAAGCTCCAGGCCGATGGGCGGATTCCGAACGTCGACCTGGCCGAGTCCGTCTCGCTGTCGCCGTCGGCCTGCCTGCGCCGGGTGAAGGCGCTCGAAGCCAGCGGCATCATCGCGGGCTACCGGGCCGAACTTGACCGCAACCGCGCGGGGCTCGGGCTGACGGCGTTCATCGAACTCGAGGTGGAGGGACACTCGCTCGAGACGTCAATGCGGATCTCCGCAGCGCTCACGGCCATCCCGGCGGTCGTCGCGTGCTACCTGGTCTCCGGATCCGCGGACTTCTTCGTCGAGGTGGCCGTTCCTGACCTCGCCAGCTATGAGGAACTGCTGCTCAGCAAGATCCTCACGATCCCGTCGGTGGTGAGCGCGCGAAGCAGCTTCGCGATCAGGACGTACCTCGGCCGTGGCCCGCTGCCGCTTGACCACTGGCGCTGAGCCGGCGAGTGGCCGCGTGGCCGAGCCGTCGATATAGTTAGCTCTGTGAAAGAGTCATCTAACTCCGTGCGGGGGGAACGGGGGGTCGTCGCCCCGAGCCAGCAGCAGCCCGCTGGCGATGCGCTGCTGAGCGCGATCAGCCTGGTGCACCGGATGGCCAGGAGAGCCGTGCGCCAGAGCTGGCAGCACGACCCGCTCCCGCCCGCGCAGAGCGAGTTGCTGCGGCTCGCCGCGAGCAAGCCGGGCATCACGGTCGCCGATGCCGCGCAAGAGCTCAGGCTCGCGCCCAACACGGTCAGCACGCTGGTCGGAAAGCTGACTGCCGCCGGCCTGCTGGTCCGCAACCGCGACGAGCAGGATGCCAGGGTCGCACTGCTGACGATCACCGACGCGGCCCGAGAGCGGCTCGAGCAGTGGCGCGACCTGCGGGCAGACCTGGCCGGCCAGGCCCTGGCCGGGCTGTCGGCGGGCGACCGCCGTGCGCTCGCTGCAGCGCTGCCGGCCCTGCTGCGGCTGGCCGAGGGAATGGAGACAAGTGAACGTGCAGCATGATGCCGGGACTCCGGGAGTCACGCCCGGGGCAAGCAGCACCACCGTCGCCGCCGTGCTGCCAGGCGAGCCGCGCCGCAACGCGGTTGTCTGCTCGGGCCTGACCTACCGGTTCGGCGCGCACACCGCGGTGGACCACGTGGACCTGCGGATCGAGCAGGGCGAGACGTTCGGCCTGCTCGGGCCCAACGGAGCGGGCAAGACGACGACGATCAGGATGCTGACGACGCTGCTGCGGCCGATGGAAGGCAGCGTCAGCGTGCTCGGCATCGATGCCGCAAGCCAGCCGATGCGCGTGCGCCGGATGATCGGCTACGTCCCGCAACTGCTGTCGGCCGATGCCACCCTGACCGGCCGGGAGAATGTCGAGTTGTTCGCCCGGCTGTTCGACGTGCCGCGGAGGGCCCGCCGCGACCAGGTCGAAGGCGCGCTGGCCGCCATGGGCCTGACCGAGGCCGCCGGCCGTCAGGTGAAGACCTATTCCGGCGGCATGATCAGGCGGCTCGAGCTCGCGCAGGCGCTGGTCAACTCACCGCGACTGCTCGTGCTTGACGAGCCGACGGTTGGCCTCGATCCGCTCGCGCGCACCGACGTGTGGGAGTTCATCGCCAAGCTGCGCGAGACGGCTGACATGACGGTGCTGATGACCACCCACTACATGGACGAGGCCGACACCTACTGCGATCGCGTGGCCCTGATGCACCGCGGCTCGATCCGCGCGACGGGAACGCCTGGCCTGCTCAAGGCCATGCTCGGGGACAACGCGACGCTCGACGATGTGTTCCGCCACTACACCGGCGGCACTCTCGACGAGGACACAGAAACGGGAGGAATCCGTGACGTCCGCCGCGCCAGGCGTACCGCCCGCCGCCTCGGCTGAGCCCGTGCTGACCGAGCCCGGCTATGCCGGGACCGCCCTGCTGCCACCGGCCGACACCCCGATCGCGATAGCCCGGCGGCTGGCCAGCCGCATCGTGACGCTGTGCTGGGTCGAGCTGCGCAAGATCCGGCACGACCGGACCGAGCTCTATACCCGCGCGATTCAGCCCGCGCTGTGGCTGCTGATCTACGGTGAGGTCTTCACCCGGATACACGCGATCCCGACGCCGCACGGCATCTCCTACCTGGCCTACCTGGCGCCGGGCATCCTGGCCCAGTCCGCGCTGTTCATCGCGATCTTCTACGGCATTCAGATCATCTGGGAGCGCGACGCGGGCGTGCTGACCAAGCTGATGGTGACGCCCACGCCGCGGTCGGCGCTGATCAGCGGCAAGGCGTTCGCCGCCGGGGTGCGGTCGGTGGTCCAGGCGATCGCCGTCCTCATTCTCTCCGCCCTGCTCGGCGTCACGCTGACCGACAACCCGCTGAAGCTGCTAGCCGCGGCCGCGGTGGTCGTGCTTGGCTCGGCGTTCTTCTCCTGCCTGTCGATGACGATCGCCGGGCTGGCGCTCTCGCGCGACCGGCTCATGGGCATCGGGCAGGCCATCACGATGCCGCTGTTCTTCAGCTCAAGCGCGCTGTATCCCGAGCGGATCATGCCGGGCTGGCTGCAGGTGATCAGCAAGTGCAACCCGCTGTCGTACGAGGTTGACGCCCTGCGCGGGCTGCTGATCGGCACCCAGGCGCACCTCGGGCTTGACGTGCTCGTGCTCGTCCTGGCCACCGTCGCGGGGGTCGCCGCTTCCGCGATGCTGCTCCCCCGCCTGGCCAGATAACGGCGCAGGCTAACCGAGCTGCCCGCCCGGGCAGGCCTAACCCGCGGCGAGTCCGAGCGCGGCCTCGTCGGGACTGATCGACGAGATGCCAGCACTGTAGGGTGAGCAAATGCCCAGAACCGACATGTCGCGCAGCGAACTCCGCGAGTACGTTCCGGTTCTACCCGAGCCGACCGACCTGGCCAGCTTCTGGGCCGAGAGCCTGGACCAGGCAAGGCGCGTGCCCCTGCAGCCGAGCCTGGCTCGCATCGAAACCGGGCTGCGGACTGTCACTAGCTATGACGTGACGTTCTCCGGCTATGGCGGCACGCGCGTGCGGGCCTGGCTGCACCTGCCCGGGTACTGGTCTGAGGCGGACGACCCACTGCCGGCGGTCGTGCAGTACCAGGGCTATGGCGGCGGTCGTGGCCTCGTGCAGGAGAATACCTTCTGGGCTGGCGCGGGCTACGCGCACCTGATCATGGATACCCGCGGCCAGGGCAGCGGCTGGTCGTCAGGCGACACACCGGACCCGGAAGGCTCGGCCCCCTCCCAGCCCGGGTTCATGACCCGTGGCATCAGCGACCAGGCGACGTACTACTACCGCCGCGTGTTCGTGGACGCGGTCAGGGCAGTGGAAGCGGCGCACTCACACCCGGCGGTGGACCCAGCCAGGGTTGCCGTGACCGGCGGAAGCCAGGGCGGCGGAATCGCGATCGCCGTGGCCGGGCTGGTGCCTGGCCTCACCGCAGCGATGCCCGACGTGCCGTTCCTGGCTGATTTTCCGCGGGCGGTCGACATCGCAGGGACCGAGCCGTACGCGGAGATCGAGCGGTACCTGGCCTGCCATCGCGACCAGGCCGAGACGGTATTCCGCACGCTGTCGTACTTCGATGTCGCGCTGCTCGGCCGGACGGCAACCGCGCCTGCCCTGTTCTCGGCGGCGCACATGGACCAGACCTGCCCGCCCTCGACGGTCTACGCAGCGTTCAACTCCTACGGCGGCCCGAAGGAGATGTGCGACTACGAGTTCAACGATCACGAGGGCGGCGATACCTGGCAGCGGGTCAGGCAGCTGAACTGGCTGGCCGGGATCATCGGCCGGGACGAGCCTAGAGCATCGTGAGCAGCATGTGGCCCGTCGCGAGGCTCATTCCGATCTTGGAGTACCTGGCCAGGCGCGGCAGGCGCGCCCGGTCGCGGGGCGCAATCGCCAGCGCGGCGGGCAAGGGTCTGAATGCGGCTTGTTCCGCATAACGAGAAGGGACTAATTCCCTGGCCATCGTTTCCACAATGGCAAAAAGGAAATGCAGCATGACGGCTGGCGGATTGCGCGTAAACCCGGAGGGGTAATGGCTAAACCCGTGGCCGGGCATCTTAGATACCTGCACCGGGTATGCCCGAGTCAGGCCCTGGGTACCCGGTGGGGGTATCAAAGCTTTGCTCGCCGGTAACCTCGGCCGTGCTCTTTCCCACTATTAACGGGCCACCCAGGTTGCCCCGAGATTAGCGGCTGTATAGATTTTCGCTTGCAGAAACAGCGCGGCTTCGCCCCACCTGGGCCGTTGGCGGCCCGGACTCATGACCTCGCCCTGACTTCGGCTGGAGGAAGACCCGTAATGTCATCGCCCGCGTTTCCCGACACGCCTCCGCGACCCATGGCGCAGGTCGAACTGTCGGTCCGGGGAATGACCTGCGCGGCGTGTGCGGCCAGGGTGGAGAAGAACCTGTCGGGAATTAGCGATGTCACGGCCACGGTCAACTTCGCGACTGAGAAGGCAACCGTCACAATGCCCCCCTCGGTCTCGGTCGAACAGCTGATAACCGCGGTCGAGCAGGCCGGCTACAGCGCCGATGTGGCCTTGCCTGCTGACGCGGGCGCACGGGCACAAGGCGGTACGGCGGATCTGGCCCAGGTGGCTTATCTCAAGCGCAGGCTGATCGTCGCGCTCGTGTTCTTTGTTCCGCTCAGTGACCTGTCGGTCCTGCTGTCGCTGTTCCCTGTCTACCGGTTCGCCGGTTGGCAGTGGGTCCTGATCGCGCTCGCGGCGCCGGTCGCCGGGTGGGCGGCGTGGCCCTTCCATCGGGCGGCGCTGCGTAATGCCAGGCACGGCTTCTCCTCGATGGACACGCTGGTGTCGCTCGGCATCGCGGCCGCGTGCGGGTGGTCGGTTTATGCCATGTTCGTCCTGGACCGCGGGCAGGCCAGGATCAGCGCCTGGCAGTTGCTCGTGCACGCCTCCGGCGGCGGCATCTACCTCGAGGTGGCCGCGTCGGTCACGACGTTCCTGCTGGCCGGGCGGTGGTACGAGGCCCGCGCCAGGCTGCAGGCCGGGGACGCGATGCGCGAACTGGCCGACGCCGCCGCGCGCGACGCGTCCCTGCTGAGCGAGGATGGCGGCGAGCAACGCGTGCCGGTCGCACGCCTGCGTCCCGGAGACCGATTCGTCGTGCGGCCCGGAGAGGCGATCGCGGCCGACGGAACCGTGGAGTTCGGGCAGTCAGCTGTCGATACCAGCATGATGACCGGCGAATCGCTCCCGGCCGACATCGCCGTGGGGGACGCGGTCGCCGCGGGCACGGTGGCGGTGAGCGGCCGGCTAGTGGTCCGCGCAGACAGGACCGGCAACGATACCCAGCTCGCGCATCTGATCGCGCTGGTCGAGAGTGCCGTAGCCGACAAGTCAGCCGTCCAACGGCTTGCCGACCGTATCTGCGGGGTGTTCGTCCCGACCGTGCTGGCGGCCGCGGCGATGACGCTGGCCGGGTGGCTGGCGGCTGGTGCCGCGGCGGAGCATGCGTTCAGCGCGGCTCTGGCGGTACTGATCATCGCCTGCCCGTGCGCGCTCGGCCTGGCGACCCCGGCCGCGCTGGTCGTGGCCTGCGGCCGCGGAGCGCAACTCGGGATCTTCATCAAGGGACACGCCGCGCTGGAAGCCTCCCGAGCGGTCGACACCGTGGTGCTGGACAAGACCGGCACCGTCACCACCGGGCTGATGACCGCGACCGACGTGCTGGCGGCACCCGGTACCAGCCGCACTCAACTGCTGCGCGACCTCGGCGCCGTCGAGCGCGCGTCCGAGCACCCGATCGCCGCGGCGATCAGCGCGCTGGCAGCAGCCGAGACCGGCGTGCTGCCGGCCGCGTCCGCCTTCCTGGCCCTCCCGGGCCTGGGCGCGACCGGCGTCGTCGAGGGCCGGGAGATACTCGCCGGCCGGGCCGCGTTGCTCGCCGACCGCGGCGTCGCGATCCCGCCTGCCCTGGCTGACCAGTGTGCCCGCTGGGAGCAATCCGGTCGCACCGTGGTGCTGGCCAGCCGCTACGGCCGGGCCGCCGGTGCCGTCGCGGTCGCCGACACCATCAAGCCGTCGGCGGCTGCGGCCGTCGCGTCCTTGCGCCGGCTCGGCCTGCGCACTGTCTTGCTGACCGGAGACAGCCAGGCGACCGCGCAGGCGGTGGCGGCGCAGATCGGGGTGGACGAGGTCATCGCCGGGGCGCTGCCCGATCGCAAGGCCGCCGTCATCAGGGAACTGCAGGATCGCGGCCGCCGGGTCGCCATGGCGGGCGACGGCGTCAACGACGGGCCCGCGCTCGCCACGGCCGACCTCGGCCTTGCCCTCGGATCGGGCACGGACGTGGCGATCAGCGCCGCCGACATGATCTTGCTGCGCGACGACCTCGGTGTGCTGCCCGAGGCGATCCAGCTCGCCCGCGCCACACTGGCCACCATCAGGCGCAACCTGGCCTGGGCATTCGGGTACAACGTCGCGGCGATCCCGCTGGCCGCGGCGGGCTTCCTGAATCCTCTGATCGCCGGGGCCGCGATGGCCGCGTCGTCCGCCTTCGTCGTGGCCAACAGCGTTCGCCTGCGCCGGTTCGGAGCGGCGGCGCCGAAGGCTCGTTCGCGCGCCGGCCTCCGGCCGGCTTCCGGCACAAGCGCGGATCAGCACAACGAACTTCAGGAACAGGTGACGTGATGCCTGGCATGAATTCCGGCATAAACGTCGACGACCCGACCGTGGTCGCCGCGTTCAGGACTGCCCTGCTCCATCAGGGCGTAATCGCCCTGCTGATCTTCGCCGCGGCCGGGCTGACCTGGCTCACGGTGCGGGCATTTTCCCCCGCGGCCGCCAGCACCGGCATCCAGCTAGCTCGGCCAGAACCCATCGGCCGCAAGGTGCTGCGCGTGGGCTTCGGCATCATCTGGCTGTTCGACGGGATCTTGCAGGCCCAGCCGAAGATGGCGGTCGGCCTGCCCTCGCAGGTGATCGAGCCCACCGCCGCGACCTCGGCGGCCTGGGTGCAGCACCTGGTCAACTGGGCCGGAACGACCTGGTCCTATCATCCGATTCCCGCCGCTGCCGCCGCGGTCTGGATTCAGGTCGGCATCGGGATCTGGCTGCTTGAGGCATCGCGCGGTACGCTCTCGCGCCTGGCGGGCCTGGTCAGCATCGGCTGGGCGTTCGTTGTGTGGGTCTTCGCCGAGTCGTTCGGCGGGATCTTCGCGCCGGGGCTGTCGTGGCTGTCTGGCGCCCCTGGAGCCGTGCTGGTCTACGCGGTGGCCGGCGGGCTGCTCTGCCTGCCGGACCGGGCCTGGCGGACCGCGCGGACGGGCCGACTGACCCTCGCCGGGCTCGGCGTGTTCCTGGTCGGCATGGCCGTACTGCAGGCGTGGCCGAGCAACGGGTTCTGGCAAGGAGTCTCGAACGGCCGCCCAGGTAACCTCGCGGCGATGGTCCAGTCGATGGCCACGACGCCTCAGCCCTCATTTCTGGCCGGCTGGGTGTCGGGGTTCGCGACGTTCGACGAGTCGCACGGGTTCGCGGTGAATCTGATCGTGGTGGTCGCACTGGTCGCGTTCGGCGCCGTTTTCCTGACCGGGCGCCCCGGGCTGATCCGGCCAGCGCTGGTCGCGTTCGTCGTCCTGTGCCTGGCCGACTGGGTGCTGGTCGAGGACCTGGGATTCCTCGGCGGCCTCGGCACCGATCCGAACAGCATGGTCCCCTTCGCTCTGCTCGCCACCGGAGCGTACCTCGCGCTCGCGCGGCCGGAGGCCGCGGCCGCAGAGACATCGCCAGCCGCCGAGCTTGCCGCCCCGGTCGCCCCGGTAGCCGCCGCGGCCGCCCCGGCCAGTGCGGACAGCGCAGGGGCCGCCAGGCGCCTGAGACCAGTGCTGGTGAAGCTGCGCCAGCTGACGGCCTCGGCCAGCCTCCGATCGGTGGCCGCCGTCGGCGCGATCGGTGTCGTCATCCTCGGCACCGGCCCGATGGCGGTGGCCCAGGCCAGCCCGAACGCCGATCCCATACTGGCGCAATCCATCACCGGCTCCTCGGCGCCGCTCGACTATCCCGCGCCGGGGTTCAGCCTCACCGACCAGTACGGCCGGACCGTGACCCTGTCCAGCCTGCGCGGCAAGGTGGTGCTTTTCACGGGCCTCGACCCGGTCTGCACCAGCGACTGCCCGCTCATAGGCCAGTACTTCCGGCAGGCGGCGCAGCTCCTTGGCGCCGATGCCAGCCGGGTGGAACTCGTCGCGGTCGTGCTGAATCCGAACTACACCTCGATCAGCGCCGTCCAGGCCTTCGACCGCGAGGAAGCACTCAACAAGGTGCCCGACTGGCTGTACCTGACCGGCACAGTGGCACAGCTGCAAGCGGTATGGCATGACTACGGGCTGGTCGCCGAGGACGTGCCAGGCGGCGCGATGGTGTTGCACAACGAGCAGGCATTCGTGATCGATGCTGCCGGCCATGTCCGGTTCGAGTTCGGAACCGACCCCGGCCCGGGAACCGCCGCCACCGAGTCGTCGTTCGCCGTCTACCTCGCCGATGCGGCCGAGCATGCACTGGGGCCGTCATGAGCCTGCGGCGGATGCTCGGGACGCTGACCGTAGTCGGGGCGATCGCCGCGGTCAGCGCGGCGTGCGGTTCCGGCGCGTCTCCGGCCGCCGCGGCGGCCCCGTCGCTGCCCGGCCTGGCCACCTCGGTCACCACCACCGGTCCGGCCTGGGCGGTCGTGGTGATGGGCGGCAGCGCCGCGCAGTACAACAACTTCTGGCAGATTTTCACCCGGCCGACGGATACCGCCAAGTGGCGGCTGGTCACCCCGCCCGGCGTGGCCAGCAATGGCGGATTCGTTATTGCCGGCAACGGCGCCGGGTCCCTCACGGCAGGCTTCCGGCCCAGCCAGGACCTGGTCTTCACTCCGCTGGCGGCGACCAGCGACGACGGGTCGGCCTGGACGTCGGGAGTGCTAGACGCCTCGCTGGCTGACCTGGCGGACGCACTCGCCGCCAGCGACGACGGAGCGCTGCTCGCGCTGCTCGGCAATGGGACAGTGGAGCTGTCGGCCGACGGCGGAGCGAACTGGACGACCCTGACCACGCTCAGGTCACTGGCCGCCTCAGCCTCCGGCCGGCAGTGCGGTGTGCGCGCGCTGACAGGCACCGCATTCACGCCGGGGCACACCGCCCTCCTGGCCGGTGACTGCACCCACCGGGGCGTCGCCGGGATCTTCGCCGAGTCTGATCACGCCTGGCACCTGGCCGGGCCGACCATGCCAGGGCCACTGGCGCGCGAGAACGTCAGCGTGCTCGCGCTCGCCTCGACTCCGGGCGGCGTAGCGGCACTGCTCGCGGCCGGCGCCGGGGACCACGCCAGCCTCGTCGGCGCCTGGACGGCCGGGACAAGCGATCACTGGGTGACGTCCGCGGCGCTGCCGCTACGCGCCGCCGTGACCTCGGTGTCGTTCGGGCCCGGCGGTCAGACCGCGCTCGTGCTGACCGGCAACGCCGGCGAGATCCTCGCCGGCGCCGGGGGCTCATGGCAGTCGCTGCCGGCCCTGCCGTCGGGCACCGCGACGCTGGTCCCCGCACCCGGCGGCGTCCAGGCGCTCGCCGTGCATTCTGTCACGCTGACCGTCTGGCAGCTCGCGCGAGATCGCGCCGCGTGGCAGTCGGCGCAGGTAATCAAGGTCCCTATCCAGTTCGGGTCCTCGGACTGACCGACCGTCAGGTACCCCTCCTGAGTCAGTCAGGTCTGCAGCCAGGCGGCGTAGAAGATGCCGAGGCCGACCGCCACGCACAGGCCGGAGATTAGCCAGAACCTGATCACGATCGTCGTCTCCGGCCAGCCGAGCAGCTCGAAGTGGTGCTGCAACGGCGCCATCTTGAACACGCGGCGCCTCGTCAGCTTGTAGCAGCCGATCTGGATCACGTCGGACATCGTGATGATCACGAACAGGCCGCCCAGGATGATCAGCAGCAACTGCGTCTTGGTGCAGATGGCCAGTCCGGCGAGCGCCCCGCCCAGGGCCAGCGACCCGGTATCGCCCATGATGATCTTGGCTGGAGGCGCATTCCACCACAGGAAGCCGAAGCAGCCTCCGAGGATGGCGGACGCAACGACGGCAAGGTCGAGCGGGTCGCGTACCTGGTAGCACTGCGCCGCCAAGAAGCTCGTGCAGTCGTTGCGCTCCTGCCAGAGGCCGATCAGCACATAGGCGGCCAGCACCGCGATCGTTGCGCCGGTTGCCAGGCCGTCAAGGCCGTCGCTGATGTTCACCGCGTTGGAGGTGCCGACGACCATGACGACTACCCATATGACGAAGGGCAGCGTGCCGATGGCCGGGCCAAAATCCCGCAGGAACGACAGATGAGGGTCAGCGGGTGTCAGGTCGAACCGGTCAGGATGCTGCAGCACCTCAACCGCGAACACGACCGCGACCACGACCTGGCCGCCCACCTTCGCCCTGCCCCGCAGCCCGAGGCTGGTCTGACGGAAGATCTTGAGGAAGTCGTCGACGAATCCGACGAGTCCCAGTCCCGTCATCATCACCAGCACCAGCACGCCCGACGCCGTGATCGCATCGTCGGTCGCCACGTGCCCGACCAGGTAGCCGACCAGCGACGCGACAACGAACACCGCGCCGCCCATAGTCGGCGTGCCGCGCTTGGTCTCGTGCGACTTGGGGCCCTCAACCCTGATCGGCTGACCGTAGCCTCCGCGCCGCATCAGCTCGGTGAACAGCGGCGTCCCGAGCAGCGCGGTGATCAGCGCCACCGCACCGGTTATGATGATTGTCTTCAACGGCCGGCCCCGCCATCGCCACGCATGGCCGCAGCAAACACAGGGCCGCTGAGCGGGCGCCTAGCGACTTTCATGCCGCTGCCTACCGAGAGGGCCCCCTCTCCGCCCTGGTGCCCTGGGACGGGGGCGCAGGGTGCAAGCCGCTCGGGTTCATCTACCGGTGGCACGGTTCAGACCGTATTTCAGTTGCCCAAATTTATACCGATAAAATACTATCCTACCTGCTTCCAGCAGCGCCCGGCCGCTACTTCTCGCTGCGCGGCACTGATCGACCCATGGCGACCGTGCTTGGATGCCCGGACCGTTGCATGCCGGTGCCCGAAATCTACGCGGCCCGGCCGGGCCAGCGCACCATGCAGGTTCTGCCTGACGCGCGCGGGCCCACTCCCGGCTGGCCAGAGCCAGCCGGCCACCATCATCACCTGATGGAGCCGGCCAGCCGAGCAGTCAGGGCTGCTTACCAGCAGTTAGGTCAGGCCGTAATCGGACCGCCGCCCCCCGCGCCCGCCAGTTCGCCGGCCGGAAAAGCGGCCGACAGCCCGTCAAGATCGGCTCGCCAATACCGGTGCACATTGATCCTGGTCGGCCTGCCTCCCTCAGGGAACTGCACGTAAAACCGGCTCCAGATCGCGGCACGCTTGAACCTGGAGACCGGGAATTGCGCCCGCGGAAAGGTAGCGACCACGTCGCCTGGCCGGTTGGTGAACCGGTTCGCCGAGTTCACGACCACGTGGTTGTCGGTCAGCGTAAAGAAGTAGCAGCGCCGGGTGAGCGCTACGATCAGACCGAGGAAAGGAACCTCATCGAACAGCGCGTTGAGCCAAGGGCTCGGCCCGGTCTCGCCGTGAACGCAGGCAATGAAGTTGTCGCCCGCGGGTGAGATCGCCCGGAGCTTCTCGATGACCTGAGCCTTCTGCTTCGCCCGGCGGATCGCCATGTCCAGCTCCCTGATTGGCGCGAGCGCGCCGACGCGCCCGCTGCACGGTCAAATCGTGCCGACCGTACCAGGTGCGGTCATATATCACAGGAGATAACTCCCAAAAGTCAGCCGTAGACCAGAGAACGGCGACAAAGTGGCACGGGCGTTCGCCCGCGCACGGGCCGGGAACGGCTGGCTAACCAGGGCCTGAGTTCAGCGCTGCCTGGAGCAGGTTCTCCGCGTCGTCTGCGGCAGCCCGGACGCCGGGCTGGTCCGGACAGCCGCCCGCACCGGCAGGCGCTGCCTTGGCGGGCACAGGCGGGCTATCCGGCACCTTGGTGTTACCCTTCGGTGCGCCGAGCATGCCAATCGGGCGCAAACTCCGGGCGCGATTGCGGCCGCCATTCTGATCGCGGCCGCAGAACGGCAGGTGTATCGGGTGTAAGAGCACGCGGCCGGAGTCGCTGGTGCGCCGGCCGCACGCGTGGGCCCTGCCGCTCGTCAGCGGCGGCCGCCGGGGGCAACCAGCAGCCCGTCCATCAGCAAGGAGAACATGCGGTCGGCCTGGCCCGGGTCGGCGCCTGGCGCCTCCGTCGCCATGATCACGGCGTGCGTCAGCCGGAGCAGGTCGGCGCTCTGCACATCCGACCGGACCACCCCGGCATCCTGAGCCCGCGCTAGCAGCGCCTCGGTGCAGTTGCGAAGGACCATGCTGCACGCCGAAAGCAACTCCGAGTCCCGGCCGAGCGTTGCCACAAGCGCCGCGCTCAGACTTCGCTTGGTGCGCCCGAACGCGGCGAATGCCCGCATCCACTCAGCCAGCGCCTCGCCCGGCGACTCGTAGACCATCAGCTTGCCTGCGAGCACCTCCAGCCCATCGACCTGGTCCTTGTAGACGGCCTCAAGCAGCGCCTGCCTGGCCGGGAAGTGGCGGTATAGCGTCCCGATACCCACGCCCGCCCGGCGGGCTATCTCTTCCAGCGACACGTCGTCGGCCCCGCGCTCGGCGAACGCCTCAGTGGCGGCCGCGATGAGCAACTCATAGTTGCGGCGCGCATCAGCCCGCTTGGGCCCCGCGGGCGCCCCGGTCGCGTTCATCGCTACTCCATTACCAGACTTGCAAAGCGGAGGCATCCTCCGTATAGTTAATACCGGAGGGATCCTCCGAATAAGCATAGCTCCTCTTGGCCGGCGTTGACCAGGGATGGTCGCGCCAAGGCCTCTGTTCCGCACGCCTTCCGATGGAGGAAACTTTGTCCTCTCCCACTATCCGCCAGTCGCCGGCCGAGGGCCCCGACTCCGTCCTGGTGGCCACCGCGACCCAGGCCGGCGAGACAAGCCAGGCCGTAACGACGAGCCGGGCCGTAACGACGAGCCGGGCAAACGCGATTAACCCGGCCCACGCGGCGAACCAGGCGAATACCACGGCGGCGTCCCGTGACCGGCGCAACATCACCCTGGCCGTCGTCCTCTGCGCCCAGCTAATGATTGTTCTCGACCTGACCGTCGTGAACGTGGCGCTGCCGTCGATGGCGACCGGCCTGCACCTGTCCGCCACCGGGCTGTCCTGGGTGCTGAACGCCTACACCCTGACCTTCGGCGGCCTGCTGCTACTGGGCGGACGAGCCGGCGACGTGCTCGGACGCCGAAACGTCTTCATGGCCGGGCTGGCCCTGTTTACTCTCGCGTCGCTGACGGGCGGGCTGGCGACGTCGTCCGCCATGCTGCTGGCTGCCAGGGCCGTGCAGGGAGTCGGCGGCGCGATCGCCTCGCCCGCCGTGCTCGCCACGATCGTGTCGAGTTTCCCCGAGGGCCGGGAGCGGATCCGCGCGCTCGGCGCGTTCACGGCCGTCGCCATGGGCGGGGCCTCGCTCGGCCTGGTCATCGGCGGGATGCTCACCCAGTGGGCGTCGTGGCGCTGGGTCTTCTTCGTCAATGTGCCAGTCGGCGCCGCCGTCATCGCGGTGACGCCGCGGTTGCTCGCCCGGTCCCGCCGCCTGGCCGCCAAGCTTGACATCGCCGGAGCCCTCACCTCGACCGCCGGCATGGGCACGCTTGTCTATGCCTTCATCAACGCCGCCTCCAACGGCTGGGTCAACGCCACGACGATCGGGGCGCTTGCCGCCGCCGTCGTGCTGCTCAGCCTGTTCGGCGTCATCGAGACGCGGGCATCGGAGCCGATCACCCCGCTGTGGCTGCTGCGCGACGGCAGCCGCGCCGCCTCCTACCTGGCCCGGCTGCTGCTGGTCGGCGGCATGTTCGGGATGTTCTTCTTCCTCACTCAGTTCGTCCAGGACGTGCTCGGCTTCAGCCCGTTGCAGGCGGGCCTGGCGTTCGTCCCGATGACGGCCACGCTGCTGGCGATGTCCCGCCTGGCGCCCCGGCTGGTTCCCCGATTCGGCGGCAAGCCGCTGCTGGTGGGCGGCCTGGTGCCGGTCGTTGGCGGCATGGCCTGGCTGTCGCAGGTGACGCCGGGAACGAGCTACTTCCCCGCCATCCTGGTCCCGATGCTGCTGCTCGGAACCGGCATGGGCTTCGCGTTCGTGCCGCTGACCATGGCATCGCTGGCGGGCGTGCCGCCACAGGACTCGGGGGCGGCCGCGTCCATGGTGAACGTCATGCAGCAGGTCGGCGGCGCGCTCGGGCTGGCCATCCTGGTGACGATTTACGGCAGCGCCCGCCGGGCCGCGGCCAGTCACCACCTGCCTGGCGCGAGCGCCGTCGAGCAGGCCAGGCACGTGCTCGTGCACGGCATGGCGACGTCGTTCGCCTCGGCCGCGGTCTTCGACGCGATCGCGCTGCTGGTCGTGATCCTCGCGATCCGGATGGTCAGGCCGGGAACTCCGGCCGTCCAGCAGGCCGCCGAGTAAGCGCCGACGCTCAGGGGAACGAGGGGTCGCCGCCACCAATCGGGTGGCGGCGACCCCTCTCGTCCGTGGTTCCTCCCCCGCCGTCGGCCCTGGCGCTGATCCGGTCCGCTACGGAAATACGATGAGAGGATCACCCGCTGGCCCGAGGATGTGCCCCCGATGCCCGACTTCAGCTACGCCGACCTTCTGCCCACCGGCCCTGACAGCACCGAGTACCGGCTGCTGACTAGCGAAGGGGTCCGAGTCAGCAGCGCGCTCGGACGGGAGTTCCTGCAGGTCGAGCCCGAGGTGCTGACAAAGCTGACGGCCACGGCGATGCACGACATCGCCCACCTGCTGCGGCCGGCCCACCTGCGCCAGCTCCGTTCAATCCTCGACGACCCCGAGGCGAGCGGCAACGACAAGTTCGTCGCCGGGGACCTGCTGAAGAACGCCTGCATCGCAGCCGGCGGTGTGCTGCCGATGTGCCAGGACACGGGCACCGCGATCGTGATGGGCAAGCGCGGCCAGCAGGTGCTGACCGACGGTCGTGACGACGAGCACATCGCCCGCGGCGTCTACGACGCGTATACCACTCTGAACCTGCGCTACTCCCAGCTCGCGCCGATCTCGATGTGGGAGGAGCGCAATACCGGCAGCAACCTGCCCGCCCAGATCGAGATCTACGCCACCGGCGGCGACGAGTACAAGTTCCTGTTCATGGCCAAGGGCGGCGGGTCGGCGAACAAGTCGTACCTGTTCCAGGAGACCAAGGCCGTGCTGAACCCCGCGCGGATGGCGGCTTTCCTCCACGAGAAAATAACCTCGCTTGGCACCGCGGCCTGCCCGCCCTACCACCTGGCGATCGTGGTCGGCGGGACGAGCGCCGAGTACGCGCTGAAGACGGCGAAGTACGCATCAGCGAAGTACCTCGACACGCTCCCGACGTCAGGCTCAATGGACGCGCACGGCTTCCGCGACGTCGAACTCGAGCGGCAGGTCCTGGAGATCACCCGCCGGGCGGGCATCGGTGCGCAGTTCGGCGGCAAGTACTTCTGCCACGACGTCCGGGTGATCAGGCTGCCGCGCCACGGCGCATCCTGCCCCATCGCGATCGCGGTGTCCTGTTCAGCGGATCGGCAGGCGACAGCGACGATCAATAGGAACGGGGTCTTCCTCGAGCGACTCGAGACCGACCCCGCGCAGTACCTCCCCGAGCCGGCGGACGCCGACCTGGCCGATGACGTCGTGCGTATCGACCTGTCCAGGCCGATGGACGAGATCAGGGCCGAGCTGTCCCGCTACCCGATCAAGACCAGGCTGGCCCTGACCGGCCCGATGGTGGTCGCCCGCGACATCGCGCACGCGAAGATCGCCGAGGTGCTTGACTCCGGCCAGCCGATGCCCGGCTACCTGCGTGATCACGCTGTCTACTACGCGGGCCCGGCCAAGACCCCGGCAGGCTACGCCTCCGGATCTTTCGGCCCGACCACCGCCGGCCGGATGGACACCTACGTCGAGCAATTCCAGGCCGCGGGCGGCTCGCTGGTCATGCTGGCCAAGGGCAATCGTTCGTCTGCGGTTACCTTGGCCTGTAAGCAGCACGGCGGCTTTTACCTGGGCTCCATCGGCGGTGCCGCGGCGAAGCTGGCACAGGACTGCATCACGAAGGTCGAGGTGCTTGAGTACCCAGAACTCGGGATGGAGGCGGTCTGGAAGATCGAGGTGCGCGACTTTCCCGCGTTCATCGTCGTGGACGACAAGGGCAACGACTTCTTCGCCCCTGGTCATCAAGGCACGGGCACCGCACCAGGGCAGCCGCTGCTGACGATCGGATCCGCGCCGAGCTGACCGGAGGCTGTCCGTGGCTGAACCAGGTGTTCGCGTCGAGCACGACTCGATGGGCGAGGTCTTGGTGCCCGCCGACGCATTGTGGGCCGCGCAGACTCAGCGGGCGGTGGAGAACTTCCACATCTCCGGCGAGCGCCTTTCCCGTGACCTGATCGGCGCGCTGGCGTCGATCAAGGGCGCCGCAGCGGTCGTCAACGGCGAACTCGGCGTGCTGGCGCCCGACCTGGCCAAGGCGATCCAGGACGCGGCCGCGGAGGTCGCGCGCGGCCGCTATGACGACCAGTTCCCGATCGACGTGTTCCAGACCGGGTCGGGGACATCGTCCAACATGAACGCGAACGAGGTCATCGCGACGCTCGCCAGTCGCGCGCTCGGCCGGCCGGTGCACCCCAACGATGACGTGAACGCGTCGCAGTCCTCTAACGACGTGTTCCCGTCGGCCATCCACCTCGCCGCGGCCCGGCTCATCACCAGGTCGCTGGTCCCGGCCCTCGATCATCTGGCCGACGCACTGCAGGAGAAGGCGTTCGAGTTCGCCGAGGTGGTCAAGAGCGGCCGGACGCACCTGATGGACGCGACGCCGGTCACGCTCGGCCAGGAGTTCGGCGGCTACGCCGAGGCGGTCAGGCACGGGATAGCCAGGGCCACAGAAGTCGTCCCCGACGTTGCCGAGCTTCCCCTTGGCGGCACCGCCGTGGGCACGGGACTGAACGCGCCGGCCGAGTTCGCGCCGGCCGTCATCGCCCGCCTGGCCGAGGACACGGGACTGCCGCTCACCGAGGCCCGCGATCACTTCGAGGCGGCCGGGGCCAGGGACGGGCTCGTCGCCGCCAGCGGCGTCGCCAGGGTCATCGCGGTTAGCCTGTTCAAGATCTGCAACGACCTGCGGCTGATGGGCTCGGGGCCGAGGACCGGACTGGCTGAGATCAAGATCCCTGACCTGCAACCCGGTTCATCGATCATGCCGGGCAAGGTCAATCCCGTGATCTGCGAGGCGGTGTGCCAGGTCTGCGCGCAGGTTATCGGCAATGACGCCGCGGTCGCCTTCGGCGGGACGGCCGGCAACTTCGAGCTGAACGTCATGATGCCGGTGATGGCCAGGAACTTGCTGTCATCGCTCGTCCTGCTGTCCGCCGCCGCCACTGCCCTGGCCGATCAGTGCGTGATCGGCATCACCGCCGACGCCGAGCGACTGCGGCGCAACGCGGAATCCTCGCCCGCGATCGTGACCGCGCTGAACCCGTTCATCGGATACGAGGCTGCGGCCGCCGTGGCGCACGAGGCCATGGCCAGCGGGGCCACGATCAGGGACGTCGTCGTCGCGCGCGGCTACGTGGCCAGCGGAAAGATCACCGAGGAGCAATTGGACCGGGCGCTGGACGTGCTCGGGATGGCCAGGCCGCGTGGCTCCGCGCCGCGCCGGTAGCGCCTGCCTCCGGCCGCGGAGTCCGGCCGCAGAACTGCTCGATGCCCGCGCGGCGAAGCGGTTCGGCCCGGCATCGGGAAACGGTGCCTGACGGCAGTAACAAATCAGGGCCGAAGGGCGCTGTAGTGGGCGCAAATGCTTCCGCCGCCCGGATTGGCACCGCTAGCCTGATTCCTGCACAAGACACCGCAAGATCGCTTAAGTCACGTTCCTGGCCAGCCGGCGGCGCAGCTAAATTCTCAACTTGCTCACAGGACGCTACATGGTTGCTGAAGATAGGTTCCCGCCATGCATGCCGTAATGGGGAGCGGCCGGCTGATCGCCGGGCGGTACCGTCTGCAGGAACCGATCGGCCGCGGCGCGATGGGCATCGTCTGGCATGGCCGCGACGAACTGCTGGACCGCGATGTGGCCGTCAAGGAAGTGCAGATCGCCTCGCAGACGTCGCCGACGGACGCCGAGGTGCTGTATCAGCGCACGCTGCGTGAGGCCAGGACGGCGGCCAGGCTAAGCCACCCGAACGTCGTCAAGGTCTTCGACGTGGTCGAGGAGGGCGGCACTCCGTGGATCGTCATGGAACTGGTCGAGGCTCGCTCGCTGGACCAGGTCATCGCCGAGGACGGCCCGCTCCCGCCTGAGCAGGCGGCCGAGCTCGGCACCAGCCTGGTCGGCGCGCTAGCCAACGCGCACTCGGCGGGCGTCTTGCACCGGGACGTCAAGCCGAGCAACGTGCTGGTCACGACCGAAGGCCAGGCCGTGCTCACCGACTTCGGGATCGCCACGTTCGCTGAAGACCTGGGGATCACCCAGTCGGGGATGGTCATGGGCACGCCCGGCTTCACCGCTCCCGAGCGGATCCGCGGAGACGTCGCGACACCGGCGTCCGACCTGTGGTCGCTCGGGGCCACGCTGTACGCGGCGGTCGAGGGTCGCGGGCCGTTCGACCGCGTGGGCGGCTCGTCGGTGATCTCGGCCGGCGTGGTAACCGAGGATGCGCCGCGGGCGCCTTCGGCGGGCCCGCTCGGCCCGGTGATCGACGCGCTGCTCAGCCGTGATCCGGGTACCAGGCCGGACGCCACCACCGCGGCTCGGCTGCTCACGGACGCTGCGACAGCGGCCAGGACCGGGCCGCGTCCGCTGCGCGGTGACGGGCTGGCCGAGACCGGCCGCGAGCTCGGTACCGAGCAGACCACCGAATCCAGGCCCGGCCAGATGAGCGATGACGCCGACTCCGGCTTCCTCGACCCGCCGGACTACGAGATGCTGCAGATACCTGACTTGCCGCAGGCCGGTGATGCGCCGGGTTCCGGTGAACCGGCCGGGGTCGGCGAAGGGCTGGCGGCCGCCGCGGTAGCTGCAGCCGCCAGCGCGAGCGGGCCGG
>JASHOL010000151.1 GCA_030041135.1 Streptosporangiaceae bacterium | reverse complement strand
CGGGCCGCCGGCGACAAGCCGGGCGAGGCCGCAGCGCTCAACTGCGTCGGCTGGGATCACGCCCTGCTGGGCGACTACCACCAGGCCCGCGGGTTCTGCCGGCAGTCACTAACCCTGTGCGCGGAAGAGGGCTTCCCCTGGCTCGAGGGAAATGCCTGGGACAGCCTGGGTTACGTCGAGCACCACCTCGGTAGCCTTGCCGAAGCCGCCGCCTGCTACCGGCGCGCGCTGAGCAGTTTCCGAGAAGGCGGTGACCGCATCCATGAAGCAAGGTCACTCACCCACCTCGGCGACACCTGCCAGGCCGCCGACGACCTGGTGCAGGCCCAGGAGGCCTGGCAGCAGGCTCTGGCCATCCTCGACGACCTCCAGCACCCCGAAGCTGATCAGCTCCGACCCAAGCTCGCCGGCGCAGGCGACGCGGTCAGCGAACCCCGCGCCTAGGCTTCGAAGGTCTTGTGCATGATCTGCCGGTTATTTCGCCCATCTGATCGCGTGCCACTCACCGCTGGCCGGGTCGCGGGCGAACTCGAGTGGTATCTCTGAGCGTTCGTCAGGTGTCGGAGGCTGGCTCCAGCTTGTCGCGGCTGGGTGGCGCCGACCGCTCAGCCACAGTAGGTAGGGCCACACGGGGCGCTGTTCATCCCGGCCGGGGTAATGGTGCTCGATCACGAGCCTGCTCAGCTCGTCGGGCGGCTGGTAGGGCAGTCCTAGCCCGCGGGTGACGTCGTAGGTGTGGATGAGCAGTTCGTAGCATGCCTTGGCGAGGAACTGCTCCGCGTTCTGCATCCCGCTGACGTGGAAGCCGAAGGCGTCTTTGGGTGCGGTGGCCGCCACGCCCGCGAGCGCGGCAGCGCACGCCTCGATAGCTTCCAGGCGTTCCTGCCGTGTCGCGTCATCCATCGGCCAGCCAGCTCTTATCGCGACGTAGCGAGTGGAACGACTCGACAGGTAAAAGGCGTACTTGGCCGGGGCCCCGGTCATGTGCGAGATGGTGCGGTCGACGGTCCATTCAAGTTCGCCCGCTCTGACCGACCAGTCCGCATCGAGTCCGGGCTCCAGCGCAGCAACGACGACCGCCGCAGCAGCCTGGACACAATCGGGCTGGATTTTCACGACTGGCTCGTCGCTTGCGTACTCGGGTGCGGTCCACGTCATGGTGTGCCTCCGGTAGTCAGATAGGCGACCTGGTCAGCGCGTGGATGGTGATACCGGCCGTTTGGATCAACCAGGCCAGCCAGGGGCTAGCTCGTTAGATGCTTGCGGGGCTGGATGAGCTGGGCTGCCTTGTTTTCCGGGAGGGCCCGGGTCGTATGACATGCAGGTTCTCTGGCCAGCCCGTGGTCGATGCGCGCAAGGGCGAGGCTGTTGCTGGCGGTGGCCAGCGGGAAGGGGCTGGCCGGGTTGCGGACCAGGAACTGGTCACCCGAGGCGAAAGTAAGCAAAATGCCGTCTGCGGTCGGTTCGCCTTTCACCGTTGACAGGGTGTGATGAAGGTTCTCTCCGGCGGCGACCAGGCACTGACCCCACTGGGACACCGTGACGACGATTGCCTTGACTGTCGGATTGCTCGTGGTGGCGGGTGCGCCATGGGTCGCGCACGACGTGACGAGGGCGGATACCGGCGCCAGTGCTGCCAGTAGCAGGCCGCCGCGCCAGGACGCTGTGTTCCTTTGCATGCTGCCGGCCTCCCTGCCGTGGTCACTAGGGGCGTCTCGCGCACGAGCGCTCAGCTCGGCGGCGTGCCAACGTGCTCGACCTGACTAATCAGTTGCTTGAGCTGCCTGATCTCCTCGGCCAGGGCGGCTCGGCCTTGCTTGGTGAGGCTGACCCAGGTTCGGGCACGCTTGCCCGCGTAGCCCTTCTCAATGCTGATCAGCCCGGCAGCCTCCAGGACGCTCAGGTGCTGCGAGAGGTTGCCCGCGGTCACTTCGAGGTTGGTGCGCAGGTAGCCGAACTCCACCCGCCGCGCCTCGTGCGCAATGGTCAGGATGCCGAGCCGGACCCGCTGATGAACGACGTCGTCAAGATAGCTGACTGGGTGGCCGGTCATGTCCCTGCCCGCCGGGCTGACCGCTGAGCCACGGTGAAGCCGATGCCGCCCAGCAGCAGCACGCTGCCGTTGATCACCAGGTGCGGAAGGAACGACCACGGTGACGACCGGGCCACAGCCCAGCCGAAGGTATCTGGTGGCACCAGCGTGACCGCCAGGAAGCCAACGGCAAAGGCGAACAGGGCCCGGTTGCGCTCTGTGCAGGCCAGCACCACCAAGGCCAGTCCCATGGCGCCGAACGCACTGGCCAGCCGGTAGAGGCTAGCCGCGGACTGCGCCTGGATGTGCAGGCCCAGGACGTCGTATTCGCCGGCCAAGGGATGGTCGGCGGCCCACAGCGAAACGCCCGTCACCAGCAAGGCGATCATGATTCCGGTGATCACGTACGGTCGCACCCGAGTCCCGATCCCGCGAGCCGCAGAGAGGTGGAGGTACACGGCCGCTGTCGCCACGTACACCAGCACGAGGGCGGCCGGCCAGTACACGAACGCCGCTGGCGAGGAGGTGACGCACACACCGCTGCCGGAGCCCAGGTGGCCCGCAGCCGTGCAGGTCGTCCCGTAACGGCTGTACCGGTCGACCGGCACGGCGGCGAAGGTGACCGCAGCAAGCGCCAGGAGCGGGAACCAGGTGGCCCGCTGCGCCTGGCGCACACGCCGCGCGAGCCCGAGAGCGCCCACCAGCAACTGCCGCGGGTCTTCTCCAGGCGGGCCGAACTCGGTCGTCATGACCACTAGGTTAGCATTCCAAACTTATCTGCGCTAAGGAGTATTCGCCCGCTGTCAGCGTTACCACGCTGGAGATCGATGAGCGAGGCCGCCGGCCGTGCGGAATGAGCCTTTTGCCAGCTCTGACGAGCGCGATAGGTTGAGCGCGGCTCGCCCGGACGCAGGCTCGAGGCTCTGCCGAAGGCCGGCGGCGCCTGCACCTGAAGGGCGCGAGACGGCCGGGATGTGCCGACGGTCTGTCCATCAGGGCACGCTTCGTTCGTCGTGAAGTGTGCGTAAGCCGCCACCCCATGGCCGACGACGGCCGCGAGATTGAAGGATGAAACATGACAGCTTTGCAGGTCGTCTCGCCCGACCAGTGGGCAGCTGCCCGCGACGAACTGCGTGTCCACGAGGCAGAGGAGGCCAAGGCGCGCGCCGCACTGAACACCGCGCGCCGGGCCCTGCCTACGGTCAAGGTCGAGAAAGACTATGCGTTCGAAGGACCAGATGGCACGGTGAGCCTGCTGGAGATGTTTGGCGGGCGTCGCCAGCTCATCACATACCACTTCATGTTCGATCCCGACTGGAAGCAAGGCTGCCCGTACTGCTCCCACGTCATCGACAACATCGGTCACCTGGCTCACCTGCACGCGCTGGACACGACGTTCGCGATCGTGTCCCAGGCGCCGATATCGAAGATCGAGCCTTTCAGGACGCGAATGGGCTGGTCCATTCCGTGGTACTCGCTGGCCGGCAACGACTTCAACTACGATTTCCACTCCAAGGCGGAGAAGTCCGAGCGCGGCGGCCTGAACGTATTCCTCCGTGACGGCGAGTCGGTACTCCACGCCTACTCCGCCTATGACGACGAGATCGACCTGCACATGCTCGACAGCAGTTATGTCGACATGGCCCCGCTCGGCCTGAGCGGCTACCAGCAGCCGCGATCCTGGCCGAAGCACCACGATAAGTACGACGGCTGACGGGGAAGCGGACGCGGATCACACAGTGCGGCCCGGCCTGAGTCAGCTGCGCGGGCCCACGTCATCACGCAGCCGACCCCCGCCAGAAGGGATCGCTGTCGTCGGCACGCTCGGGCCGGCCCGTGACGGCTAGCTAGGTTTGCCGTCGGCCGGGCTGCGGGTCGCGGGGCATGGCCAGGGTCGCCGTGGGGAGCGTCATGATAGCCGGGTTGACGTCAGCCAGCCGTACTTGGCGGCCCGCCGGCCCGTGCTGGCAGATCACCACCGCCGTCTGCGGGAGGTGCTGCAACTCGTGCTGCTCGATCAGCAGCTCGCGCGACCGCTGCAAAGTGCCGGCCAGCGAGCCGCTGGCGCCGACGGCCCTGGACGTCGCCAGGCCCCACGACGTACTGGCGCTGATGCCGGAGGTGATCGAGCGCGAGTCCGACACCGCTGTCGAGGTACTCGCCTCCCGGCTGGCCGACGCGCTGCCGGCGACCAGCGGCGCGAACGTGCCGCTCGAGCTTCGTCCCCGGCCGCGGCCATCGGTCCTGGTGACCGAGCGGGAGTCGGCGGCCGACTCGGAAAGGCCCACGGTGCTGGTATAGGAGTCGCCGGCGGTGGTGGTCACGGATGTCCCGATCGTGTCCGTGAGCTGGCTGATCACGAACCGGTGCTCGGAGCCGATCTGCTCCGCCGCGGCCCTGGCGTCCTCGGCGTTGCCGAGCCGCATGACCGCAAGGGCCGCGTTGCCGCGCCCGAGCCGGTCCCGCACCGGCCCGGGGATAGCGCGGTAGCCGAGCACCAGGCCCGCGCTCGCGGACTCGGCGGCGTCGCATAGCCGGTCCAGCACGTCGGCCGTCAGCCGGTCGGCGCCGAGCACGCAGATCGTCTGCTGCCATGGCCGGCCGGGCCGTGCCTGTCTCAGCATCTCGGTGAGGGCGACGGTCAGATAGCAGCCGAGCACCCTGTTGCCGGTCGCCGGGGCGCGCCGGTCAGCCCACATCAGCCGCAGCGGGCCCGGCGGCCAGGCGGGCGCCGCGGTACCGAGCGTGGCCAGGGCCGCCAGCCGGGCTTCCAGCGCCCAGGCACGGTCGACCACCAGGTGGTCGGCGCCGCGGCCGAACATCGCGGTCAGCCTGGTCAGCTGGTCCGGCCTGACCACCCCGGCCGATAGCTGCTGGTGCGGGTCGCCGATCTGGGCCAGCGCACGCAGGCCCGCTATGAGCCCGGCCATCGAAGCGCCTGGCCCTAGCGCATCGAGAACGCGGCTGAGCAGGGCGGCGTCGCGAGCGGGGTCGGTAACTCCGGCCGGTGCGCCCGCCTGGCCGAGATCCCCCGCTGCCGCCGCGGTCAGCGCGAGGACCTCGGCGAACGACTCGTGGCTGAGCCGCAGGCCGAGATCGAGTCGCGGCAGATCCGCGGGCAGCACCCAGACCAGCGGGTCGATGCCAAGGCTTGCCGCCAGCGTGAGCAGGTCGGTGGCCACGCCGCCCTCGGTCAGGTCCACGACGGTAAGCGATCCGCCGGCGGCCAGCCTGGTCGCCGCGACCGTGGTCAGCAGCGCCGACCAGCCGGCCAGCGTGCCGCCGGCCAGATCGAGCCTGGCCACGGAGGTCGGCATCGTCACCGGATACCAGCAAGGCTGGCGCCAGAACGCGGTCGCCCGCACCTGCCAGTCACGGTAGCTGCGGGCATGCTGCTTGCGGCGCTCGGCCAGGTCCGACCGCCGTGCCTCGCTGAGCCGCCTGACTCGCAGCCGCTCTGCCCTGACCTGCGCGCGCAGCGCTCGCCTGCTCTCGATCAGGGTTCGCGCGCATGCAACTGCCAGGCCAGCAGCACACAGGAAGGCGAACAGCGCCGGCGCCGGCTTCAGCACTCCAGCTTGCCAGCATCCGACGGCTCCGCCCGCGATGGCCGCCCCGGCTGCGGCACCGAGCCTGGCCCGCGAGGTCCGACGAGGCGGCCGTCGCCGGGGAGCAACAGCCGGCTCGGCGTCGGCCACGTCCGCCTCGTCCGGACCGAGCGGGACCGGACCAGGCTCCGGCGGCGGCGCGGCGTGCTGCCAGCCGAGGTAGATCAGGTCCGGGCGGACCCGGCCCCGCGGCGGGTGCGTCTGCCCGGCCGCGGTGGGCTGACGGGACAGGCCGGTCATGCCGCTGGCTTCACGACGGTCCAAACGGCCGGCCTGCGGGCAGCGCGAACGGCGCCGCGGAGGCAAAGGGCCGTATCAGGCTGGCGTAAGCGCCGCGGCTGGCGCTCCGCCTTGCTGGCCGGCTCGGCGGGCATACCAGGTCAAGGTTCCCAGTCCTCGGCCGTCTCTGTCCACGAACCGGCAATACTGTCGGCCCGCTCCGGCGAGAAGGGAGGCTCAGGGGACTGCAGCACGAGCCGGAACATGTCGGCCCGGAGCACGGCCGTGGTCAGCGCCACCGGCCTGCCGAGATCGCGATCGTCAAACCTGATCGTGACCATCATGGCGGGCTGGCCGGCCGAGAGCCGCAGGCTGCGCGCCACCGACGGCGGCGGGGCCTGCATCTCGATGTGCAGGGCGCTGGGCACGCCGACCACTCCGGCGCCGCGGTCGGGGTGATGGCCGGCCGGGTCAGCGACAAGCCCGTCCGCGACGCCGGTGAGCTGGAGCAGGCTGAGCGCCGTCGGCAGCGGCTGGCTGGCGCTGCCCTCGGGCCGGCCGGCGATGTCGGCGGGCACGTAGGTCGTGGTGAAAGCGGCCGGCTCACCGCCGACCGCCCACAGGAACCGCACGACGCAGACCGGCTCGGCCGTCGTCACCCGCAGCGCCCAGCCGATGTCCTCGGGCGGCAGCCGCCAGCTGACCTGGCGGCTGCGGCAAGTGAACTCGCCGCCCATCGCGTCGACGTAGGAGACCAGGCCGGGCACGCCTTCCAGGCCGATGAGATATTCGGCGGGGCTGGCCCGGTACAGCTGCCCGTCGGCAAGGCGCCGGATCAGGTGCCGTCCGATGAGTTCCTCGATCGCCGCCTCGATCTCGGCCGTGCTGACGCTGTAGCGCCGGGCGAGGGCAGAGTGCCGCGGCAGCCGCCAGCCGGGCTCGTGATGCACGAGCGCCGCGGCCAGCCGGTCCGCGAGCACGCTCACCGCCGCCCGTGGCGCCTGCGTGTCGACCGCGTCCGGGGCCTGCTTCCCGGCGGTCCAGCTAATGGCATCCGCCGCCTGGCGGGGCAGCCGCACGCCCGTCCCTGCGCCGGCGCTCGCCTCGTCTGCGGCGACCAGCGAGAGGTCGGCCCGCTCAGGGTCCATCACCGGTCATTCCGCGTTCCGCCGCGCCCAGGCCGCGATCACTCGCCCGACAACGATCAGCACGAGCACGAAGACGAGCAGGATCAGCGCGGAGTCATAGGACAGGATGTTCGCCGAGTTGATCGGCTCGACCAACGAGGAGAAGTAGTAGACCACATACGTCAGGTAGGGCACGGCCTGATGGGTCAGGTGGAGCGAGGGGTTGAGCTCTGAGAAGTTCGCGGTGTAGATGAGGGGGGCGGTCTCGCCGATCGCGATGGCCGCGGCGACCAGGAAGCCGGTGATCATGCCAGGCAGCGCCGACTTCAGCACGATCTTGCGCATCGCCCAGGACGTCGGGATGCCGAGCGCCTCGGCGCCCTCCCGGTACCCGGTGGGCACCTGGGCGAGGGCCGTCTCGGTGGACTTGGTGATGTAGGGAATCGTCAGCACCGAGATGACCAGGACCGCCGGCAGCAGCCCGTAGCCCCAGTGCAGGAAGTCGACCAGCGCCACCCAGCCGACGAAGCCGAGCACGATCGACGGGATGCCAGCCAGCACCTCATAGGCCCCGCGCAGGAAACCGCGATGCCTCCCGACGGCGAACTCGCTGAGGTACAGGCCGGTGAGGACGCTGACTATGCCGCCGACGATCAGTGCCGCGAGCGTGATCACAAGCGTGCCGAGTATCGGCTGGAGCAGGCCGCCGCTCAGCGCAGTCGTGGTGTCCGTGGTCAGGACGCTGAAGTGGAAGTGCGGGACCGCTCGGATCACCACGCCGGCCGCGAGCCAGACCGTGGGCACGATGACCAGCGCGAGGGCGATCAGGCAGACGACCCAGAAGAAAAGGTTGCCGGCCCTCCTGCGCCGCGAGACGGGCGGCCAGTAGCCAGGGCCGCCCGGACCGCCCCCGGCCGTGTCCTGCTGTATTGCCTGTGCGCCGCTCATCGCGTGCTCCTCGTCCTTGCTCCGGTCCGCTCAGACACCCCGGCCGACGGGCAGCGCCGTGCCCGAGACCTTCCTGACCAGGAGGCGGGCACCCACGTTCGCCGCGAGCGTGATCACCATCAGGACGAGCGCAAGCTCGGCGATGGTGCGCACGGAGAACCCGGTGCCGTCGGTAAATGCGCTGTCAAGCTGGGTGACGATCGTGGCGGCGATGGTCGTCATGGTCCCGTAGAGGTTCGGCGCCACCGCGCCGAGCGACACACCGCAGGTCATCGCCACGGCCATCGTCTCGCCGAGCGCCCGGCCCAGGCCGAGCACCACAGCCCCGATGAGGCCGGAACTCACCCACGGCAGCGTCACCTTGCGGGCGGTCTGGGCGTCTGACATACCGAGCGCCACCGCACCCTCGCGCGGCAGGATCGGGACCTGCCTGATCAGGTCGCGCGCCGTCGACGCGACGATCGGGATGATCATGATGGCCAGCACCAGGCCCGAGGTGAGCATGCCCTCCCCGTTCCCGGTGGCGCCGCGGAAGTAGTCGAGGACGGGTACGTCGGGCAGGTTGCGCGCGATGTACGGGGTGATGTCATGCGCGATGAGCGGCCCGAACGTCAGCGCGCCCCACAGCCCGATGACGACGCTCGGGATGCCCGCAAGCAGTTCGAGGAACATGCCGACGCCCGACGCCAGCCGCCGCGGCAGCCGTTCGACGATGAACAGCGCTGCCCCGATCGAGATCGGTACCCCGACGATCAGCGCGATGGCCGACGTGATCAGCGTTCCGGCGATGTCCGGCAGCGCGCCGAAGTCGGAACCCGACAGGTGCTTGACCCCGTCGGTCGACACAACCGGCGCGTAATAGCCGCCGGGTGCCCAGACGCTCTTGTAGAAAAAGTGCGCGCCGTTGAGGCGGGCCGCGGGGAGCGCCTCGACGAGCAGCACGGCCAGGATGAACAGGAGCGCCAAGAGGGGGACGAGCGCGCCGGTCCGGCCAAGCCAGCGCAGGACCACGCCACGGCGGATAGCCGCGCGCAGCCAATCTGTTAGCCGGTTCCAGCCGGCCGGGCGGGGGAGCGGAGTGTCCGCCTCCCCGCCCGAACCGATCAGCGGAGCAGTCGCTGCCATGAACTCAGGAGCCGATCTTGGCAATCTGGTTGTCGGACAGCGTGACCACCGACGCCGGCAGCGCCTGGAAGTCCACCGCGTTCAGGTACGTGGTCGCGCTCTGGCCGGTGTGCACCGTCCAGTACAGGAACGCGCGGATGTCCTCAGCGACGATCCCGTTGCTCTGCTTCGAGCTCACGATCGCGTACTCGTAGTTGACGATGGGGTAGCCGCCGGACACGTCCGCGTCGATCATCGGCAGCGTCTCGCTCGGCGGGGTCTTGCCGGTCAGGGCGTCGGCCTCGGCCGAGATCGTCGAGGGCGACGGAGCCAGGAACTGGCCCGCGCCGTTCTTGAGCTCCGCCTGCCCGAGGCCAGCGGCCTGCGTCTTGGACAGGTAGCTGATGCCGATGTAAGCGATGCAGCCCCTGGTGGCCTGGCAGCCGGTGACCATGCCGCCGTTGCCCGACTCGGCCAGCTCACCTGACACCGAGGGCCAGCTGACGGTCGTGCCGATATCCGACGTCGGCCACGCGCTGGGGTCCTGGGCGTTCAGGTAGCTGGTGAACAGGAAGGTGTCGCCCGAGCCGTCCGAGCGGTGCAGCGGCACGATCGTCAGGTTAGGCAGGCTCACCCCAGGGTTCAGCGCCTTAATCGCCGGGTCATCCCAGTTCGTGATCTTGCCGGTGTAGATCTCGGCCAGCACGGTGCCGTCGAGCTTGAGCGGCGCGCTGAGGCCGGGAATGTTGTAGTTGACCTGCTGGGCCGAGATCGCCAGCGCGATGTTCATCAGGTCCGGGTAACTGGAGGTGTCGCTGCTGCTGAGGAACGCGTCCGAGGCGCCGATGTCGACAGTGCCCGTGGCCGCGTCGGTGATGCCGGTGCCCGAGCCGGTGCCGCCGGTCTCAATGGTCACCAGCGGGTCCTTCTTGCTGTTGACAAACTGCTTCTGGTAAGCCTCGCTCCAGCTGCCCATCAGCGGGTACAGCAGCGTGCTGCCGGTCTCGGTGATGACCTCAGGCGTGGTGTTCGGCGAGGTTGGCAGCGAGGCGCCAACCATCTTCGCGGACGTCGGAGGGCTGGAAGTAGAGCTTGGCGAGCTCGAGCCGCAGGCCGCTGCGAGGACAGAGAGCGGTACGAGGGCGGCCGCCGTGAATACCAGGCGGGTTCTCTTGGCCACCGGGGAATACTCCTTCACTTCTGCACGCTCACGCGTGTGTTACAGGTCTCGCACGCGGGTGCGTGCGACTGGGACCCCGCGCTAACGCGCGAGCCCGGCGCCCGTGCGGGAGGAAATGCCGTCCTCCCGCGCGGGTGGTCTGTGTCAGCCGAAGCGACCGGCCACGTAGTGCGCGGTCTCCTCTTCGGCAGGATGCTCGAATACCTGCTTGGTGTCGCCGTGCTCCACCATCCGGCCCCGGTTGAGGAAGATAGTCCGGTCGGAGACGCGGTTAGCCTGAGCCAGGTTGTGGGTGACGATGACCACCGTCAGGTTCGGCACCAGGGTCCTGATCAGGGCCTCAATCGACTCCGTCGCATTCGGGTCGAGTGCGGATGTGGGCTCGTCGAGCAGCAGGACCTCCGGGCTGATGGCCAGCGCCCTGGCCAGGCAGAGCAGTTGCTGCTGACCGCCGGAAAGACGGAACGGCGAGTCCTTCAGCCGGTCCTTCACCGCCCCCCAGAGGCCGACCGCGGTGAGCTGCTGCTCGGCGACGTTGCGCATTTCGCTCTTGCCGACCATCCTGTGCGCTCGCGTGCCGGCCGTCACGTTGTCCATGATCGACATCGGGAACGGGTTCGGTCGCTGGAACAGCATGCCGACCCTCCGCCGCAGGGCCATCAGCTCCACGCCCGGATGCCAGATGCTGCGCCCGTCCAGGAGTACGTCGCCGGTGTGTCCGTAGCCAGTGACCCTGTCGTTCATACGGTTGAAGGTGCGCAGCAGCGTCGTCTTCCCGGAGCCGGTCGGCCCGATCAGCGCCGTGACGGCGCCACGGCGGATGTCGGTAGTGATGTCCGACAAGATCGGCCGCTGACCGAAGCTGAGGGTCAGGTCAACCGGCCTGATCGCCGTCGCGCCGTCGGCCGGAACGGCCTGAGCCGGGGTCGTGGTGACTGCAGGGCTTGGTAGGCCCTGCGTCGTCGGTGTCTGAGCCGGGTCAGCCTCAGTTGACATTCCGCTGCCTCGCGTTGGGGGACTCTCGGGGATCGCCGGCGTGCTCACCTGCGCCGACGCGTCCTTTGTAGGGGGCGAAGGTTAACGGAAGTTGAACCATGAGTGAGCTGTAAAGCGACGACCGGATGTCAAATAGCAAAACGGGATCCCGTGGCAGTACCCGGACTAATGGGAACGGGACGGCGTACCCGGACTAATCCGGGTACGCCGTCCCGACTTGACGTGGTGCTGACCTGCTTAAACGGCTATGTCCACCCTTCTGATCTCGCCGATCGCGGCCGTGACGCCCCGCTCGGCCCTGATCCCACCGGGCGCGAGTACGCGCAGCGTCCAGTCGCCGGGTGCCGCGAAGAACTGGAAGCCGCCGTCGGCCGCCAGCGGCACTTCCGCCACGAACTCGCCGCCGGAGTTGAGCAGCCGGGCATAGCCCTCCGAGACCGGCGCCCCGTCCTGGGTCACGGTGCCCTGGACGACGGCCTGGTTCCCCGCGGACGTCACCCTGGGAGCATCCGCCGGTGCCCCGCAGCCGTCGGCTGCCCTGGCGGCCTGGGTCGCTTCGGTCATGATCCGTCGCCCACTTCGATCGGAACGCCGACCAGCGAGCCGTACTCGGTCCACGACCCGTCGTAGTTCTTCACGTTCGGGTGCCCGAGCAGTTCGTGGAAGACGAACCAGGTATGGGCGGATCGCTCGCCAATCCGGCAGTACGCGATCGTGTCGCGGGCGAAGTCGACGCCGGCGTCCGCGTACAAGGTGCGGAGCGCGTCGTCTGACTTGAACGTGCCGTCCTCCTCGGCCGCCTTGGACCACGGTACGTTCCTCGCGGTCGGCACGTGCCCGCCGCGCTGCGCCTGCTCCTGCGGGAGGTGCGCGGGCGCCAGGAGCCGGCCGGCGAACTCGTCGGGCGAGCGCACGTCGATCAGGTTCTCATTGCCGATCGCGGCCACGACCTCGTCGCGGAAGGCGCGGATCGACGGGTCCTGCTCCTTGGCCGTGTAGTGGGTGGCGGGGCGCGCTGGCACCTCGGTGACCAGTTCGCGCGAGTCCAGTTCCCACTTCTTCCGGCCGCCGTTCAGCAGCTTCACCTTGTCATGTCCGTAGAGCTTGAAGTACCAGTACGCGTACGCGGCGAACCAGTTGTTGTTGCCGCCGTACAGGACGACGGTGTCGTCGCTGGAGATCCCGCGCTTGGACATCAGGGCCTCGAACCCGGCTCGGTCCACGAAATCGCGGCGCACCGGGTCCTGCAGGTCCTTCTTCCAGTCGATCTTCACAGCGTCGCGGATGTGGCCCTTGTCGTAGGCACTGGTGTCCTCGTCGACCTCGACTAGCACGATGCCAGGATCGCCATGATGGGCCTGGACCCAGTCGGCGTCCACCAGGACGTCGGAACGGCTCATAGCTAAGTCCTCCTCTGGTTGCTTTTCTGAAACTCGAGCGGGTTCAGTTGCGGCCGGCCCCCACCAGGCCCGGCCAGGTACGTCTGATCGCCAGGTACATCTCACATCCAAGGCACAGCCCGAAGACGCCGTTCAGCACGGCCGCCAGCAGGCCCGCCGCCGCGGCCGCCATGCCCAGCGGCTGCAGGCCCGCCGAGTAGCCGGCGATCCCGATCAGGCTGATCACCAGCCCTACCGCCTGAGCGAACCTTGGCGGGGCCTCAGCCTCCAGTTCCCTGGGCGGGCCGAGCCGCGGCCTGATTAGCCAGCGGTAGAGCAGGCCGTAGGGCGAGTAACGCAGGCCGAGCAGCGCGCCGAGGGCGAAGACCACAGCCTGGGCGGTGAGCAGCCAGACATTCCCGGTAAGCAAGACGAAGGCGAACACCACCATCGTGGCCAGGGCGCCGAAGCGCGGCCCCCTCGGGTCGATCTCCATCTGCCTGCTCCTCGGCTCGTTCGGCCTGAACTCAGGGTGCGATTGAGGGTCTCGCTGCTGCCCGTATTCCCGGCATTGGCGCGGGCCGGGCCTTAAGGTCGCCAGACCGAGCGGCGGGCTTGCGCCTCCCGACTGGTCAGGCAGCCGTCAGGTTCGGCTGCCGCGCGCCAGCATGACGGGACACAGTGCGGTCGCGACGCGGCAGAAGTCGACCGCGCGCCGCTTGGTCAGCCCAAGTTGTGGCAGCGGTCTGCCTCCGGGGCTGTCGGTGCGATTGCGGGCAGGCACGTAGCCGATGCTATGCGCGCCGGGCGCCGCTGTCACTATCTTCATTCCCGGTCAGATATGTGGGATTAGCGACACCGGCTGCCTCGCCGACCGCGGCGATCACGTCGGGCTTGCGCGGCTGACCGGACGCCCGCTTTACGATCCGGCCGCTGCCGTCGGTCACCAGCACGGTCGGGGTTCGCAAGACGTTCAGGCGGCGGACCAGGTCGAGCCGGGCCTCCGCGTCTACCTCGATGTACTCGACGCCGTCGACCATGCTCGCCACGTCAGTCAGGACCCGCCGGGTGGCCCGGCAGGGCGCGCAGAAGGCGGAAGAGAACTGCACGAGCGTAGCCCGCTGCCCGAGTGGCCGCCCCAGCTCGGCGCTCGTTACCTGCCCATCAGGCGCTCCGGAGCCCCGGGCGCCGCCGGCCGGCGGCGTGATTGCCTGCGCGGGCCCGCGTCCGCCGCCACGACGGCCCACGTCGCGCATCCGCCCATTGCCCCGGCGCCACAGGACGCCGCAGGCAAGCGCGCAAGCCAACGCGGCGAGTAGAGCGAACAGTCCAGCCGTCACGCGGGTACTAGCACCACGCCACTCGCCGACATTCCCGACCTAGCTAGCCGGGATGCTGACCAGCGACTTGGCCGCCGTCGTGACCTGGAACGCCCGGATAGCACCGGGAGTGACCCTGGAGGAGGCGGAGTACCAGGGGCTCACGTACCCGGTCTGGGCTACAGTCCACGCGCCCGCAAACGACCGCCCGGTCGCGGTGATGACCCAGAAGCGGCAGGTGGTGCCCGGCGCGATGCCGGTCACCTGTACCCGCATTGCCGTGCCCCAGGCGGCCATGGAGTAGTCGACACGCGCCGTGATATTGCCGGCGGCGTTGACTCCGCTGGCCACTTCGACGGTCGGCTGACGGGTACCGTGGCCGACTAGCTCCATGACCGTGGCGGTGCCCCCCACCGCGATCACCGCGGCGGCCGCCGCGGCCGCGACGCCACGCCACATCCGCGCCCGGCGCCGCGCTGCAACGTGCCTGAGCAGTGAGTTGAGCAGTTCCGGTGACGGCTCCGACTGGCCCGGCAGGCTGGTGACGTTTCCTGCGAGCTTCTCGACATCAGCCTCGGGAACCCGGCTGAGCATCGCGGGCAGGCCGGCCAGGCCGGCCAGCTCATCCCGGCAAGCCGCGCACTCGCTCAAATGCTCGTCCACCAGCGCCCGCTCCGCGGGATCGATCGCACCCACCACGTACACGCCGAGCAGCATGCGCATCTCGCGGCACGCGGGGCCGGCGGCACCTGTAATGCTCATGGGGCTAGCCCCCGTTCCTCCAGTGCCAGTCGCAAGGCACGGAGTGCATAAAAGGTCCTAGATTTCACTGTTCCTGCCGGTATGCCGAGCGCCAACGCGGCCTCGGCCACGGATTTGCCCCGGTAGTACGTCTCCAGCAGCACGTTCCGGTGCTCGGGCCGAAGCTCGCCAAGCGCGTCCGCAACGGCCCAGGACTCCAGCGCACGCTCGGCGTCGTCGGAAGCCGGCAGGACTTCAAGCGCGGCCTCTCCCACCTCGTGCGGTCGCGCGCGCTTCGCGCGGTAGGCGTCGATGGCAAGGTTCCTGGCCACGGCGAAAAGCCACGGCCGGGCGGGGCGGTCGGCGATGGCCTCCGGATGCTGCCACGCGCGCAGCAGGGTCTCCTGCACGATGTCCTCTGCACGCTGCCGATCGCCGCTCATCAGGTGCATCGCGTATCTGAGCAGGGGTCCAGCGTGCTCGGCATAAAGCGCGCGCATGAGATCCTCGTCGGATGGCATCCGGCGAGGATTCTTGGCTCCGGCGCGTCCGAGGCCTGCCATGACTACTAATACGTCCCCAATGCGCAAACGGTTCACGATCTGCCTGATCTGCCCGCCGGCCAGCAGCCGGCCGACTTCAACCGCCAGCGAAAGGCGGCAGGACCTCGATCACCGCACCGTCGCTGAGCTGCACAGACTCCGGCGCCCTGCGTCCGACCGGTGCTCCGTCGATAAGGAAGGACGATCGCTCGAGGACCGGCTCCAGGCGTGGCCGAATGTCCGATTCGCCCGCTTGCGCCAGCGCCATCGCTAGCGTGTCGGCCGTGATCGTCTGCTCCGCGACGCCGGCCGCGTCTTTTGCCGCTGCCCAGTACCGCAGGGTCACCGTCGCCATGTCAGCTATCCTCGCTCATAGCGAGCCCTGACGACGACGACCCCGGGCGTGCATCCTCAGACCGAATGCAGTACTTGTTGCGGCGCGTGACGCCGAGGCCGGAGGTGGCACCGGTTGAGCAGCGTGCTATTGCTCACCAGCGCGCGCGAATCCTCCGCGGACATCCTGCCCTCGCTTGGCTTGCTGCCGCATTCCGTGCGGGTCGCAACCGCGGCCGCCGAGCACGTAGCTGGCGGCAAACCCGGGCCCGACGTCGTTCTCATCGATGCCCGGCGTGACCTCGCGCAGGCGAGGAGAGTCCTGCGGGCGCTGCGGGCGGCCGGCAGCCAGCTCCCTGTGCTGGTCATCGTGACCGATGGCGGCTGGGCAGCCAGCTCGGTCGACTGGGGCGCCGACGACTTCATCCTGCACACGGCGGGCCCCGGCGAAGTAGAAGCGCGCTTGCGGCTGGCTATCGGGCGCTCGGCGGAGCTGGCCGCGCAGCCCCAGGGCGAGATCCGCTCGGGCGGGCTCGTCATCAACGAGGCCACCTACTCCGCTCGCATCAACGGGCGCGCGCTCGACCTGACCTTCAAGGAATTTGAGCTGCTGAAGTTCCTGGCCCAGTATCCGGGCCGGGTTTTCACCAGGGCGCAACTCCTGCAAGAGGTCTGGGGATATGACTACTTCGGCGGCACCAGGACCGTCGACGTGCACGTCCGCCGGCTGCGGGCCAAGCTCGGGGCAGAAAACGAGGAGCTGATCGGCACGGTACGCAACGTGGGCTACCGGTTCGTGCCCGCCAAGGCCCGCTCGGGCGTCCTCGCCGATGAGCGGGCCGGCCAGCCGAGCCCACCCGGTGGCCGGGCGGGCGGTCCGCATGACGGCGAGCGCGAGGACGGCCGGCCGCCTGGTGGGCACCGGCGCGATGGCCCCTACGCCCCGCGCCCGGCTGACACCCAGCAGAGCGCGGCGTATGCAGACTCCTAGCAGCCAGGTGCCGGTTCCCGAAGGCGTCGTGCTCCGGGCGAGCGGCCAGCTTCCGGCGGCGGACGCGGCTGCGGTTCTGGCCCTGGTGCAGCGCGCAGCCGACGAGGACGGAGTGGGCCCGCTGTCCGAGCACGTGATGCTCCACCTTCGCTACGGCGGGGACTCGCGGGCACGGAACGTCCTGCTCTGGCGCGACGGCAACCTGGCCGGCTACGGCCACCTTGACCCCACCGACCCAGTGGAGGGGCCGGCCGCCGAGATGGTCATCGACCCCGCCAGCCGGCGCCGGGGCCTCGGCCTGATCCTGGGTGAGGCCCTGGTCGCCGAGTCCGGGGACGGCAGGCTCCGCCTGTGGGCTCACGGCGAGCTGCCGGCCGCAGCCCGCCTGGCCGCGGCGGCAGGCTTCGCCCGGACCAGGGCACTCTGGCAGATGCGCCGCTCGCTGCAGGCGAGGATCGGGAGGCCGCAGCTGGCGGAGGGCGTACACGTGCGCACGTTCGTGACCGGCCAGGACGAGAGTGCCTGGGTTCGGCTCAACCAGCGCGCCTTCGCTCACCATCCCGAGCAGGGCGCCTGGACGACGGAGGACCTCACTCTGCGCGAAAGGGAGCCATGGTTCGACCCTGACGGCTTCTTCCTCGCAGAACGCGAAGGCCGGCTAGTCGGATTCCACTGGACGAAGATCCACGGCGGGCAGCTGCAGGACGACAACGGACAGCACGGACACGAGGCCATCGGCGAGGTGTACGTCGTGGGTGTTGACCCGGACGAACGTGGCACCGGCCTGGGCCGGGCGCTCACGCTGATCGGCCTGCGCTACCTGCGCGGGCGAGGCCTGCTGCAGGTAATGCTGTATGTCGACGAGACCAACTCGGCGGCTATCGGCCTGTACGAATCGCTGGGCTTCACCCATTGGGATACTGATGTCATGTATTCGCGCGGCACGGTCATGGGGGAGCCCGCTTGAGCGCGGTACTAGCCGGCCGGGCCGGCCGGGCCGGTGACGTTAGCCGCCCGGTTGAACCGGGAGATCTCGGCCGCAATCTTGTTCAGGTCGCCTACTGCCGCCGGGCGCAGCAGCCGCTCATAGTGCGTGCCATTGGCGAGCGTGACGAATACCCTTCCCATCGGGCGCTGGCCAAGGCCCCATGCAACCAGCCGGGCCGCAACGGGAGTTAGCCGAGTGGTCTCCATTCCCGCCCGTGCGCCCGTGAGTGGTCCGAGAAACCGGCCGTGAACCGAACCCCGGATCGTCCAGACCTGGTCGTCCTCGACCCGGACTCCCAGGTAACCGAAGGCGGTGCCGCTCGCGACCGTGGATCCCGACCACGGCGACTCGACTTCAGCGGGTACGCGACTCACCCGATCCTGGCTGCCCATGTGGCCGGCTCCCGGTCCGCCATCGAATCTCGGCCACGATTAACATAACGCCGATTCCGATGACCGTGCAGTTCAGCGGCCGCGCACCTTGGCACTGGACGGTCGGCGTACCCCTAGCACCTCGTCGATCTCGGCGGGCGTGAGCGCGCGGTCAGAAGCTGCCACCGCGCTCAGAACCTCCGAGTACAGCTCGATCTCCTCGAGGGCAACGCGGTCGTGGAAGCGCAGGTCGACGTCGTCACGCAGCGCGACCACCCCCATCCACCAAAGCTGCACCTACAGAGAGCCCGCCGTTCAGGCTAGTGGCATTGCCGGCGGGCGCGCATGACCCATCAGGATCATTTCCCTGACCACATGCATGGCCCCAGGTTCCGGCCTGCCGCTTATGCCGGGTTTAGCGATGTTCGCGAATCGACAGCCAATTTTCGCCCGGTCACCGGCCGGATTCGCTCGTGACGTTGTCAGGCAACTCGGTCCAGGCCACGGCCCGGTGGCGGCCTGCGCGACCGATGTAGCCCGTGGCCGTGCCGGCGAGACGCTCTTTGTCCGAGCTGGTCAGCTCGCGCACCACGCGGCCGGGCACGCCCGCAACCAGAACACCGGGCGGGAGGACGGTTCCAGGGGTGACCACCGCGCCGGCGGCGACCATCGTTCCGCCGCCTATCCGCGCGCGGCCGAGGATGACAGCACCCATGCCGATCAGGGATCCGGCTCCCACGTAAGCGCCATGGACGACGGCACCATGACCCAGACTCACCCCATCCTCAAGCACCACCGGCTCGGCCGGATCGACATGCAGGCAGCAGAGATCCTGGATGTTGCATCCGGCGCCGATGATGATTTCTGCCTCATCGGCCCGCAGCACCGCCCCATACCAGACCGACGAGCCGGGGCCGAGCCTGACGTCGCCGACCACGACGGCACCCGGCGCGACCCAGGCCTCGGCATGGATCTGCGGGCGCAAGTCCCCCAGCGCCCCGACCAGCGCCAGCGAGTGCATGACGGCCCTCCCATCTTCGGCCTGAGCCGCTCCTGCCGCCCTGTCCCGCATGGCGGTGGCGGCGTTCCAGTCGACCCAGGCTCGCTTACACCTAGCTCCAGAATAGTGAAGAAAACGGACAAAACATCGTTTCGCTTGCGCGGCCGGGAGGTTAGGGACAGAGTCGTGCCGACATCGCAGCACCGTTGCGTTGCGTCCGGCGGCCGGCAGTTTCCGCAGTTCCGGCGAGCCCGGCAAATGCAGACGGCAAAATCCGGGTGCCTTAAATGGTCGGGGCCTAGCTCCCTGCTCACGCCGGCGCCGGCCTGACTGGACCTGACGGGTGACACCATGAGCGAGCACGGCCACCTCTCCGCAGACCTGGGCCACGACGACCAGTTTGAGCGGGAGATGCGCGGCTACAGTCGCCGGGCCGTCGACGAGTATGTCGCGGCGCTGCGCATCGACCTGCGGAGCCTCGAGGATGCCAAACGCGATCT
>JASHOL010000150.1 GCA_030041135.1 Streptosporangiaceae bacterium | reverse complement strand
TTACCTCCGGTACATCGAAGCGACGACCCGTCGGCCGGACGTGCGTGCGGAGCGCATCGCCGAGGTAGTAGGCCTGCTCGCAGACGGGATCAAGGAACGACCGCGATCGTAAGGTCGCAACGTCAAAGCGCGTCGGGTGAGCGTGCCGGCGCTCGCGACCGGGAGCGACCCGCTGGCACGCATCAGGTTCCCAACGGCGAAGTTCGCCATTCCGGCGACCGCCAGCCACCTTTCGCCGAGCAGTCGCAGCAGCCGGCCGCTGACGAGGCTGGACACGATCGAGCCCGCACCAAGCGCGGCCGAGCTGGCGCATTTCCCTGGGCAGCATCACCGCGAAAAGGGCGCTCGAGGCGGGACCGGAGAGAGTGAGGTGGATGCCGTACCAGGTCATCACGGCGAAGACGATCCAGCTCGAGCCTGGTCCCCTGACGGCGAGCAGCGGCAGGATCAGCGCGGCCGAGACCAGGTTCAGCCGCACCAGGAACCGGCGCCGGCGGCATCACTGCCGTTGGCGCTCGGGAGTGCCTGCCCGGCCTGAGATTCCGATCGCGATTTACTGCGGTTATTAAATAGCTCCGATATTCCACTTGCCACGCACCAATTGTGTCAACGGCAATTATGCAGTGCAAATTCAAAGATTTGCCGCAGTAAATTGACGGGAAACTGAGCGCTTAATTTCAGTCAGGTTGAGATGTCGGGGTAGGGCAGGCTCCAGTGGCCGAGCCTGGCCGCGAACTCGCGCTGGAACGCCAGCGGCTCGTCGTAGTCGCGCTCGAACAGCGCGATGAACAGGGTCAGGATCAGGAAGTTGTGCGCCCCCAGTTCGAACAGCTTCACGTAGTCGTGCGTCGCGAGCGCCTCGCGCTCGGCGTCGGTGAACGCGAGCCACGTGCTGCGCTCGGGTTCCGGGCAGTTCAGGATCACGTTGGCCCGCTCGTCCTCCCACCACGCGACCGTGCCGCTCGGGTCTTCCCTGTACCGCTCGACCAGGCTGGAGTCGCGGTCGATCGTGTACAGGAACTTGTTGAGCAGGTACTTGCTCACGGCGTCCCCTCCGGGTACCAGGTGAAGTACGCCTCCATCGTGTGGAACAGGTCGAGCGAGTCGACGTAGTCGGCGGTCACGTTGTCGCCCGCGACGCCCATCATCAGCATGAAGTCCATGAAGCCGTGAGTGGCGTTGCCTGGCCGCCAGAGGCTCTCCAGGCTGACCTCGGCCAGTGCCGACTTGAGGTTGCCGGTTGCGATCCACTCGACGGCCTTGCGATCGAACTCGGGGTCAGGGCCGTGCGGACCGAACTGGCGCGGGCCGCCAAGCTCCAGCGACAGATGGCCGGTGCCGATGATGGCCACCCGCTTCTCGCTCGGCCACGACTCCACCAGCTGCCTGATCGCGGCGCCCAGCTCCACGAAGCGCCGGGGCTGGGGCATCGGCGGTGCGAAGATGTTGGTGTAGATCGGTACGATCGGCAGGTCCGCCGCCGGCCTGAGCGTGATCAGCGGGCAGGTGATGCTGTGGTCGATCCGCAGCTCGTTGCTGAACGCCAGGTCGAAGCCGGCGTCAATGCCCTCGCGCAGTAGATAGGCGGACAGCTCCACGTTACCCGCGGCGATCATCCTGGGCAGGCCGAACTCGCGCTCCTCGTTGTAGAAGTTCGCGTCGTAAAAGGGCGCCTTGCCGACGAGGAACTGCGGCATGTTGTCCAGCCAGAGCTGGTGGAAATGATCGCTGCCCACCATCACCAGGACATCCGGCCGCGCGCGGGTCAGCGTCTGCCGGAAGGCCTCGATCTTGGCCACCCACTCGTCCGCGAACGGAGGCCGCTCCTGCCCGGTCGAGGTACTGGCCCGGTAGTAGAACGGATGGTGCGTGGACGCGATGACGGCGGCTATGGTGGCCATGACCCTCCTGACGTGCCTCCGTCCGCTCAACGGACATTAGTCCGGCGGACTGCAGTTTCGTGCCGGGATGCTCTCGCTGTCAAGGCAAGCGCTGGCTGCCAACGCAAGCGGAGTTGTCCGCTCTGCGGACAGGCGTGGATGCCGTCCATCCGTCCGGTGCCACCACCCCTTGACGCCCCGGCCAAAACCGGCAACGCTTCCGGACAGGCTCCATAGTGTCGTAGTCCGGACAACTGTCCGTGAGGTCACCCCTCGTTCCCCGCATCGACGGAGGTCTGCTGATGACAGCAACTGCGGAACTGACGCCAGGTCGGCCACTGATCTTTCGCAACGCCACCGTACTGACGATGGACGACGCGCACGCGATTGAGCACAACGCCGACGTGCTGGTGGTCGGCGAGCGCATCGCGGGCGTGGGCCACGGGCTCCAGGCGCCCGAGGGCGCAGTCGAGATCGATGCCGCCGGCGGCATCCTGATGCCGGGGATGATCGACACGCACCGGCACATGTGGCAGACGGCCATGCGCGGGTACGGCGCCGACTGGACGCTGACCCAGTACTTCGTCTGGTACTACCTGAACTGGGGCAAGGTCTTCCGTCCCGAGGACATCTATGCGGGCAACCTGCTGGCCGCGATCGAGGCGATCGACGCCGGGGTGACCACGACCGTCGACTGGTCGCACGGGCTGCAGACCGTCGATCACGCCGAGGCTGCCGTGGATGCGCTGACCGAGGTCCCCGGCCGGTTCGTCCTGGCCTACGGCAATATCCAGCAGGGTCCTTGGGAGTGGTCGGCCGCGCCGGAGTTCAGGGACTTCGTCGCCAGGCGGTTCGGCACGGCGGGCGACATGCTCGGGTTCCAGATGGCCTTCGACGTGACCGGCGACCCGGCGTTCCCTGAGCGGGCCGCATTCGAGGTTGCCCGCGAACTCGGGGTGCCGGTCACCACCCACGCCGGGGTCTGGGGCGCGACCAACGACGACGGGATCCGGCTCATGCACGAGAACGGGTTCATGACGCCGTCCTCGGTATACGTGCACGCGGCCACGCTGACGAGAGACTCCTATAACCGCATCGCCGCCACCGGCGGTTCGGCGTCGGTCTCCACCGAGAGCGAGCAGAGCGCCGGCCAGGGATACCCGCCGACCTGGCGGCTGCGCGAGCACGGCATCCCGGTGTCGCTGTCCATGGACACGAGCGTCTGGTGGAGCGGTGACCTGTTTTCCGCCATGCGGACGACGCTAGGCGCCGACCGGTCCCGCGAGCACTTCGAGGCGCACGCCAAGCAGGAGACGGTGACCAATTGCCACCTGCGCGCGGAGGATGTGGTCGACTGGGCCACGCGCGGCGGCGCCAGGGCACTCGGCCTCGACTCGGCCGTTGGCAGCGTGCAGGAAGGCAAGAAGGCTGACCTCGTGCTGATCAAGAACGACGAGTCTCCGGTCATGTTTCCCTTGCTCAATCCGTACGGGCACGTGGCGTTCCAGGCTCAGCGCGGCGACGTCCACACGGTCGTGGTCAACGGCCGCGTGGTGAAGCACGATCACGGGCTCGTCGGAACCGACCTCGGCAAGGCGCGGCAGGTCATCGCGGAGACGGTCGACTACCTCCAGGGTCAGCTCGGGCCGGACGCCTGGACCGAGGGGATGCACCCGGAAATCCCGGAAACCACGGTGCTGGACAACCCGTACACCTACACCGAGTGGGACGCCGGCTCGGCCCAGTGGAAGGGCGGCGCCGCTGGCGACGAGCGCTGACGGCCGACTCAGGGATAACCCGCTGGCGCTGGGCCGGAGCGCGCTGCGAGGATCGGCTCGTGAGGATTCCGCCTCGAACCGCGACCGACAGCTACCTGGCCAAGCAGAGCACGCAGCTGGACATCGTCTTCGACGTCGACCTGGGCGAGCTCGTACGGGGCCACCACGTGGTAGCGCGCGGGATCATG
>JASHOL010000149.1 GCA_030041135.1 Streptosporangiaceae bacterium | reverse complement strand
ACGGCGGCCACCAGCGTGTCCCTGGCCCGGTGCTGCGCCGCGCGGCCGGCCGGCAGGCACAGCAGGTCGGCTCCGGCCGCCAGTGACCGGATGGCACCGGCCGCAGTCCTGGCGCTGTCGCCGATTGCATCCATGCCGAGCGCGTCGGTGACGACGACTCCTTCGAACCCGAGTTCGTCGCGCAGCACCCCGGTGATCAGCCGCCTGGACAGGGTGGCAGGCACGTCGTCGATGGCCGGGAATACCACGTGCGCGGTCATCACGCACCTGACACCAGCCGCGATCGCCGCCCGGAACGGCACCAGGTCAGCCGCCATGAGCCCGGCTAGGGTCGCCTTCACCGACGGGAGCGCCACGTGCGAGTCGGTCGAGCTGCGGCCGTGCCCGGGAAAATGCTTGGCGCACGCCGCCACCCCGCTCGCTTGCACGCCAGTCACGAACTCGGCCGTGTGCGCGGCAACCCGTCTGGGATCGGCACCGAACGACCTGACCCCGATAACGGGATTCGCGGGATTGCTGTCCAGGTCGGCGACCGGGGCCAGGTTAAGGTTCAGCCCGCGCTCAGCCAGCGTCGCGCCGATGCTCAGCGCCACCTGCCTGGTCGCGGCGAGGTCGTCAAGCGCCCCGAGCGCCGCGTTGCCGGGATACGACGAGCCATGGCCCGCTTCCAGCCTGGTAACGATCCCGCCTTCCTCATCCACCGCGATCAGCACGTGCGGGTTGTGCGCCCGAAGCTGCGTAACGACGGAACGAGCCTGCTCCTGGCTGCTCACGTTCCCCGCGAACAGCAGTACGCCCGCGAGGCCATCGTCGAGCCAGCGAAGCAGCCACGCCGGCGGCTCTTGGCCGTCGAAACGGGCAAGCAAGCACCCGTCGAGATCGGTACGAGCCGTCATTGTCGCCTCCGGGACATACGCGCCGCTCACACGGCCTTCCGGTAGAGCCAGTAGACGCGTTCAATTCTGGCGCCGAGCGTCCTGGCATAGAACCTGACCGGCCCGACCCAGCCGATTCTCGCCGTCGGCAATCCGGACCCTCGCATGTCCGCCAGGCACCGCTTGAGCAACACGGATCCCACGCCGAGCCCGCGCTCCGACGGCAGCGTACCCATCGGCCCGAACCAGCCCGAGCGAACGCTGCCGTAGCAGGCGAATCCGACGTAGGCCCGATCCCGGCCTGCGACGTGGCAGCTGACTGGCTCCCGGCCGAGGGCCGAGGCGGCTTCCTCGGGCCACGTCGACTGACCCCACGGACCGGCGCGCAGCCAGTCGACGACAAGGCCGGCCTCGGCCCGCGCGGCTCGCCTGACTGTGATCCCGGCCCTGGCCAGCCTCCTTTCCTCGTCGCTTACGCCGAGGTCGACGGCCCGCAGGTCGACGACCATGTCGAGCGCCTCCTGGTAGCGCTCGTACCCCGCCGCGTCCGCCAGACAGGTCATGGCCGTGTACCTGACGTCGATTCCCGGCCACACGTAGACCGGCGGGTTCGCGCCGAGGATGAGTTCGGTGGCACCGAGCTCGCGGAGCCGTGCCTCCATATCGCCAAGCAACTGGCGTCCGGCACCTCGCCCCGACGCCGCCGGCGCGACCGCGAGGAGTTCGACGTGGCCGCGCCGCCCGTCCGCCACGGACCTTCCGATGCTTCCGTAGCAGACTCCAACGATCTCGTCGCCGGCCTCGGCAACCACTGCGACGCGCTCCGGCGAAGCCTGCAGCAACTTCGGCAGATCGCCGGCATCGGGTTCAAGATCCAGAGCGATGACGCATACTGCCTGGATACCGGCCAGGTCTCCAAGTACTGCCGGCCGGATGATCACGTCTATGATTATGTCAGTTATTGACATCTAAACAAGCGTTCATGGATATTTACTACGCAGCCGTCGGGACGGCGGGACAGCGCCGCGGCGCCAGCCAGCGCCGGATCTGGCATCCGCTGCCGCCGTCCCGGAGTCCGAGACCCGCGGCCGTGCCGCTGGTCAGGGCGAGTGTGCGGAGGACGGGATGAGCGAGCGCAGATGAGCGCGCCTACAGCCGGTACGGTGCGCAGTAGTTGGCAGCGGAGGAGGGGCTGGTGTCAGCAGGAACGCAGCCGGATGGGCGAGGGGAATTGATGGCCTCACGAGCGGCATCGCGCACTGAGGAGCGGAACCCGAGGACGGCAGATATCGACATCGTGCCGACCGAGGAGGTGCTGCGGCTGCTCAACGCAGAGGACGCGACGGTTGCCGGCGCGGTGGCCCAGGCGCTGCCCGTGCTCGCCGAGGTCGTCGACAAGGTGGTCGAGTGCGTGCGCGCCGGCGGACAGGTGCACTACTTCGGGGCGGGCACGTCGGGCCGGATGGCGGTGCTTGATGCCGCCGAGGTGGTTCCCACCTTCGGACTCGACCACGGGGTATTCATAGCGCACCACGCCGGCGGCGACCGAGCGCTCGGCACGGCCATGGAGGATGCCGAGGATGACGCCTCGCTTGGCGCCGACGATGCGAGCGCGGTGTCCGCGGCCGATGTCGCGGTCGGGATAACGGCTAGCGGCCGGACTCCGTACGTCGCCGGGGCGCTCACCACGGCGCGCCTGGCCGGGGCCGTCACCGTGCTGGTCAGCAGTAATCCGGCGGCACCGCTGGCCGGGCTCGCGGACTATGTCGTGGTTGCCGACACCGGACCTGAGGCCATCGCCGGGTCGACCAGGCTCAAGGCGGCCACAGCGCAGAAGCTACTGCTGAACGCGCTCTCCACGGCCGCCATGGTGCGCCTGGGCCGCACATTCTCGAACCTGATGGTGTCGCTGTCTGGCACGAACGCCAAGCTGCGCCACCGCCAGCTGACGATCCTCATGGAGGCAACCGGCGCCGACGAGGCCGCCTGCCGGGCTCAGCTGACGCTCTGCGGAGGCGATCTGCGGCTGGCACTATTGTGCCTGCTGTCCGGTTTGGAGCCGGAAGCCGCAGCCAAGGCCCTGTCCGCCGCCGAAGGGAGCATCCGCGGCGCCCTCGCCGACCAGGCAGGGCAATCGCGACCGCGGTTCGGGCACTAGCGGAACGGGGCGCCTACGGGCCCGCATGGGTCGCCAGAACGCGCCAGGATCCATCGGGCCAGGACCCACAGTCGGCGAAGGCACACGCTCGCGAATGGCTCCGGGAGCGGAACGTCATACCACGTCGGTAACGTCGGCCAGGTGAGG
>JASHOL010000014.1 GCA_030041135.1 Streptosporangiaceae bacterium | reverse complement strand
GCTTCGTCTAGCACAGCACTGCTGGTGCCGAAGTTGATGCGTACCCACCCGCTTCCGCCGGCTCCGAACTTCGGGCCCGGGTCCAAGGCCACTCGCGCCTGATCGAGGAACAGGCGCTGGGGCTGGTCTGCGAGTCCGTAGGCGCGGCAATCAAGCCAGCCGAGGTAGGTCGCCTCCGGCGGCGTCCAGGACACCGCGGGCAGTCTCTGATCCAGAAGTCGCGCTAGCTGAGCGCGGCGCCGGTCCAGCTGCCCGATTTCACTCAGCAGCCAGGGTGTTCCTTCCGTGAAAGCGGCCGTGAAGCCGAGCACGCCCAAGTTACCGATCCGCCCGCGCCAGCGTTCATGCGCGGGTCTGCTCGCGATGATGCCGTACATCTGCTGCGAGGCGGCGACGATGGCCGCGCATTTCAGTCCTGGGATGTTCCACGCCTTGCTGGCTGACAGCAGGCTGACGCCGACCGCATTTCCGTGCGGGACGCTGAGGAATGGCGTGAAGTCAGCGCCGGGCAGCACCAGCGGTGCATGTATCTCGTCGCTGACGATCGTGACCCGGTGACGGGCCGCGAGCTCGGCTACCTCGGCCAGCTCCTCTCGCGAGTGCACCCTGCCGACAGGGTTGTGCGGATTGCACAGCACCATGGCGGCCGGGCCCGATGCAAACGCTGAGGACAAGCCTCCGATGTCGAGGCGCCAATCCCCGGAATCCAGGCGGCGCAGCGGCACTTCGACCACGTTGGTGCTGGCCTCCCGCAGCCACTCGAAGAACGGTGGGTAGACCGGCGGGCAGACCACCACGCGATCCCCCGGCCGGCACACCACGCGCAGCATCTCGACGCAGCCAACGCCAACGTCGCTGACGAGCCCAACCTTGGCTGGGTCGATGGCCCAGGACCAGAACTCTCCGGCGAACTGGGCCAGCGCGGCCGTGGCATCGGCCGCGCCGGCCGGGTAGCCGGTGTCTGACCGGTGCACCGCCTCTTCGAGTACAGCGCGGACGGGCGGCGCGAGATCGAAGTCTGTCTCGGCGATGTGCAGCGGCAGCACGTCCGCCGGGAACTCGCGCCACTTCGCGCTGCGCCGCCGCCGCAGTACGGATAGCGCCGGGACCGTGGCGGCGGCGCCCGCTCCGCTGCCCGATACGGGTTCCTGGTCTGGCATCGAGGACTCCGAGGCGTCACCCGCTTATATGGTGACTAAATTCTTGACCAGCTGACCGTCACCGGTCAAGCTGGTGACGTGTTCATGTTCGTGGGTGGTCGGCCCGCACTCGATCTCACCGGCACGCTGATGTACCGGCACCGCAGTGCGCCAACTGAGTTGCTCGCCAGCGCCGCCGACCTCAGCGAGTGGGCCCAGCAATCTGGCCTGGTGCACGAGCCGGTCACGGCCAACCGCACCGGGCTGGCCCAGACCAGGGAGCTTCGGGAAGCGATCTATACGCTCGTCCTCGGCCGGATGTCTCACCTGCCGGACTCGCAGGCTGACGTCGACCTGCTCAACGCCACCGCCGCCGCGCCGCCGCTTGACCTCGCACTCCGTGATGGCGTGCTGCAGCGATCGGGAAGTCTCCGGCAGCTTCATTCGGCGCTGGCGCGAGACACGCTTGAGGTGCTCGGAAGCCCGCTGATGACCAGGGTCAGGGAGTGCGCCGGAAGCGACTGCACGCGCCTGTACCTCGATACCTCCCGCAACGCCACCCGCCGCTGGTGCGGAATGCGTCAATGCGGCGACAAAGCCAAGGCCGCTCACTACCGAGCTCGCCGCAAGGCGGCTCATCTCGGCCACGACGAGACCAGATAACGCGCAGCCAGTTGCCGCGGGCTCGGCCTCGACCGGTTGGTGGCAGGCCGGGCTGTCCGGGCGAGTCAATTCATAAGGCCGCGCGGGGGCGGCGAGGCGGCCCGGCCGGTCTGGATGCGCGGTGCCGACGATCGTAGAGTCCGTATCGGTAAGCTCGCCGGTCCGTCTGGCGTCGCGGCACGAATGGGAGGCCTGCTCTTGGCGCTGTGCCGCCGGTGTCTGGTCACTGTGCAGTGGGAAGAGTGGTGGTGCCCGAGCTGCGGGCGGCGGACCTGCTACGCCCCGAAGGGGGCGGCTAAGACCCGGCCGTCCGGGCCCTCGCTGCAGAACTCTGCGTCCGCGCCCAGTCCTGAGGCGCAGGCCAGCGGCGTTCCGCCGCAGCTGGTACCGACGGCTACCTTCGAGACCGTCGAGCAGGATCCGGCCTGGCAAACGGCCTATCGCCTCAGGTTAAGCAGGCGGCGGCGACACAGGCAGATCGCGGCCGGGCTCGCCGGAACTGCTCTCGCGCTCGTCACCGTGCTGCTCGTGGTCGTCCTGCCTGCCGGACCCACGGATGTGACTATTCCTCTGACGTTTGACCAGAGTTCGTATGGGGCGGCCTTCGATCCGCCGCCGATCATCGACGTGACGATCGGGCGTGACCACACCGTCCCAGTGCTGCTCGATACGGGCTCGGTCGGCCTGCATATCTTCGCGAGCGCGATGGCGGCCTCATCCTGGTCCGGGGTGACCGTGTGGTCCCAGCGCGAAACTGTGCAAACCCTCGATGGAACGCTGTGGTCAGGAACGATTGCGTCAGCGACCCTGCGGTTCGGGAGCTTGAAGACGACGAGGCCTGTTCCTTTCCAGCTCATCGACGCCACGAGATGTGGCGACAGCGGGCTGGGGCTGAGTTGCCAGGCAGATGGCGACGAGGACACGCTGAAGGCGGTCGGTGCGGACGGCATCATGGGCATCGGACTGAACGGGCCGGCCCCAGGTGATCCAGTGACCAATCCGCTGCTTAGCCTGCCCGGCAGATTCGGCCGGGTCTGGACAGTCGACATGACAAGTGCCAGCACCGGGGGGAACGGTGAACTGATCCTGGGCCCGCCTCCGCTATATCACCCGCTCGTCCGGCTATCGCTGAACTCGATCGGCTCATCGCACGGCGAACCCATCTGGAACGATGAGCCAGAACTGTGCTGGGTGATCGGGCAATACCGCATGTGCGGGCCCACCAGCCTCGACTCAGGATCAAGCTTCGCTGACATCGGGTCTCCGCATCTCTACGCGCACGCCATCGCGGAGTCCGGACTGCCACGCCTGATCGGCGGAAATCAGGCAGTCTCAATCTCCCTGCCTGGGCACTCGGCGGCCTTCTGGTCCTTCGACGCGACCGGACCGGGCTCGTCTGCCGTCGCTGTGGCCGACGTCAGCTGGCCGTTCCTCGACACCGGGGAAGGGGTGTTCCTCGCCTTCGAGGTCCAGTACGACAATGCAACGGGCACCATCGCGATCTCGAATCCCGGCAGCTAACGGAAGACCTGTGCGCCTATCAGGCGCAAGAGAGACTCGATAGGGACGGGCCAGGTCAGCGAACTTCGGTGTAGTCGCTGCGGTCCAGCTGGACGACGCCGGTGTAATCGCTGCCGTCCGGCTCGGCGACGTCAACGTACTGGCTGCGGTCTAGCTGTACGACGGGGAAGCCGCGCCTGGAGAGCAGCTTGCGCACGTGCCGCATCCCGCTCATCCCCGCAAGCGCGATAGCCGTGACGGCGGCAAGCACCGAGCCGCCGAACAGCGCGAGCCCGCCGACGACGTGTCCCAGCATCATCATGACCAGTGCGGCCAGCAGCGCCAGCGGCACGGCCGCGACCAGCAGCAGCGCCAGCAATGTCACCGCGATCACGGCCTTGGCCGACCCGTCCGACGTCCGCCGCGCAAACCAACCGGTCATCCCGCTCACCTCGCAAGGCCCGGACCCTTGACGGTCCGAGAGCAACACGATATGTCGTATCCGTTGTCAACGCACCACTCGATCGGAATCTTCCCGCAATCGCCGGCGCGCTGACCGTGGGCGGAGTCCACCGCATCGACGTTGCCAGCCCGCTCGCCGGCCCGCGGCCTTGATCGGCTGATTACTGGTCTCCAGGTACTGGCTGCGAGGCTCGGTTACTATCAGCCGCAGGGCGACACGGGGGCCAGCGAAGGAGCCAGTCCTACCGGACAGGCAGCAGTGCAAAAGCGGAGGAAAGCGGCACGCCAATCAGCCCAAGGAGGGCCAGAATGACCGCACCGTTGCAGGTGGTTGCGCTGACCTTCCGCCTCGGCGCTGATGCGGAAAGCCGTCTGCTGGCAGAGGTTGACCGAATCGAGGGCCGCGGCGCGCTACGTGTCCTGGACGTGATGTTCCTGGCCAAGGGACAGGACGGCACCCTGGAGCGGCTGGAGGTCGGCGATGATCAGGACTTCGGCTCGCTGCTAGCCGGCATCGAGCCTCCCCGGTCACAGAACGACGGCCGATCTGCAACCGTCAATGAGGCGGGCGGCAGGCCGGCCGACTCTGGCATGGCCGCCGTGCAGGCCGTGGCGCGTTCCCTTGAGCCGGGAACCGCGGTCGCCTTCTTGCTGGTCGAGCATCTGTGGGCTGGACCCCTTGTCGATGCCGTCTCTGCCGCTGGTGGCGCGCTGGTCACCGACGACTTCCTGGCGGGGGACGCCAGCATGGCTGTCGCGGCCGAGGTCGCCGCGGTCGAGGAGGCCTCCGCGGTGATCGCCGAGGCGCAGGCGGCCGAGGCTGCCGCCGTGCTGCGCGCCGTTGCGGCCAGCGCTGAGGCCGCGGAGGCAGAAGCCGCCTCTGAACAGGTCCAGGAAGTGGCCGCCGCGGCTGCGGTCAGTGCTCTGATCGCAGCCGGACTGGTCGGGGAGGCGGCCGCGCATGAGGCGGTCACGGCACTGACCGCCGCCGGCCTGATCACAGACGCGGCGGACCAGGCCGCCGGTCAGGCTGTCGCCGACGACCTTGCGCTGACCGGCGCAGCCGATGAGGTGGCCGCGGAGGCCACGGAGGAAGCCGAGGCCAGGGTGCGAGCCGCGTCGATCACCCGATCGGAAGCGCAGATTCTGCGTTACCTCCCGCAGCCGGTGCCCTTCTCGGTCATCGCCGACAAGTTGGGCATCTCCCGGTCCGCGGCGAAGGAGCGAGCTGAGCGCCTGTACGAGCGACTCGGGGTGCACAGCCGGGCTGAGGCAGTCAGCCGCGCACGCAGGTTCGGGCTACTCCGCCGGTAAGACCCGCCAAAAGACCGTGCACCGCCGGCGAGCTGACACGCGCCGGGCAGGCACATTCCACCCGCGGGTCGGATATGACAGTCGGCCTCGCTCAGCGCGACCAGCGGAACCACCGCGTAAAGGGCGTAAGCGCGTGATCAAAGGCCCACGGCGCCTGCTTGATGCCCGAGCAGGTGTTGCTGTCCGACTGACCTAGACAGCTCTTCGGTCCTTGGTTGTCTCGCTGGATCGCCCAGATGGACAGGAAGTTCATCTGCATCTTCTGCTCGAATGCCAGCATCACGCGGGCGTCATGAACTGTCGTGGTCTCGTCCTTGCCGAAGTCAGAGATGCCCGGCAGCATCGTCATGGCCTCCATCCGCCAGATCTGCCGCGAGCTCAGATGCGGATACAGCCTGGCCAGTTCGGCGTGCACGGCATTCGCCGCCGTGATGGCGGTCTTGCTCATGTTCATGACGCCTTCGTGCGGCAGGTAGTAGTCGAAAACCATGATGTTGACCGAATACACGCGTACGCCGTCGGCGATGGCGTTTCGCAGCACAGATAGCCCGGCCTGGCCCAGCCCGGTTGGTTCCACCGGCAGCGTGAACTGGATCTGCAGCCGGATTCCGTGCCGGGCCGCCCACCGTTGCGCGATCGCGATGGCCTTGTCGCGCCGGTTGATTCCGGCCGCGTAGGTCTCCGCGTTGGACTCGACGTCCATGTCCAGCCGGGTCACCCGCAGTGTCTGTACGACCTGCTCGTACACGGCCGCGATCCGCTGCACGCTCGTGCACGAGTCGGCGATCTCGGTTCCGTGATCGTGGGCGCCGAATGTGTCAGCGCTGTAGCCGCCGAAGGAGGGGATCACGTTTCCGCCGAGCTTGCGCAGGCGCGCGATGTCGGCGTCGTAATACGTCAGCGGCTGGCTGGCCGTGCTGTTCCAGTCCACCGCGCAGGACTTTGTTCCCTTCGACTGCAGGAACGCGATCGTCATGAAGCGCGCGCCAGACGCCTTGGCCGTCGCTGTAATGCCGGGCGTGTCAGGAGCGAGGTAGGACTCGTAATACGGTGCGTACAGCCGGTACGGCAGGGGCCGCGCCCAGGACGAGTGGTGCGCGGGCGCGGCCGACGCCGCTGCTGGGCCGCTGGCGAGCAACGCGAGGGCCGCCGTCGCGACCATAGCCAGCCGGATTCGAGCTTGCATAGCATCTCCTGACGGCTCGGCCGGCTGACCGGACCGGCGGGCCAGCACCAATGCCGGTGCAACGTGGTCAGATGCAGCTTATTAGGAAAGTTTCCTAATGTTCAGGCAAGCCGCCAATACCGCGAACTGGTCAGGGCTTGAGCACGTAGCGGCCGCGCACGCCGCCCTTGGCCATGGCCCGGTGGTGCGTGGTGAACTCGGCGCCCAGGCCGCGGACGAAGTCTTCATCCTCGGCTCTGGCCAGCCCCGTCACGTGCCAGCCGCGGCCTTGCGCGAGCGAGACGACGTACCCTCCGAGCGCGCCGGCCGCCCCGGTCACCAGCAGCCTGTTGCCGCCGGCGGGCGCATCCCCGAGCAGGTCGAGAACCTGGGCGCCGGCCAGCCCGTTGAGCGGGACCGTCGACGCCACGGCCAGGTCCAGCTCGTCGGGAACGACCGCGAGGTTGGTGGCGGGAACGATGAGTTGCCCGGCGTAGGTGCCGAAGTCACGGTCGAACCCGTCCACCAGCCCGGCAACGCGGGTGCCGACGGCCAGGTCCACTTCCGGGCCGGTGGCGACGACGGTTCCGGCGAAGTCCCAGCCCAGGCCCGTATGGTCCGGCTGGTCGATCAACCCCATCGCGTGGAACAGGCCGCCTGCGACCCCGAGGTCGACAGGGTTCACCGCCGCGGCGGCAATCCGCACCCGGACCTGGCCCGGCCCGGGCTCGGCAACGGGAACGTCGATGATCTCGATCGATTCTGGTCCGCCCGGGGCGCGGACGACGGCCGCTCTGAACGTAGCGGTACTCATGACTCAGCCTTTCTGACTTGTGTCCGACGGTTGTCCTGCACCACTATGGATGGGTAGCTCTCCAACGGAAAGTACGCACTTCAAAGTGCGTAGCTCACCCGATGGCAAGAAAGGAGCGGTCAATGTCAACGACGACAGCGGCCCAGCGGCGGGCGCAGGCGAAGGTGGCCTACGACGCATTCCTGGCCGCCTGTCCCAGCCGCCAGCTGCTCGACCGGATCTCCGATAAGTGGGTTGCACTGATCCTGGCCGCGCTCGGCAGCGATGGCTCGCGCCCCGGCGCCGACTGCATCGGCGAACCGCGGTCGATGCGCTACTCCGAGCTGTCCCGCCAGCTGGCCGGAGTGAGTCAGAAGATGCTCACCCAGACGCTCCGGTCCCTCGAGCGCGACGGCCTTGTCACCCGCACCGTGACGCCGACCGTGCCGGTCACCGTCACCTACGAGCTGACCACCCTGGGTCTTTCACTCCACTCCGTGATGCGCGGCATGAAGGAGTGGGCGGAGACGCACATGAACGAGGTGCTCGCCAAACGCGAGGAATACGACACGCGCGTCGCCTGAGGACCGGCCATCAGCGCAGCATGACGCCGACGGGACTTTGCGTGCGCGCTCGGCGGCAGGTGAGGGCGGCTGAGCTCGTCAGCAGCCTCAGAATCGGAAGCGAGTCAGGCCGCCGGGCTCCGTCCCCAATGTCACGATCGCCGAGCGTGGCTCGATGCGATACACGTTCCACGGCGGTGGTCCTTGCGACGGAGCGTTGAACGGGGCGGTGATGCCCAGTCCGCTGTGATCGGGTTCGGCCGGCCAGCCCTTGTCCGCCCACGCCTTCGCAATGCGCGCCAGTGCGTCCGGCTCGGTCACTCGCGCTGCGTCACCCTCGATTACGACGTCCGCGTCGCGGATCGACACGGCGATCGAACACCGCGGATCGCGCGCGACATTACGCCCCTTCCGGGTGCCTGCGCCCGTCTGGAACCAGAACGCGCCATCTAGCCACAGGGCGCCGACCGCAGTCGTATGCGGGCTACCGTCCTCGTTGACGGTGGAGAGCCAGGTCGTGCGGGAGTTCCGTGCATCCGGAGCTGGCACCGACCCCGCATCGAGCTTCTCAACGACGTCAGCCCAGTCCACCGGCGGCAGCCCATCTGCCTCACCCAGGTTGATGATCTCCATCAGCATCCATTCACTATCCAGCAGCAGCCCTTGCGTCAACCGAGTCGGACAGGCTGTGCCGGGCGTCGTGGGCAGCTAGCTTAGCGAGGTCGCTGCCGCCAGGCTCTTGTCGCCGGCGGCGTCAGCGCTTGTCCCGGCCGGCGTCCCGGCCCACAACCTGTCGGCCTCTCGTCCCGAGAACGACACGGTGAGTTCATGCCAAGGCGACCTGCAGCGCGCACCTTTGTCGTGACGTGGAGGCGCGGCGCCACCCGCAGAGCCACAACCTGCACCGAGAGGATGGAGTAAGGTGACCAACTCACGTGAGCATGAGCACGGCGGATCCGGATCAGTGTGGCAGCCCGGCAGGCTTGTCATACCGGGCGTCACGCGACGCCGCTTCCTGCAAGCTACCGGGCTCGGCGCCGCGGCGGCCGCGACAGTCGGCTTAAGCGGCGGATCGGCGGCTGCCGCCGCCAGCAGGTCCGCGGCGGCCAGCAGGCTGCCCGCAGGCTGGACGGGGACCATCGCCGACTTGAAGCACGTGGTAATCCTCATGCAGGAGAACCGGTCCTTCGACCACTACTTCGGCACACTCAGGGGAGTCCGGGGCTTCGGCGACAAGCAGGCCCTCACCTGGCAAAACGGGAACACCATATTCCAGCAGCCGGACACCGCTCGCACCGACCTCGGGTACCTGCTCCCGTACAACCTCACCGACCAGGTCGACGGTGACCTCGACCATAGCTGGGACGGCGACCACGACGCCTGGAACGGCGGGCTGTGGAACAACTGGGTCCCGGCCAAGACCGAAGAGACGATGGGCTACTTCACCCGGGACGAGATCCCGTTCCAGTACGCGGTCGCCGACGCCTTCACCATCTGCGATGGCTACCACCAGGCGATCATGGCCCCGACCAGCCCCAACCGGATGTACTTCTGGACGGGGACGTCGTCAGGCTATACCTACAACCCCGACGACTACACGGTCGACTTCGGGCCCGACGCCGGGACGCCCGAGGTCACCACCTACCCCGAGCTGCTGCAGGCCGCCGGGATCTCCTGGCAGGTCTACACCAACGACACTGTGGGTGACAGCGGCACCTTTCCCTATTACTTCGACGGAGACTACGGCGACAACCCGCTCTGGTTCTACCAGCAGTACAACAGCACCAACAGCCGCGAAGGCGGGACCAGCGAGCTCGCGATCCGCGGGGCGGTCACGCCCTGGCAGCCGGTCACTGCGGTGGGGCTGAACATCGACCAAACCCACGCCGCGTACGTGCTCTCCTCGTTCATCAATGCCGTCAACAGCAACACCCTCCCCCAGGTGTCGTGGATCGTCGCCCCGGCCGGCTACTGCGAGCACCCCTCCTACACGCCGGACTTCGGCGCTCACTATGTGAACACCGTGCTCCAGACGCTGTTCTCGAACCCGGAAGTGTGGAATAGCACGGCGCTGTTCATCACATACGACGAGCACGACGGGTTCTTCGACCACCAGCTCCCGCCGACCCCCCCGGCCAGCGTCACCGACGAGTACATCTCGGGCTGGCCGATCGGACCAGGGACCCGGGTCCCGATGCTCATCTGCTCGCCGTGGACCCGTGGCGGCTACGTGGACTCAAACGTCTACTGCCACACGTCGATGCTCCAATTCCTGGCTGCCTGGACCGGGGTGCAGCCGGTCAACATCACCCCATGGCGGGCGTCAGTGACCGGTGACCTGACCGCAGCATTCGACTTCCAGCACCCGGACTTCTCGATCCCGGCCAGCATCCCGACCCTCGACCAGACCTGGGCCCTGACCCAGCTAACCGGCGGGTCGACGGCGACTCCAGCCGAGGGCGACCAGCACATGCCGACCCAGGAGCCCGGAGCCCGGCCGCACCGCCCGACCGTGCACCAGCCCTTCGCCGACATCACGGTGGACCGCAGCACCAGCCAGGTGACCGCCAACCTGACCAACACCAGCAAGGTCGGCGTCGGCTTCGCTGTCTACCCCGATAACTACTTGTCCCCCACCCCAACGCCGATCACGGCACTCCAGGGTTCCCCCGGCTCCTACGTCTGGGACGCGACGCTGACCGCCGGGAACTACGCATTCTCGGTCTATGGTCCCGACGGGTTCCTGACCAGCTTCGCCGGCGCGGTTGTGCCAGCCAACCAGAACTCCGACCAGGTCCCGGTGGTCAGCGCCGCCCTGGCATCCACCGGCGCGAAGAACCTCGACCTCACGCTGGCCAACGAAGGCCAGCAGGCGATCGTCTACACCCTGGCCCCGAACGACTATGAGGGCACCAGCCAGACGGTCACCGTTAAGCTCGGCCGCCCCAGGACCATCAGCTGGCCGACCGACACTTACGGCTACTACGACGTGGTGATCACCGCCGACACCGCCGACGGCTTCCGCCGCCGCTACGCGGGCCGCATCGCCTGACCGGCCACGTCAACGCGGCGCCTGAGATCTCCGGGCCTCAGGCGCCGCGGTGGCGGCGCCACTCCGTGTGCAGCCACGGGCGCGAGCCATCCGCCAGGAACGAGTCGCGGCGCCTGCGGTCGCAAGACTGGCCGTCCAGAGGCACTCTGCATGCGGCCGAGTTCATAGGATCGCAAGGTATGAGGGATGAGGCAGATGACCACGTGTCGGTCACCAGGCGGCAGTGGGACGAGCACATGTCGGCCTGGTTTGACCGGTACGCGGGCCCCCGGTGGGCGGCCGCCGAGCCCTACTGGGGAATGTGGTGCATCCCGCAGTCGCGGTTGCCGGTTCTGCCGGCCAGCCCGGCCGGCACCGCGGCCGTGGAACTCGGCTGCGGCAGCGCGTACGTCTCGGCATGGCTGGCCCGCCGCGGCGCGCGGCCGGTGGGCGTGGATGTCTCGGCCCGCCAGCTGAGCACGGCGCGCCGCCTGCAGGCCGAGTTCGGCCTGCGCTTCCCGCTGGTCCAGGGCAACGCTGAGCGGGTGCCGCTGGCCAGCGGGTGCGCGGACCTCGTGATCAGCGAATATGGCGCATCAGTGTGGTGTGATCCTTACCGGTGGATCCCGGAGGCCGCGCGGCTGCTGCGCCCAGGTGGCCGGCTGGTGTTCATGGCCCCGTCGACCCTGGCTCGCTTGTGCATGCCGGAACAGGGGCCACTCACTGACCGGCTCGTTCGTAACCTGTTCGGCCTGCACCGCGTGCTGCAGACCGGCACCTCAGGTCGGGAGTACCGGCTATTCACGCTGCCCCACGGGGAGTCGATCCGGCTCCTGGCCAGGTGCGGCCTCGTGGTGGAGGACCTGATCGAGGTCCAGCCACCGCCGGGCGCCGCCAACAACGACTTCCCCGAATTCCCGGACGAGTGGGTCAGGCGGTGGCCCGCAGAAGAGGTCTGGTTCGCGCGCCGCGAAGCCGCCGCAACAGCCGTAACTAGGTGAGCGAGTTGCGCAGACAGACCGGGGAAGGATCTGACCGTCTAGCGAAGGGGAGGAAACACGGTGGCGCGCGCTATCTGGTCGGGTGTGCTGTCATTCGGGCTCGTGACGGTGCCCGTCAGGCTCTACTCAGCGACTGAAACCCACGAGCCGACCTTTCATCAGTTCGAGGAGGGCACCTCGGACCGTATCCGCTATCAGCGCGTGAACGAGCGGACCGGCGCGGAGGTCGATTACTCCGATATCGTGCGGGGCGCGGATGTCGGCGGCGGGCAGTACGTGATGCTCGACCAGAAAGAGCTCGACTCAGTCGCGCCAGGCCGGTCCAGGTCGCTGGATGTCCGGACGTTCGTGGATCTCGAGGAAATCGATCCGGTCTATTTCGACAAGGCGTACTTCCTCGGGCCGGGCAGCGACGAGACCAAGAAGACGTATGCGCTGCTGCGCGATGCGATGGCCGATTCCAATAAGGTCGCGATCGCCATCTTCGTCATGCGCGGCAAGGAGTACCTGGCGGCGGTGCGTGCAGACGGCGATCTGCTGGTACTGGAGACCTTGTTCTTCGCTGACGAGGTGCGCAATCCAAGTGAGGAGATCGGGAATCTTCCTGGGAGGCTCGCTGCATCGCAGCAAGAACTGCAGCTTGCGACTCAGCTGATCGAGGCGATGAGTGGCCCTTGGCAGCCCTCCGACTACCTGGATACCTACACAGACCGGGTCAACAAGCTCATCGAGGCCAAGAAGAACAACGAACAGGTCACGCCCGCTACGGAGGCGCCGCAGCCGACCAGCGTCACCAGTCTCATGGGTGCGCTGCAGGCCAGCCTCGATGCAGCCAAGACAGGCCGGTCCGACGGCAAGTCGCGACGTACGGCTGGGCGCCGTCGGGCATCGCCGCGGACGGGCGGCAGCGCTGACGCCGGCGATGGCGGCAAGACCGCAGCGCGGCGGAGCGCGCCGAAGAAGTCCGCATCCCGCAAGGGCGTCGCCTAGCTCCGGTCCACCCGTCACCGCCTCCCCGGCCGGATGACCGGACCGGTCGCGTCTGGCTGCCGATCACGGCTGTTAGGGTCGGGGCAACGACGCGCGCCCAAGTGACCCGTAACAGTAACGTCGCATCTCCGTGGGGGTTTCGTGGCTGATCGTTACGCGGCCATAGAGGATCACGCCGTCATTGGTGACTTGCATACCGTCGCGCTGGTGGCTGTGGACGGGACGATCGACTGGTGCTGCCTGCCACGGTTTGACTCGCCGGCGGTGTTCGCTTCCTTGCTCGATACGGACAAGGGCGGCAGCTTTTCCGTGTCGTGCCAGGCTGTCCGGACCAGGCAGCTGTACATGCCCGATACCAACGTCCTGGTGACCAGGTTCCTCGGGTCTGACTCGGTGGGCGAGATCGTCGACTTCATGGTTCCCCGCCACGAGGGCGGCCCGCCGATGCGCCCAGGGCACCTGCTCGTCCGCCGGCTGCAGGCAGTCCGGGGAGACGTAACCTTCACGATCACCTGCCGGCCGGCGTTTGACTTCGGCCGGCAGAGCCACGCCGTGCACGCGCCTGATCACGGCGGGGCGGTGTTCAACTGCCCCGGCGCAGGCGTTGACCTGGTGCTGCGGGCCAGCCAGCGGTTCTCGGTGGCCGGCCCGGCGGCCACGGCAACGGTCACCCTCGCGCCGGGGCAGCGACTGGACCTGGTGCTGGAGTGGGAAGGCCGGCCGGGCCCGCTGGCTGACGGGGAGGCCGACCAGCTGCAGGACTACACGGTGGCGCACTGGCACAACTGGCTGCGCCGCTCCCGCTATCAGGGGCGGTACCGGGAGGTGGTCGAGCGGTCCGCACTGATGCTGAAACTGCTGGTCTACCAGCCGACCGGCGCGCTGGTTGCCGCGCCGACCACGTCATTGCCCGAGGCTGTGGGCGGCGTACGGAACTGGGACTACCGCTACACCTGGATCCGGGATGCCGCGTTCACGCTGTACGGGCTGATGCGGCTGGGCTTCACCGACGAGGCGGGCTCGTTCATGACCTGGCTGGAGGCGCGCTGCCGGGAGGCGCCAGCAGGCCGGGGCCTGCAGGTGCTGTATGCCATCGACGGCAACCCGGACACGCCCGAGTCCACCCTCGACCATCTCGAGGGCTACAAGGGCTCCCGGCCGGTGCGGGTGGGGAACTCGGCGGCCGGCCAGCTGCAGCTGGACATCTACGGCGAGCTAATGGACTCGGTGTACTTGTTCAACAAGTACGGACAGCCGATCGGCTATGAGCTGTGGGAGGCGCTGGGCCGCCAGCTCGACTGGCTGGAGAAGAACTGGCACCTGCCCGACGACGGGATATGGGAGAGCCGCGGCGGGCGCCGCCGGAGCACGTACTCAGCGCTGATGACCTGGGTGGCGTTCGAGCGGGCGACGCGGATCACCCGCCAGCGCGGGCTGCCCGGCCCGCTCAGCCGCTGGCGGGAGGCGGCGGATGCGGCTTACCGTGCGGTGCAGCAGCAAGCCTGGAGCCCGGACCGCCGGGCCTATGTCGGGCATTTGGGCGGCACGACCCTCGACGCGTCGGTGCTGGTGATGCCGCTGGTGAAATTCGCCGGCCCCAGCGACCCGCGGTTTCTCGCCACCCTGGACCGGATCCGCGACGAGCTGGTCAGCGACAGCCTGGTCCGCCGGTACGAAACCGACGGCTCGGATGGGCTGCCGGGCAGCGAGGGCACGTTCAACCTGTGCTCGTTCTGGTATGTGGAGGCGCTCACCAGGTCGGGGCAGATCGACAAGGCCAGGTACGTGTTCGAGAAGATGCTCACCTACGCCAACCACGTCGGGCTGTTCGCGGAAGAGATCGGCCCGGCCGGAGAGGCCCTGGGCAACTTCCCGCAGGCATTTACCCAT
>JASHOL010000148.1 GCA_030041135.1 Streptosporangiaceae bacterium | reverse complement strand
CTGCGGGATCGTCGCCCTGGCCGAATCGACACTGTCCGCACTGGGGCCGGCGATCTCGGCGCGAACCAGCGCTGCGCCTTCGACCATGGCGGCTAGCTTGGCGCGCGCGACGGCCGGCGACAGGTGACGCAGCCCGCAGTCGGGGTTGATGACCAGCCGGTCAGGCCCCACGACCTTTAGCGCCCGCCGGATCCGGGCCGCGACCAGGTCTGCGCTCTCGACCTGATCGGTCTTCACGTCGATGACGCCCAGCCCGAGGCCGCGGCGCCACTGGTGCTGCTCAAGCAGGCGCAGGTCGTGATCCCCGGTCCTGGCGAACTCTAGGGCAAGCAGGTCAACGTGGGCGTCGTTGACCGCCGGGAACAGGAAGTCGTAATGACCGGCCCACAGCGGTCTGGCGTAGCGGTTGCCATAGCAGACGTGCAGCGTCCAGCTCGCGTCGGCGCCTGAGGTTACGATGTTCACCGCTTCGACGGCCAGGCCGACGGCGTCGGGATAGCCAGCCAGGAACGGCTCGTCAATCTGCAGCAATCGCGCGCCCGCGCGAGCCAGCAGGGCTGCCTCCGCACCGAGAAGGCGGGCCAGCGCGCGGACCAGGTCGGCCGGGTCGGGGTAGGCGGAGTTGCGGATGCGCCGCGACAGCGAGAACGGCCCGGTCAGCGAGACCTTCACCGGCTTGTCGGTCAGGTCGCTGATGAAGCGAAAGTCGGCGGCGAGCCCGAGGCCGTCATCGGCCGGATCGGGGAGCGGTCGCGTGACCCGCGCGTCGTAGTAGTCGAAGTAGTCGGCCTTGTCGCGACGAGAGATGTCGATGCCGGGAATCCTGGCCAGCAGGTAGTCGATGTCGTTGTCACGGCGCAGTTCCCCGTCGGAGATGATGTCGATCCCGGCATGCTCCTGGTCCGTGAGGGCCGCCTTAGTGGCCATGTCCTGGATCTCTTCCAGCGCCGCCTGGCTGATCCGGCGCTGGTAGTAGTCGTTGCGGAGCTGGCCGAGCCACTCGGGGACCGCGTACGAGCCGATCACCGTGGTCGGCAGGATCAGGGGGCGCTCCTGGCTCATTCCCGCACCTGCGCACTGAGTGTCTTGACGTTGGCGGATGGGCGGGCCACGAACGGAGTGATCCGCACGTCGTATCCCATGCGGCTGCCCAGCCGGTGCAGGAGCGGCCCGTTGATCCAGTTGACGACCGACCCGTCGTACTTGCCGGGGCCGAAGAACCCGGAGCGATAGTTCCGGATGTCGGCCAGGAACAGGTCGTGGCAGTGCAGCCGCCCGTACGGGTGCAATAGCGGCAGCGTCTGCGCGAAACTGCTGAGCGCACCATTGCTCACGTGCATCCTGATGTCACCGCCGGCGTCCAGCAGTGGTCGCAGTAGCTCGCCCGTCATGTCGGCCGTGACCTGATAGACGTCCAGGCCCTCCAGCGGGGCGTAACGTTCCTGCAGTTGCAGCGCGGACCACACCTCCTGCCAGAAGGCGACGGCCCGGTCCGTGTCGGGGAAGTGCTGCGGCAGGGCCTCGCACAGCAGCGCGGGTCCCAGTCGCAACAGCTTGCTCACCAGGCTGGGAACCTGCTCGGGCCCGGTGCCGACGGCCTCACCGACGCGCCGGGCATCGGCGGCGGGCAGGTACGCCCGCACCTCTACCTGATAGGTGCGGCCGCCAATCCGGGCGACCTCGTCGCTCGGCAGGTTGTCGTAGACGTTCGAGAGGTAGACGAGGAACGCCTTCCCGCGCAGGAAGCCGAGGCTGAACGCCGGGTGGGTGGCGTCCACGACCAGCGCGGTGACATGGTCAGCGTGCCCCGCGACCGCCTGCCGAGCCCGTTCGAGCACGTGCGGCGAGTAGTCGCCCATGAGGTACTGCAGCCGCCGGTAGTAGTCGGTGCTGTGTGCGGCCGACAGCGCAGCGAACTGATCCAGCCAGGTCCTGGCCTGGCCGCCGTTGCCTACTCCCAGCTCGATCACGTAAAGCTCGGCCGGCAGGGCGCCCCTGGCGTCCAGGTCATCCCAGGTCTTGAACAGCTCGAGGATCAGATCGCGGACCGCCTCGACGTTGCGCGCGTCGCTCTCGCCGCCGGGCAGCGCCTGCTCGTACGCGCGGCCGGTCGACTGTTCCCACAGCGACAGTGCCTGCCAGTACAGCGAGTTGAACTGCCAGATGCAGCTCCGGCTCGCGGTGCCCCATGGTTCAAGCGCCACGCGGTCTGACGCCGCCGGGTCGGCGTGCTCGGCCAGCAGGCGGCCGACGATGGCCGGCAGGTCGGCCTCGGCGCACCGGCGCAGGTCGAGCGCGATCTCAAGGGCGGTCTCGGCCGGCCCTCGCTCCCCGCCCCGCGGGGAGCGAGGCCCGGCGCCATCGAAGTCCGCCGCGCTGCGCCAGGGCACCGCCAGGATGGGCCGGAAGTCGGCGACCGCGCGGAAGTTCGCCCGGTACTGGATCCAGTCGCAGGTGACCGATACGCGGGACAGGTCGAGGGCGCTAGCCGCCAGCGCGTCAACCACCGGCTCGAGCATGACGGTGACCCGGAGCGGGTCCGCGCCGCGCAGCCGGCGTACCGGCCGGACGTCGATCAGCACGGCCGGCTCCTGGCCGGGCCAGCGCCGGCCGGGCTGGCGACAGCCTGCTCCGCCGGTGGCTGCGCCTGGCGTAGGCCGGCCAGCCGCAGGATCTCCGGAATGCGCCGCTCGTTGCCGACCGCCATCACGTGCACCCCGGCGACCCCTGGTATCTCCCTGACCCTCGCGATCGTCTCGGCGCACACCCTGATCCCCTCGTCGGCCGTGCGCGTGGACGGCGTGGCCAGCAGCCGGCGTGCGGTGTCGGACGGGATGTTGACCCCCGGCACATGGTGCTGCAGGTGCGTGAGCGCACGCACCGACATGATCGGGCCGACGCCGGCCAGGATGTGACAGCGCTCGTGCAGGCCGAGGTCTCGAACCTGCTGCATCCAGCCCGCGAAGGCGCCAACATCGAACACATATTGGGTCTGCACGAACTGGGCGCCGGCGGCCACCTTCTTCCCGAGCCGGGCCGCACGGAAGCCGACAGGCGGCGCCGACGGGTTCTCGACCGCGCCGAGGAACCAGCTCGGCGGGCGTCCGAGCATCCGGCCGGAGAGCAGCCTGCCCTCGTCGCGCATGGTTCGCGCGACCCACAGGAGCTGCACGCTATCCAGGTCAAACACCGGCTTCGCATCGGCGTGATCTCCGAACCGGGGATGGTCGCCGGTCATGACCAGGACGTTGGGTATGCCCATCGCCGAGGCCGACAGCAGCTCCGACTGGAGCGCGATTCGATTACGGTCCCGGCAGGTAAGCTGCATGATCGGCTCGACTCCGGCCGCCCGTGCCACGAGACTGCCCGCCCAGCTGGACAACCGCACGACCGCGCTCTGGTTGTCGGTTATGTTGACCGCCGCCACCCAGCCCCGCAACGGCACGACCTTGTCCCTGATCACGTCGGTGTCCGCGCCGCGCGGCGGTCCGATCTCGGCCGTCACCGTGAACCTCCCGCTGGCCAGCGCGGACCTGAAGGCTCCCGGCGGGGGTGCCGTCAGGTTAACTGCGCCGACGTCAGCGGGCCCGCTCACTGGTCCGTCAGCCCGTCAGGGACGTGCAGTGGCGCGGGCACCGCGAGGCCATCGTCGCCGGTCCACAGGTGCTCGTCCCTGCCCTGCCAGTAATTGAGCCATGAACTCTGATCCCAGCGCCTGTGGTCGATCGGGCGCTGCAGTAGCAGCAGGTCGCCGGAGCGGCCCTCGGCCGCGGCGCGTTCGAAGGCGCTCACCCACACGCACCTCATGGCCGGGTAGACCTCGCAAGAACCGTCGGCCCCGACCCCGCCGCACGGACCGTTCCTGAGCTGTTTCGGGCAGGTCATCGGGCAGGCGTAGCCGGTCACCGGCAGCGCGCACTGGCCGCACATCCGGCAGCCGAAGAGCCGGCGCTTGACGCCCTTTTCCGCGGACGTGAACGCCGCGCGCGCCCGCGGCCGGACCTCAAGCCAGCCGGCGAGCCGGCGGTAGGTGACGGTGGGCTCGAGCAGCCGGTGCAGCCTGTACATCGACCGTGCGGTAACGCGCGGGGTAACGGGCCGCGCTCCCGATGAGACCCCGTCCGCCGGCAGATCGCGTGGCTTGCGCACCATGGCTCCCTTGGCGATCCCCGCCGGTCCTGGATCCGGCCTCGCCGGCTCTGGAGATTCGATCTTCAGGATGCGCAGGCGGCGCGGGCCCGATCAACATCGGCCTCCACAACGTCGTCATCGGCGGGTTGTGGCCTGAGGACAACGGCCAGAGGATCAGGCCAGGGCGCCCAGGAGCCGGCTGAGGCCGGCCGTGTCGATCTCGGGGATCGCGAGCACTGTGCCGTGCACCAGCGGCCGGGCCTCGGCAGCCAAGCGCGCAGCCATCTCGATCCCGATGGCCGGGGCGCGCAGGCCGGCCTGCTGCATCGCATCAAGTACGTCGGCTGGTATCGCGATGTCGGGCACCTCGTGCGCGAGGTAGTCGGCCTCCTCGAAGCTCCGCAGCGGCGAGACGCACACGAGGATGGGGATCTTCTGGTCCGCGAGCGCGGCCAGAACGCGCCGCAGCGAGCGCAGTTCGTAGACCGGGCGGCTGATGAGGAACCTCGCGCCCGCCTGGATCTTCGCCAGCGTCCTGCTGATCTCCGCGTCGAGATCGGCGGCGCTCGGGTTGAACCTCGCGCCGGCCAGGAACGAGGTCTTGGCTGCCAGCGACAGGCTGTTGCAGTCCACGCCACGGTTCAGTCCGTCAACGAGCTGCACCAGCCCGACCGAGTCCACCTCCCAGATCCCGTCGACGTTCGGGTAGTCGCCGATCAGGGGAGGATTGCCGGTCTCGCAGACGAGGTTCCTGATGCCGAGCGCATTGGCGCCGAGCAGATCAGCCTGCAGGGCCATGATCGTCTTATCCCAGGTGGTAACCGTGGCGATCGTCTCGACATCGGCCCGCTGCTGCAGCGCGAACGCCAGGTCGATCGAGCTCAGCTGCGCCCGCGGGCTCGGCCGCGAGGCGATGAAGAAGACCTCGACGCCGAGCTCGCTGAGCGCCGCCGCGCGATCCGCGGCTACGTCGGCGGCTCCGCCAACCGGAGTCGCGATCATGGCGGCGGTCACGAAGCTGCCTGCGGCCAGGCGCTCGCCGAGGCCACCGCCATGGCCGGAGAGCGTGACCGGCGGCTCGCGGCGGGCCGGCCCGGCCGGCGTCGCTGCCCTGACCGGGCGCATCCCCGAGATCCCGTCCGCGACCGCCTGGATCTGCGTCGGGGTGGTGCCACAGCAGCCGCCGACGAGCGTGGCGCCGGCTTCGACGGCGCGGCGGGCATAGCGGGCGAAGTAGGCGCCGTCGACGTGATACTCAAATCGGCGGCCACTCACGCGGCGCGGGAGGCCGGCGTTTGGCTGCGCGCTCACCGGCAGCGTCGTGTGCGGCACGAGCGCTTCGACGACGGAAAGCACGCCCTGCGGCCCCAGCGTGCAATTCGTGCCGAGCATCGCAACCGGGTGGCCGCTGAGCACGCTCGCCACCTCTCGCGGGCTCTCGCCGCCAAGCGTCCGGCCGTCGCTCGCGAAGGTGGCCTGCGCGATGATCGGGACGGTGCTGATCTCGGCGGCAACCCCCACGGCCTCGACCAGCTCCTCGAGGTAGCCGAATGTCTCAAGCATCAGGGCGTCCACGCCGCCCTCGGTCAATGCCTCGATCTGCTCGCGCAGCGCCGCGATGCGGTCGGCGCGCTGCACCTGGCGGCGCTGGCTGGCGGTCACCGCCGGTGCCACCGAGCCGGCCACGAAGGCCTGCCGGCCGGCGCCGTCACGCGCACGGGCGGCCAGCGTGACGCCCGCGAGGTTGATCTCCCTGACGAGTTCAGCGAAGCCCTGGTCGGCCAGTCTCAGGCGGCTCGCGCCGAACGTGTTGGTCAGGATGATGTCCGCGCCCGCGCTGAGGTAGCTCTCGTGGATGGTGCTCACGAGCGCCGGGTTGGACAGGTTCAGCTCGCTGAGCGCGCGATCCAGCGAGTTGCCCGCCGCGTGGAGCATCGTGCCCATCGCGCCGTCGCAGATCAGCAACCGCTGGCCGAGCGCGGAGGCCAGCTCCGTCCGGCTCTGCTGGGCGATGTCCGGTGCCTGTCGATACGGCATGGCTTATGGCCTCCTCAACACAGGCAGCCGCTCCAGGCCGCCTTGGGTCGCGCCGAGGATCTCGACCGCAACCTGTGCCATCAGTCGGTCGCGGTAGGTGTCCAGCCGCAGACCGGTGATCTCCTGGATCCTGCGGATCCGGTAGGCGACCGTGTTGGGATGCAGGTGCAAGGTGCGCGCGGTCCGCTGCGGACTGTTGTTCTCCCGGAAGTAACAGGCCAGCGTCGTCAGCAGTTCCGCGCCGCGCTGGTCGTCGTGACGGTCAAGCTCGCCCAGCACCTCGGCCGCGAACGATCTCAGTTCGTTCAGGTCAGGGACCTGCAGCAGCAGCCGGTGAATGCCAAGATCCTCGAATGCCACCACCTGGCCCTGATGTCCGAGGCGCGTGACCGCATCGATTGTGCGGCGAGCCTGGCCGTAGGACCTGGCGATCTCGGCCGGGTCCTGGCACGACGCGCCGATCCCGATGGTGATCGTCACCTCAGGGAAAACCTCGCGCAACCTCGCGAGGCAACTCCAGCTCAGCTGCGTCGCCTCGGCCGTGCCCAGGCTGTCGTCAGGCACGACGATCACGACCTCGCTGTCCCTGATCGACGTGATGACCCCCGGCACCCTGGTGCTGAAGAAGTGATCGATGGCAGTCGCAGCCCGCTGGCCGAGCGCGGCCTGGCCGGCCGGACGCGCCGAGGTGGCCACCCCGACTGCTGCCGCGAGAATCCGGTGCTGGCGGGTCGCGTCATAGCCGAGGTGGCGGGCCCAGCGCCCGACCTCGCCGCCATCGTGGCCGCCGAGAAGCAAGCCCTCGACCAGGTCATCGCGAATCTGCCTGGCGGCCGCGGCCACTATGCGCTCCCGGCCCAGGATCACGCCGCAGATTGTCGCCGCGTGCTCGGTCACGAGCAGGCTCATGTCGCCGCTGTCGTCCGCGCCGGGAGTCGCGAAGGTCATCAGGTAGGCCGGCACATCGTCGCCCACCACGATCGGCGCTATCACGACCACGGGACCCGAGCTGCTGACCTGCGGCAGGCGAAGTGACCGGCGCGTGTGAACGGTGCTGTTCAGAACCGCGCTGAGGCGGGTGCCGGCCAAGTACTCGCCTACCCGTTCGGCCGCGCCGTCGCCGGCGCTGCCAGGCGCGGCCGCCGCGACTATCTCCAGGCCGCGGCTGACAATCGCAACCGTCGCGGCGGTCCGGTCGGCAAGCAGCCGCATCACCGTGGACACGTCTGCGTCCTGCAGGGTCAGGCCGGTCAGGTGCTGATAGACGGTCACCAGCTCACGCAGGAGAGCGTTTTCACGCTGGACGGCACGCCCGTCCACCACGACAGACGCCTGGCGGGATACTGGCCATGAGTCCGCCATGCACGTCACGCTACACCGGTGACGCCGCAGGAGCCTTGTGGAAATGCACGACATCCCGTCGCTTGAACTGTGCTTCGACCCCGCGCGCGCCACGATAGCGCAGGTAGATGGGTTACTAGTGCGGCTAAGCTGTACCGGCACGTGCTGTGGTCGGCTACACATGCGCCTAGAGCATAGAGCCGGTCAGTGGTCTCGCCGCGTCCCGAATGTATGACGTCATCACCCACGGACGTGGCAAGAA
>JASHOL010000147.1 GCA_030041135.1 Streptosporangiaceae bacterium | reverse complement strand
ACGCGAGCAGCTGCCGCAGCTGCGGGCCCGCAGTGCCGGCCCGCAGGTCTTCTTCGGTGCAGCCGTAGGCGCGCAGGTCCTCGGCCGGCAGGTAGACCCGGCCGGCCCGCATGTCCTCGCCGACGTCCTGCAGGTGCTCGGCCAGCTGAAGTCCGGTGCAGATGGAGTCGGAGAGTTCAGCGCGCTGCGGGGAGAAGGCGCCGAAGACGTACAGGACGATCCGTCCGACCGGGTTGGCCGAGAGCCGGCAGTAGCCGACCAGGTCGTCAAAGGTCTCGTAGCGGGCGACGTTCTGGTCCTGGATGCCGGCCTGGATGAGGTCGAGGAATAGCTGCATCGGGACCGCGCAGTCGGCTATCAGCCCGCCGAGCCCGCGCACGGCGGCCAGCTTCGGCTCGCCGGGGTCGCCGGCCCCGCCAGGGTGACCGGTCCCGCCGGCGTGGCCGGCCCCGCCGGTCGCGGACCCGACCGCCTCCTCGCCGGCGTACAGGCGCGTGACATCGCGCGCCAGGTCGGCGAGCAGGTCAAGGCGCTGCTCCGGCGGCGCCAGGTCGCCAGCATCGTCGGCCGTTCGCGCGAACGCGTAGACGGCCATCAGGTGCCGCCGATGCCGGGCAGGCAACAGCCGAAGCGCGACAGGAAAGTTCTCGCTTCCCGCCTTCGCCGGTGCCTGCCGGCCCGCATCGGAAAGCCAGGACCCCTCAGCCGCAAACTCGTCGGCCACCCGGCCTGCCGCGGGCATAGCGGCAGCAGGGGCCGACCGGTCGGAAGTCATGATCTCTATTTTCGGCACGTTTCTTAATTGGATGCAAACAATGACATGTGCGTCACCTGATATGCGTGTCAGCTTTCCCCCTCAGGCGACGGCAACTATCCCCGTGAGCCGACAGCGTTCTACCCGGGGCAGATGCTGCCGAATCGCCCTGCTGGCTCCGGAGAGTAGCCGCAATTTACGCGCGCGGGGCCGAGTTGTTGATGTTGCGCGTGCTTCCGCCGCCCGGAAATCGGGGTGCGCGTTGGCCGGGACCGACACACAGGGCTAGCCTTCGAACATGAGCCGGGAACCTACGCTGGGCTCGCCAGGGCGCGCCACCGCCGCCCCAGCGGCCAGCCATCATGGCGATCGCGAGCCAGCAGTCCGGCGTGACGCAGCAGCGCAGGCCGCTGGACAGCGGCAGCCGTCAGCCGTTAAGCCCAGGTCGGGCGCCGTTCAAGCCGCGGACGGCATTGCCGCATCCGCCGAGCCGAACGTCGGCAAGGCGCCGGAAGTGGCCCGCCCGCAGCGTCCGTCGCATGGCGGGGGGATCCCCGCGCAGCAGCGCGACCTCGGCGCGCAGGGCCGCGAGACGATCAGGCGACTGCTCGACGCGGGGCTGGCCGAGTTCGAGGTAACTGGCTTGCAGGCGACCCGGGTCGAGGATATTGTCCGTCGCGCGAAGACTTCGCATGGCACGTTCTATCTGTATTTTGCTAACAAGGACGACCTATTCCGCACCCTGCTGCGCGACGCCTTGCACGACATGTCGATTATCACCGATGAATTCCCGGTCGTCACGAGCAACGAGTCCGGGCGAGCCGCGCTGCGCCGATGGGTTTCGCGATTTAGCGAAACGTATGCCGCCCATGCCACGGTAATTCGCATTCTCAGCCAAGCGGAAATCGTCGGCGAAGAAGTCTTCGCCGATGGACTGCAGTTGCTCTTCCGGCTGTCAGAGTCGATCACCCAGGGGATGACGGCCGCCGAGAAGGCGCAGGGCACCGCGGAGCCCACCCCGCATGCCGAGCTGACCGCGCTCGCCTGCCTGATGATGCTGGAGCGAGTCAACTACCTGCTCAGCGCCGTGGAGGTTCAGCTGCCCAGGGAAGAGATGAATGACCGGGTGGCCGCGATCATCTACGCCGCGTTCCGTTCCTAGCGATCCCGGTCTGCTTCCCGGCTGGGCAATGGCCAGGCGGGCCCCAGCGGACTCCAGGGGCTGTGCTCCGGGGTGAGAGTCGTCTGGCCTGCGGCCGGAAACTCGTGAAACCCATGATTTGGCAAAGTCATTGCCCAGCCCGATTTGCGGCATCGATGCCTTCCATTCTCGTTCAGCCGCGGTTGAGCCATTGTGCGTCGCAGACGCTCCGGATATCTCTCATCTCGCCTTAGGGCTAGCCGGAGCGCCGCAGTAATCCAGGATCTCGGCGAGGGTATCGGCTTGCGGCCTGGTGGTATCGACCGTCAGCACCTCATCGGCCCACCGCGGGAACGCGGCCAGCCGCCGCTGCGCGTTGGCCCAGTTGCCGGGGTTGTGCCAACCGGGAATGCCCCGCTGACGTCCCGCCAGCCGTCTCTTGTGCTCCGCCTCGTCCGGGCAGACGCACACGACGACCCTGAAGTCCGAGCCGACTCTGGCCGCCAGGGATCTCCACCGGTCGCGGACAGCCGTTTCCTCGGCCGGGCTGTCGAGGATGGCGGACTGACCTAGCTGCAGCTGCCGCAGCGCGAGGGTTGTCAGTAGCTCATAGCCCATGCCCCACGACTCGTCCAGGTGGTAGCCGCCGAACGGGGTCAGGGAGCCGAGCAGCCAGTCAATCGCGAAGACCGGAACGCCGAGAGCGGCCCCGGTCGCATCAGCCAGGCTGCTCTTGCCGGAGCCGGGCACGCCGGAAAAGACGATCAGCCTGGTTTCGCCAGTCATGGCGGGCAGTGGATATTCCGCGAAGTCCATGGGGAGCCCGGGAGTCAGGACGGCAGGCACCAGGCTCGTCAGCCATGCTGACGTCAGGCGGTGAGGCGGCTCGGGCTCGACTGCGCACGTGATCACGTAGATGTGGCCGTCACGAGCGCGGACGCGCGCCTTCGCGCGAGTCCTGGCCAGGTCGAGCCCGATCACCGACACCGGCGCGAGAGCGGCCCCGTGCCGCCGGAAGACCTGGGCCAGGCGTTCAGGCGGCGTGGCCGCGGCAAACTCAGGTGCCATGCTCGCCGCCAGGTCCTCGCCCCAGCCCGGAGCGCCGCTGAGGCCGTCAAGGAGCCAGCCGAGGCGTTCCCTCGCGGGTTCGCGAGCAAGGTGGTTCATGCACCGCTCCCGCGCCGTCTCATGCACCGCAACGTAACGGGATCAGCCCGCCAGCTCAGCGCCATGCGCATCTCATGCTCGGAGTCCTCGTCGTCGATCCACGGCCACTGCAGCGACAGCTTGAGCGTAGAGTCCGACCGGTGGAGGGGCAATGCAATTCGGCTGCCCGGGCCAGCGGGGTCAACGGGCCGGCTCCATGCGGCAAGGCAACGCAGTTCGCCAGGTGAGAGACATTCAGGTTGACAGGATCAGACACCACCGACTCGGCTCCGGACAGACTGAGGGACATCAGGTCCCTGACCGATTCTGAGCTATCCCGGCTCGATGACCAAGAGCTTCTAGCCGAACTGCTCGCCCGCACGAAGGACATTCTGCAGGCCGACACCGCGGCCGCGCTGCTGCTCGACTTCTCCTCCGGCCAGCTCATCGCCACCGCGGCGGCCGGCCTTGAGGAAGAAGTGCGCCAGGGCGTGCGCATTCCGGTCGGACGGGGCTTCGCCGGGAGGATCGCGGCCGAGCACAAGCCGGTCATCCTGGACCGGGTCGACGACACGACAGTGCACAGTCAGATCCTCCTCGACAAGGGGATCCGGTCGATGATAGGCGTGCCCATGGTGGCCGGCGGCCGGGTGATCGGGGTCATGCACGTCGGCTCGCTCACCGGTCGCCAGTTCAACGCCGAGGATGCCAGGCTCCTCCAGCTGGCGGCCGACCGAGCCGCGATGGCCGTGCAGTCGATGACCGTCAGGACCGACCGGGCCGCCGCCGCGGCGCTGCAGCGCAGCCTGCTTCCGTCCGCCCTGCCGCCGGTACCAGGAGCCGAGATCGCGGCTCGTCTCATTCCGGGCAACGGCGGCGTCGGCGGCGACTGGTATGACGTGTTCACCCTGCCCTCGGGCGAGCTGTGCATGGTCATCGGCGATGTCGCCGGCTCCGGCCTGCTCGCTGCGGTGATCATGGGCCGGATGCGAAGCGCGCTGCGGGCCTATGCCCTGGAGACCAGCGATCCGGCCGAGGTCCTGGCCAGGCTCGACCGCGATATGCAGCATTTCGAGCCCGACGCGCTGGCGACCGTGCTGTACGCCGTGTTCGAGCCGGCGCTCGACCAGGTCCACTTCTCCTCGGCAGGCCACCTCCCCCCGGTGCTGGCGCATCCGGGGAGGCCGGCGGAGCTGGCCGAGCTCCCGGCCGATCTGATGATCGGGGTGGCGCCCCGCGTGCCACGGCACGTGACCACGGAGAAGATCTCGCCGGGCACGCTGCTGTGCCTGTACACCGACGGGCTGGTTGAGCGCCGCGATTACCCGCTGGACGAGGGACTCGACCGGCTCCGCGACGCGCTCGTACCGACCGCACCGGAAGTGGCATGCTCGGCCGTAATGGGGGCGCTTATCGGCAACGAGCAGGCCCAGGATGACGTCGCCCTGCTCATCATGCGCCGTCAGCCGTCCGGTTCTGGCGGCCCGGCCAGGCTCAGGAGCGAGGCGTCGGCCGTTACCGGGCCGCCGCGGCGCCGCGCCTGATAGGCGATGATCCCGACGCTGAGCCAGCCGACGGCTATCGCCAGCCAGAAGCTGACGAGGCGGTAGACGATCGCCGCGGACAGGGCTATGACCCGGCTCGCACCGTAGGCGACGAGGATGACCGCGAGGCTGCCCTCGATGATGCCAAGCCCGCCGGGCACTATCGGGACCGAGCCGACGACCTGGGCCGCGCCGTAGGCCACCAGCACGCCGTCCCAGGGGATCGAACCGTGCACGGCACGGAAGCTGCAGGCCAGGCAGAGGAAGTCACAGCCCCATACTGCAAGCGCGATAGCGACGACCCACGCGGTGGACGCCGCGGAAAGCGGGATCTCCCGCATCCGCGCCAGGGTGGCTTCGATCCGCGCGCCGAGGCTCCCGCGCGGACGCCCGGTCACGCGCCGGCACCCGCGCACGAGGGCTCCGGCCACCGACATGACCAGGTCACGGCGGACGAGCACCACGCCTGCCGCCAGGACGATGACGAGCCCGAGTACCGCGACTCCGGCGCCGGCCAGGCTCGTGCTGGCGGACAGGGCCACGAGCACGCCCACGAGCAGGAGCAGGGCCATCCCGATCGCCTGCGCGATCAGGATCGTGAAAATCGTCCAGCCGGCGCTCGCTCCGGTGGCGCCGCGCCGCCGGTAGTACCGATAGCGGTACGCGCTGGAAACCGCGGGCTCGCCCGGCGCCGTGTTGGCGATGGCGTCGTTGGCCAGGGTCAGCAGGAACAGCGCGGGCAGCGCAATCCGGGTTCCGCTGAGCCCGAGCACCCGGCGCTGCAGGAAGGCGAATGCCCACATCGAGGTCGCCTCGGCCGCGACCGCGGCGACGACCCAGCCAGGGCTCACCTGCCCAAGCTGGTGCCAGGACGCGACGAGCTGCGACCGCTTACCGAACAGCAGGAACAGGATCAGGACCCCGAACGCCGCGCCCAGTACATAACGCCCGGCCCGCTTGAGACGGTGTCCCTCACGGGGAGCGGTGTACTCGACGGCCACCCACACAAACTACAGACTGGCCAGTTAGGTTCACCGGATACACCGGTTCACCGGTCGAGAGGACGTGCAGCAGTGGCGCATGAGTTCGGCGGGATCATCGGCCGCGACTGGCGGGACTCCGAGCCGTGGTGGCCACCGGAGCCGGCGGCGCCGGCGGGAGCGCCGAACATCGTGCTCGTGGTGCTCGACGACGTCGGCTACGCGCAGCTCGGCTGTTACGGCTCCGACCTGCACACGCCGGTACTTGACCAGCTGGCCGAAAGCGGCGTCAGGCTGGCCAACTTCCACACCACGTCACTGTGCTCGCCGACCCGTGCCTGCCTGCTCACCGGGCGTAACCATCACCGCAGCGGCATGGGCCGCATCGCCGACCTGGCCATCGGCTACCCCGGCTACTGGGGCAAGCCGCCGCGGGAGAACGGCTACCTGTCGGAGATCCTGCGGGCCGCCGGCTACGCCACCTACGCGGTCGGCAAGTGGCACCTGTCCCCCGAGGACGAGACCAACATGGCCGCATCCCGCGCGACCTGGCCGCTGGCGCGCGGCTTCGACCGCTGGTACGGCTTTCACGGCGGCGAGACTCACCAGTTCGTGCCTGCGCTCTTTCACGACAACCACAGTGTCCGGCCACCGAGGTCGATCGAGGACGGCTATCACCTGAGCGAGGACCTGGCCAGCCACGCGATCGAGTTCCTGGGCGACCTGCGCGCGGTCGACGCTGACCGGCCGTTCTTCCTGTACTTCGCGACCGGCGCGTGCCACTCACCGCACCAGCCGCCGGCCCGCTGGCTGGAGCGCTACCGTGGCCGGTTCGACCTTGGCTGGGACGCCTGGCGGGAGCGGGTCTTCGAGCGTCAGCTGGCGATGGGCCTGCTGCCGCCCTCGACCGCGCTGTCGCGACGGCCGGACTGGGTGCCGCCATGGACCAGCCTGGACGGTCAGGAGCGCGCGGTCGCGGCCCGCTTCATGGAATGCTTCGCCGGCTTCCTGTCGCACGCAGACGAGCAGATCGGCCGGATACTCGGTTTCATTTCGGAACTAGGGGAGTCTGACCTCACCATCGTCCTGATCGTCTCGGACAACGGGGCCAGTGCCGAGGGCGGCGCTCAGGGGTCGATCAACGACATTCGCATGCTGAATATCGACCCGGCGTCACCGGAGGAGATGTTCGCCAGGCTCGACCAGATTGGCGGGCCGCTGACCCACAACAACTACCCGTGGGGCTGGACCATGGCGGGCAACACGCCGTTCCGCCGGTGGAAGCGCGAGGTCCACGAGGGCGGAGTGGCCGACCCGTGCATCATCTCCTGGCCGGGCGGCCAGCTCCAGGGCGGCGCCATCCGCCACCAGTTCACCCACGCGATCGACGTGCTGCCGACCCTGGTCGAACTGGCCGGGGTCGAGCCTCCGGCTCAGATCGAGAACATCGAGCAGGCGCCGCTCGACGGAGTGAGCTTCGCCTACTTGCTGCCCGCCGACGGCAGCGCGGCCGCGGAGCGTCACGTCACGCAGTACTTCGAGATGTTCGGCTCGCGCGCGATCTACCACCGCGGCTGGAAGGCGGTGACGTTCCACCCGATCGGGCCGCTGTATGACGACCAGAACCCGAACGCGCCGTTCGACGACGACGTCTGGGAGCTCTACCACGTGGCGCAGGACCTGTCGGAAACGCGCGACCTGGCCGGCGAGCACCCGCGCATGCTGAATGAGCTGACCGAGCTGTGGTGGCACGAGGCCCGCCGCAACCACGTCCTGCCGCTGGATAACCGGGTGCTCTGGGCGCTCGTCCACCCCAAACCCGACCGGCGGCGGCCGCGCGAGAGGTACCGCTACTTCCCCGGCGGGGCGCAGGTGCCTGAGTCCGTCGCGGTGAACGTGCGGAACCGCTCGCACATCCTGATCGTCGACTTCGTGGCGCGCGAGCCAGGCGCGGCCGACGGCGTGCTGCTGGCGCTCGGCTCCGCGCTGGGCGGATGGTCGCTGCACGTCCTCGGCGGCCGGCTCCGGTATGTGCACAACCTGTACGGCAAGGAGCGGCACGTCGTCGAGTCGACCGAGGTCATTCCGGCCGGCGAGCACCGGGTCGAGTACGAGTTCACCAAGGACGACGGCCTCGGCGGTACCGGAATGCTGCGTTGCGACGGGCGCGAGGTCGGCCGGGCGGTCATCCCCCGGTTCACGCCCTCTGGCTTTAACGGCGTCGGCGCGGGACTTACCTGCGGCTACGAGTGGGGGCCGGCCATCGGCACCGGGTATACAGCCCCGTTCCCGTTCGCCGGGACGATCCGCGGAGCCTGGGTGCAGACCGCCGGTCCGGTGCTCCGCGACCCGCTGGCCGAGCTTGAGGCGATCTTGTCCGAGCAGTAAGCTCGCGGCCCTGTCGTCGCCGGCCCGAGAGCCCGCTGCTCTCGTAAGCTGCTGGCAGGCCGGGGTTTGGCTACGCTGAGAGAGCAGCGATCTTGCCAGCTCCTTGCCGGCATAGCCCGAGGAAACCGGGAGGCACCATGACGGTACCGCCAGAGTCTGACGAACCCGACCTCTCCTTCCCGGATGTCGGGGAACTCCACCCCGAGCCCATCGGGGACCGCAACCCCGAGGAGGCCCCTCGAGTTGAGCCTGACCTCATCATCTTCAGGGACAACATCACGTGGCACACGCACAGGGACAAGACCCTCGACGCCTTGGAAGCCGACCCGCATGACGAGAACGAACTCCAGGCCGCCCCGGTGCAGAGCTGCGCCCGCTGCGGCCGGCCCTTCCAGCCCGGCGATGAGGTAAGGCGCCGGGCCGACGGCACGTGGGTGCACGACGCCTGCCCCCCGCCGCTGGCCTGAGCAGCGGGCCGACTCAGTAAGCCGGCGCCGCTAGCCGCCCTGCCGCGACCAGGTCGGCCCGACGGCGTCCCAGTCTCGCTGCCACCCCGCCATGCGGCGCCGGTTGAACGCCAGCCGCACGCAGCCGTAGCCGGTCGCGAACACGACACCGAAGCCCATCGTCACCGAGAACACCGTGAAGGCCACCTGGTCGTACACGTCGGCGGCGTCGATCGGCGGCCGGACCTCCTGGCCCTGGGCGTCAACGTAGATCTGGGTCTGCTGCCCGGTCGTCGAATTCAGCGCGACGGGAATCTGACCATGCCCTTCCCGCCCGCCAGGGAGCTTCCATTCGGCCGGCACCCAGGCCATGCTCAGCTCCGGCGTAGAGGCCGCCTCGGCTCCGCTTTCCAGCTGCCTGGCCCAGACCAAGTGCACGCCCCGTTGGGCGTGCTCGGCCGCCAGCATCTCGTGATCCGCCCAGCGGCCGGCGAGGGTCGCCACGACCACCCAGGCCACGACAGAGGCGGCAATCAGTACGGTCATGACGACGGCTTCGGCCCTGTCCACGCCGCGGAACAGCGGATTTGTGTCGCGCCGACCCAACTGCTGGATGATCAACCGCAGCTTCACCGAGGATCCACCTCCGATCCACGCCGTCGTTGCCATCGTCCTCCGAATCCGGGCACGGCAGAAGGGGGTAGGGAAAGCTCGGCAGCCGAAAATTTCCATATTCATCGGTGTCGGTCAGCGGTGACAGCCTGGCCACGTGGTCGCCGAGCACCTCGGACGCCACGCCCCCGAGCCCGAACACGATAAGCGGGCCGAATACCGGCTCCTGCACGACTCCGATCAGCGTCTCGACACCGCGAACGGCCGCGTCGCTGCCGGTAACGAGGCGGCTGGTCACCAGGGGGATCCGGTAGGCGGCCAGCAGCCGGGCGCACCCGTCGTCCGGCAGCCAGCCACCGCCGGAGCTCGAGGCCAGAAAACCCGACACAACGGCACGGGCTTCACCCGGATCGATCGCGTCAGGACCGCCACGCTCAGCCCGACGTCGGCGCATGCGTCGGCGGCCAGGACGCCAGTGCCACCTGTGTTCGAGACGATCGCGACCCGCGGGCCGGCCGGCAGCGGCTGGCACGGCAGCATCGCCGCGGTCTCGACCAGCTCACCGAGGCTGTGCGCGGCGATGATGCCGGCCTGGCCGAATAGCGCCTCCTGGGTCAGCAGCGGAGTCGCGGCGGGCCGGATGTGCACGGTGCTGCCGTCTGCCAACAGTGCATATGTGCTGGGAACGGATGAATCGGCCATCGGATCACCGCCCGCCCAGTCAGCACGGCCCAGCCCGGCCGGCCTGACCGGCACAACTACCTAGTCCAGCATGCCGTTCAGCTCTGCGGCGGCTGCGCCCTGGTCATGCTCTGGTAAACCGCCAGCAGCGCGGCCTTCTGGCTCTCGTCGAGCTGGCCATCGGTCCGGATCGCGCGCTCGACGCTGTCGGCGGCCGGCCGGCCAGGTTCTGCCTGCGCGGCGTCCTCGCGCTCCAGCAGGCCAGCCTGCGCTAGCAGCATCTCGGCCGACACGTTGAGCGCGTCGGACAACTGCTTGAGCACCCGGACCGTCGGCTGGTGCATGCCCCGTTCCAGCTCGCTCAGGTACGGGTTCGACAGGCTCGTCAGCTCGGCGAGCTGGCGAAGCGTGAGGTTAGCCAGCTTGCGCTGGCTGCGGATGAACGCGCCGAACGCCTCCATCTGTGCATCCCACTGGCTGGCCATGGTTCTCCCCGTCCAGGCTCGCGGTTGGTGGCCAAATGCGCGCGGAGCAAGTATCGCAAGTCGCTCACGCGCACCGAACCCCCGATGCGGCTCGCATCCAGGGGTTCGGACCATCCTCGCCTGCTCGTCAGGCTTTGCTCGCCTCCTTGCTCGTGTCACGGCCGTTAGCGCTGCCACGGAGCGGGGCCGCCGCCTTGAGCACGTCCTCGGCGAACTTGCGCTGGTTAGCGAGCAGCTGCTCGGCGAAGTCGTAGGCGCTCTTCACCAGGTCCTCCGGCTTCGGCAGCTTGTCGGCAACGTTCAGGCTGTCGGCAAACGGCAGGTTCAGCCCGGGCAGCTCCGGCTTCATGGAGTGGACGGTGGCGGCCCACTTCTGGATGGCTTCCACGACGGCCGCCTGGCTCTTGCTGATCGCCTTCATGATCTCGTTCTGGAATGCCTGACTGGCCATTTCTCCTCCTTGTAAGACGCCTGCTCGTAAGACATCTACTGTGCTCAGTATAACTAGCACACGATCGATACGTCAAGCGAGCGCCGTCCCGCCGGGCCAACCGCAGGCGTGGAAGGATCTGGGGATGGCCTGCACACTGCACCTGTCCTGGGACGAGAAGCTGACGGGCTATGACTTCGGACCGCAGCACCCGCTCGCCCCGATCCGGGTAAAGCTGACCATCGAGCTTGCCACCGCGTTCGGCGTCCTAGCCAGCGAGCACGTCAGCGTGCAGGCCGCGCCGCCGGCCTCGGATGCCGAGCTTGAGCTCGTCCACGACCCTGGCTACCTGGCTGCCGTCCGGTACGCCGGCGGACTGCGATACGACGACAGCGGGACGCCCGTGGAGGTGAGAACCCTGCTCCAACATGGCCTCGGCACGCCGGACGATCCCATCTTCGCCGGAATGCACGAGGCCTCGGCGCTCATCGCCGGCGCCACCCTCGGCGCGGTCAGGGCCGTGTGGGCGGGCGCCGCCCAGCACGGGGCCAGCATCGCGGGCGGTCTGCACCATGCCATGCGCGCGAGCGCCAGTGGCTTCTGCATCTACAACGACCCTGCGATCGCGATCGCGTGGCTGCTCGGCCAGGGGGTCGAACGGATCGCCTATGTCGACATCGACGTGCATCACGGAGACGGCGTCCAGGCTGCGTTCTGGAATGACCCGCGCGTTCTCACGATCAGCCTGCACGAGCATCCGGCCACGCTCTTCCCCGGCACGGGCCTGCCGACCGATACCGGCGGGCCCGACGCCGACGGATTCGCGGTCAACCTGCCCCTGCCGGCCGGCACCGGGGATGCGGGCTGGCTGCGTGCCTTTCACGCCGTCGTGCCGGCGCTGGTGCAAGATTTCAGTCCGCAGATCCTGGTCAGCCAGCACGGCTGCGATACGCACCGCACCGATCCCCTGGCCAACCTGCAGCTCACCATCGATGCTCAGCGCAGTGCGCACGCCGCCCTGCATCGGCTCGCGCACGAGGCAGCCGGCGGCCGCTGGCTGCTTACCGGAGGTGGGGGGTACCAGCTCGTGCAGGTGGTGCCGAGGTCATGGACGCACCTGCTAGCGGAGGCGGCGGGCGAGCCGATCGCCCCGTCCACTCCCACGCCCCAGAGCTGGCGCGAGTACGTGAGCCGGGTCTCCGCAGAATCCGCGCCGGAGCTCATGACCGAGGGCAGCAGCGGCAGTTTCCCCGCGTTCGACACCGGATACGATCCGGCCGATCCAATCGACCAGGCCATCATGGCGACCAGGAATGCCGTGTTCCCCTCGCATGGCCTGATGCCAACGCCGTGACCGGCCAGTCAGTCAGGGGGTAAGCGTGGCGGAGCCGGCCGCGCTGGCGGCGGCTGGCCCGGCGGCCACTTCCGGCTCGGCCACCGCCGCAGCGTCCTGCAGCGCGCCTGCCACGGGCGCTTGAGCCGTCTCATCCGACGGCGGCCCGGCTGAGCGCGCCTCAGCCGGCGCCGTGGCTCGCCAGATCTCGCGGACGATCACCTGCATGGCCCCGGCGACCGGGATGGCCAGCAGCGCGGCCACGAACCCACCGAAGAGCCCGCCGATCCAGTTGCCGATCGACGCGCCGACCAGGATCGCGGCGAGCACCAGCAGCGGGCTGATCTTGACCGTCCGGCTCATGATCACCGGGTTCAGGACGTGGTTCTCGATCTGGGTGTAGACGAGGAAGACGATAAGCGTGACGATGCCCGCAGGCCAGACGGAGTGGGCAGCAGCGAACAGGACTACGGGGATCCCGGCCAGCGCGCCCCCGATCATCGGCAGGAAGTCGACCAGCGCGACCCACAGCGCCCACAGGAACGGGAACTGGACCCCGAGCGCGAGCAGGGTCACCAGCACGACGATGCCCGCTATCACCGAGGTCGCGAAGTTGCCCAGCATGAATCCCGTCACCGAGCGATTCACCTCGCTGGCGACCAGGATGAAGCGCGAGGCCCTGCTCGGCCGCATCAGGCCCAGCAGGCCGCGCCGCAACCTCGGCCCCTCGAGCAGGAGCAGGACCACCAGCACGAAGATCGTGAACAGTTCGAACGCGATCGACGCCGCGCCCTCACCCAGGCTCAGGGCCGGCTGGGCCAGGTCCTTGGCGTACACCACCAGCTTCGGCGAGTTCTTCGTCACCCACTGCTGCAGGTGGTACCTCATGACCAGCTTCCCCACCCAGCCCTTGCCGTGCTCGGCGGTCGTCACGGCGTTCGGCAGGTAGCTAGCAAGGTGGGACAAGCCGTTGATCAACGGGTAACCGAACGCGACGGCCAGCCCGGCGAATGCCGCCACGCTCACCAGTGCGACCACAGTGACCGCGAACCCGCGCCGCCGCAAGAACCGCTGAAGCGTCACCACTAGGGGGTTGAGCAGCAGCGCGATGAACCCGGCAACCACGAACAGCAGGAGGACGCCGCGGAGGCGGTCCACAAGCTTGCCCGCGAGATAAGCGAGGACCACCGCCGCCACCGCGGCCAGGATCGCGCGCAGCGGGATGTGCCTCGACTCCGCGAACCGCCACAGCCGCGCCCGCCGGGTGTCGGACTCCCTGATCTCGTCAGTCACCTCGCCAGCATGACAGGTGGCGTTGAGTGACTGCACTCGTGGCCAGCTTCTGGGCGTTGGACTTGGCTGGCCCGTGGGCCAAGTTAGGTCATTGCCAGTTGCCCCTAGGTGGACCAGGCCGGACCAGCCTCAGGGCCTCGCTGCGGCCGGCAGGCTCGCATTCCGGGTCAGGTCGGGGCTCTTCCTGATACCCACCGGTCGTCCGCCGGAGCAGGCTGAAGGCATGAATACAGCAACTGACAACGCAGCAAACAGCACAGGAAACTCAGCCAGCCCGCAGCCCCCCATGCCGCCACTGCGCCGGCCCGCCGACGACCGGATGATCGCGGGCGTGGCCTCAGGTACGGCCAGGCTCGTCGGGATCGATCCGGTCGTCGTGCGCATCGCCTTCGTCATGCTGACCCTGCTCGGCGCGGTCGGCGTGGTGTTGTACCTGGCCGGCTGGCTGCTGATTCCAGACGAGCGATCCGGACGTTCGGTGGCGGCTGACTTGTTCCAGCCCGCCGGACATCACGGCTGATAGGGAGATCCGCACATGTCCTCGAGCCGCCTCCTTGGCCGCCTGATCCCGCTGGCCCTCATGGCGGTCCTCTGCATCTGCGCTTGACATGTGACTAATTGGTCACCTATTCTCGGGGCGTGGACGAGGTATTCAAGGCGCTCGCCGACCCGACCAGGCGTGAGCTGCTCGATGAGCTGTTCCAGGTGGACGGCCAGACTCTGAGCGCGCTCGGAGAGCGCTTCTCGATGACACGCTTCGGGGTCATGAAGCACCTGAAGCAGCTCGAGGAGGCGGGCCTAGTTGTGACCGAGCGCCGCGGCCGGCAAAAGCTCCACTTCCTGAACCCGGTCCCGATCCGGCTCATCCACGACCGATGGGTCAGCAAGTACGCCGAGCCGTGGGCCGCTGGGCTGTCTGACCTCAAGCGAGACCTGGAGAAGTCGATGGAGAAGGTTTTCGAGATCTACATCCGCACCACTCCGGAGCGGCTCTGGCAAGCGATCACGAACCCGGAGATTCGCGCGAAGTACCACTTCGGCGCCGGGGTTACCTCGGACTGGGTGCCTGGGTCGAATTTTGAGTTCGGTCACGCGAGCGGCCAGCTGCTCGGCCGGGGCGTGAACCTCGAAGTCGATCCGCCCACGCGGCTGGTGCAGTCGATGGTCGCGCTGTGGAGCGATGAGGCGAAGAACGAGGGCACCACGAGGATCACCTGGGAGATCGAGCCCGTGGGCGACTCGTGCCGGCTGCGGGTCATCCACGACCAGCTGCGCGAGGGCGCCAGCAGCCAGCTCTACGGCGGCTGGCCGATGGTCCTCTCCGGCCTGAAGACCTGGCTGGAGACGGGTCAGCTGCTGACCACGCCCGGTTCGCTCATGTACGGCGAGCGGTGAACTGACCCGACTAGAGGAGGATCAGCAATGGCAGGAACGACGCGCATCACCGGCGTCCACGCGATTGGCGTGCCAGTCCGTGACCAGGACAAGGCACTCGAGTACTACACCGGCACGCTCGGCTTCACCGAGCGCCTTGACGTCGCGATCGGCGGCCGGCGGTGGATCGAGGTGGCACCGGAGGGCGCACCGACCTCGATCGCGCTAATCCAGGCGAAGGATGGCCTCGCCGCCGGAGTCGAGACCGGGCTCAGGCTGACAGCCGCGGACGCCGACGTCGTGCACGCCGAACTCCTGGCAGCAGGCACCGCTGTCGATGACGTGCTGCGGTGGCCGGGCGTGCCGGCCATGTTCGCCTTCAGGGACCAGGACGGGAATCGGATGGAGGTCGTGGAGCAGGCCTGAGCGCCAGTTCTTGCCTGCGCGACCGGACGCGCCAAACCGGACGGCCGGGACCAAACGCCGATTGCCGCGCTAATTCGGCTGGAGTAGCGTCCAAAAGGGGCCAGGTAGCGCGCTCGACCGCAGAGGGAGGTGCCATGGCCGGCCAGCAAGAGGTGGACGCCGTAGTCGTCGGAGCCGGGTTCTCTGGCCTTTACCAGCTGTACCGGCTGCGTGAGCTCGGGCTGAGCACGCGGCTGTTCGAGGCCGGCGACGGCGTGGGCGGCACCTGGTACTGGAATCGCTACCCTGGCGCGCGCTGCGACATCCACAGCGTGGCTTACTCCTATTCGTTCTCCCCCGAACTTGAGCAGGAGTGGGAGTGGACGGAGAAGTATCCGACCCAGCCCGAAGTCCTGCGCTACCTCAACCACGTCGCCGAACGGTTCGACCTGCTGCGCGACATCACGCTCGGCACGAGGGTGGTCAGCGCGCACTGGGACGACACCACGAGTAAGTGGACGGTCGCGACCGACGCCGGTGAGCGGGTGGATGCGCAGTTCGTCATCATGGCCACCGGCGTTCTCTCCGCGCCCAAACTGCCGGAGGTACCAGGCCTGGAGCGTTACCAGGGACGCACGCATCACACCGCTCACTGGGGTGAGGACGAGGTCCGCTTCGACGGCCTGCGAGTTGCGGTCATCGGGACCGGCTCATCCGGCATCCAGTCCATCCCGCTGATCGCCGAGCAGGCCGCCGACCTGACCGTGTTCCAGCGGACCGCGAACTTCTCAACCCCAGCCGGCAACCGGCCGCTTGACCCCGCCCAGGTCACCGAGGTGAAGGCGAACTACCGCGCCTACCGCGCCGCGCAGCGGACCTCGGGGTACGGGGTGCCGGCCGAGCCGGCCACCGAGCTCGCGCTGTCAGTGCCCGAGGGCGAACGTCTGGCCACGTATGAGGCCGGCTGGGCGAAGGGCGAGATCGTCGGCCTGATCACCTGCTACGCCGACATCCTGATTGACCCGGCGGCGAACGAGAGCGCGGCTGAGTTCGCGCGCTCGAAGATTCGCGGGGTCGTCAACGACCCAGAGCTCGCGGAGGCGCTGTCGCCGCGCGCGTTCCCGATCGGGACCAAGCGGCTGTGCCTCGACACGGGGTACTACGAGACGTTCAACAAACCGCATGTGCACCTGGTGGACCTGCGCAAGACGCCGCTGGTCGAGTTCACGCCGGCCGGCCTGCGCACGACGGATCGCGAGTTCGAGTTCGACGCGATCGTCTTCGCGACCGGGTTCGACGCGATGACCGGCGCGCTGAACGCCATCGATATCCGCGGGCGCGACGGAGTGTCCCTCGCCGAGGAGTGGGCGGCCGGCCCGCGTACTTACCTTGGCATCGCGGTCGCCGGTTTCCCGAACCTCTTCACGGTCACCGGTCCGCTGAGCCCGTCGGTGCTCAGCAACATGGTGGTCTCGATCGAGCAGCACGTGGAGTGGATCAGCGACTGCATCGCGCACGTGCGGTCGGCCGGCTCGGCCGCGATCGAGGCAGCACCGGAGGCCGAGGCCGGATGGGTAAAGCACGCGGCTGAGGTCGGGTCGCTCACGCTGTTCCCGCTGGCCGATTCCTGGTACATGGGCGCGAACGTGCCGGGCAAGGCACGGGTGTTCCTGCCGTACATCGGCGGCGTCGGCACCTACCGGCAGATCTGTGACGAGATCGCGGCCGACAACTACCGCGGCTTCACCCTGCGTCCGGTCGGCGAGCCCGCGACCGCCTGACCCACGACGCCAGTCTGGGTCCCCGCCCACCGCGCGGCAGCTCGCTCCGCTCGCGGTCTTCCATGATCATGTAGTGGTGCTCGCCCAATAGCCGAACAGCACTACATGATCACACGCGGAGCGGGGACGGTCGCTAGGCCGCAGCGAGCCGGTAAACCGAGACATGCGACGAGGACTCGGCGGTGAACTCGGCCCTGGCCCAGTTGGCGTGTCGCGCCTCGAGCTCGAACCCGGCAAGTTCCGCCATCAGGTCGAGTTCCGACGGCCAGATGTAACGATGCTGGCTGCGGAACAGCCGTGCCTGCTTGTCGGTGCCGAAGCGGAAGTGATGCGAGATCACCTGCTGGCGCAGCACATCATAGGTATCCAGGCCGATGTAACCGGGCTCCGACGCCCAGACCGTGGCCTGCTGGCCCGGTGGCAGCGTGCGCAACTGGGGTACCCACAGCTCGATGACGAACCGGCCGCCGGGCGTGAGATGCCGCGCTGCGTTGCGGAAGCAGGCTACTTGCTCTCCCTGCGTCAGCAGGTTGGAGATCGTGTTATAGACGAGGTAGACCAGCGTGTAGGTGCCAGGAGCGCGGGCGGTGGCCATGTCACCGGCGATCACCGGGATTGCTGTCTCATCGGCCCTGGTGCGTAGCTGGTCGATCATCGGATGCGACAACTCGATGCCGGTAACCGGCACTCCGCGCTCGGCCAGCGGCACGGCGACGCGGCCGGTGCCAATTGCGAACTCCAGAGCCCGGCCATCGCCTGCCAGGTCGGCAAGCCGGTCGACGGTCAGCCCGAGCAACTCCGGGTCGAACATCCCGGTGCCCGGCGTGTCGTAGCCCTGAGCAGTCTCGTGATCCCAGATCTCTTCCTGCCGCACGGCACACAACGATCTCAGCCCGTGCGTGCACCTGTCCAACGCTGAAGCGCCCAGCGTCGCAGTTCCTCAGCTGGCCGCTTGACAAATAACGCGGCTCGCTTGATATAGTTTGCAGTGTTGAACCTAGAGGAGGATTCAGTGATGGACACTCGCGCCGTCGCGAAGGAAGTTCAGGATCAGGTGGCCGCCGCCATGCAGAAGGGCCACGAGCGGTTCCGCAAGGGCCAGCACCAGGTGCGCAAGGGGCGGGAGACCGTTGGCGTGGCCGTTCGGGCCGGCAACCAGCTCGCAAGGGCGGTCCTGCCTAGCCTGCCGCCACTGCGGAGGCCGGAGGTGCACCTGCCCTCGGTCAGCGACCTGACCAACCCAGACAAGCTCCGTTCGCACGCCCATGACCTGGCCGGGCAGGCCCGCGCCACTCAGCGGAAGTTTGCCGACGGTGCGGGCCAGGTGCTCGCCACCCAGCGGAAGCTGGCCGGCAAGGCGGTCGAGCTTGGGACCCCACTTGTGACCGAGGGAGTAAGCCGGCTCACTCGCGTGGCGGGTTCGCTGTCTTCTGCCCGGCGCAGCGAGCACGCGGCGCCGACCCGGTCAGCGAGCGTGACCGCAGCTCCTGCCGGGAGCAGCCCGGTTGCGCAGAACACCGCCACGGTGGCCGAGCCGGAGCAGGATCAGGCGCAGGCGACCCCAGCCAAGCCGAGCCCGGAGAAGTCGAGTACGGCCAAGTCGAGTACGGCCAAGTCGAGTACGGCCAAGGCCAACACCACCAAGGCAGACACCACCAAGACCACCAACGCGGACACCGCGAAGGCGAAGGGCGCTCGGCCAGCCAAGGCCACCACGCCGAAGGCCAGAGCCAGCTCTCCGAAGCCGCGCGAGGCCGACAAGTAGCCGGGCCGCGCACCACAGTGATACCCGGCGGCTGCCGCAAATCAGCCGCCGGGCGCGTCCCGCTCAGGGAGGGAGCTAGATGACCGAGCCGCGGGATTCCCAGTTGGAGGCCCTGGGCGCGTTCATCAGGAACAAGCGCAAGCTGGCCAACCTGTCGTTGCGGCAGCTCGCCGAGCGGACCAAGCTCTCCAACCCGTACCTGAGCCAGATTGAGAGAGGCCTGCACCAGCCCTCGGTCAGGGTGATCCGGCTCATATCCGACGCGCTGAACGTCCCCGCCCAGACGCTGCTCACGCAGGCCGGCCTGCTCCACCACCGGGACAGGCACGATGCCTCCGCGACGGCGGAAATCAGCGTGGAGGCCGCCATACAGGCAGAAAGCCGCCTCACCGACGAGCAGAAGAACGCTCTGATATCGGTGTTCCGAAGCATGCTACCGACCGAGTAGTACGAAACGGTGACAGAAGCAGGTTTGGCGCGAACATCGCAGAAGGTCGTCCGAGCACTCAGCGCTCCGATTACGATACGACAGCGTGAATGACCTAAGCCCGCAAGCGGAGCCCCTCCCGGTGCGCCAGCCGCTGCCGAAGCGCGGCGAGCCACTCGCGCAGCGTAGCGGCGAGCTCCCGCAGCGTGGTGGCCCGGCGACCCCGGCCGACGGGGAACTCCCGCGCCGCGGCGGCCCGGCAACCCCGGCCGACGGGGAACTCCCGCAGCGCGGAGCGCCACTGCCCCAGCGCGGCGGCGCGGCATCCGATTCCCAGGACAGCGCCCCGCTGCCGAGGCGGACCGGGCGGACCAGGCCAGCCGGGCGGCATCGCAGCCCGCACCGCCTGTCAGTCGCCTCTGGTGCGCCGGCCTTGGTCATCGCCGTCCCCGGCTCGATCGAGGCCGACACCGAGGGGATCGCGGCCGCGGTGGCTGCAACTGCCTCGGCGTCTTGCCCGGGCGTCGACGTCCGCGTCGGCTACCTGGAGGGGACGACCGACCCGCTGTCGGGCTGCCTGGAGGTCTCAGCCGACTCAGAGCAGCCAGGCTGCGTGGTTGTTCCCCTGCTCCTCAGTCCGAACGCCAGGGCCGACGCGGCCGTCAGCCGACTTACGGCGGGAGCTGGCGAGCAGGTCATCGTGGCCGCTCACCTGGCCCCGCACCCGCTCGTGGCCGAGGGCCTGCACGCCAGGCTGGCCGAAGCCGGGCTCGTCCGCCACGCCCGCTCGAGCGGTCTGAGTATTTCCACCGGCGGCCGCGGCGTCATCGTATTGTCGGACGTTGGGGAGGAGGCCGCCAATGCTGCCGCCGTGGCGGCTGTGCTGCTAGCCTCGCGTCTTTCTGTCCCGGTCATGCCCGCCTCGCTCGGTGAGCCGGCGAGCATCGCCGACGCGGTGACCCGCCTCGACATGTCCGGCGCGGCCAGCCCGGCGCTCGCCCCCTGCCTGATCGGGCCCGAGGTCCCATCGCACGTGCTAGAGAGTCTCAGCACCGCACTCGGCGCGCCGATCGCCTCGCCGCTTGGCGCGCACCAGGCGGTCGGGCAACTCGTCGCCATTCGGTATGGCGCGGCCCTCGCCCGGATGAGCGTCGCGGCCGGTTGAGCCGACCGGCTGAGCGGACCGACCAAGCCGGCTGGGCGGACCGACCAAGCCGGCTGAGCGGGACTGGCGGGCCGGGCTGAGTCCTGCCGGACACCGCTTGCCGCCGCTGGCCCTTCGGTCAGCCCCGTAGGAGCCCGGCGGCTAGAGCGCTGCGGGGCGGGTGACACCTCGTTCCCGGCGTTAAAAGACTGCCACCTCACGGCATTCCGTTGACACCCACGGGTCTGGTGCGCTGGGCTTCATCCTGTGGGCCGCACAGTGGTTCACAATACGAACTCCGGGGCATCGCCGGACCTCGTGCCGCCACGAACCGGCGACGCCTGCAGCCCGAGAGAGGTGAACGGCTTGAGCGAGTGGAATGCCATGACCTACGAGGGTAAGGACACCATCCTCCGCGTTGTCCGCGACGACGCAGGGCAGATGTTCGAGCTCGCGGAACGGCCCGGCGCGTGGGATGCGCCGACCGCCTGCGAGAACTGGCGGGTCAAGGACGTCATCGGCCATATCGTCGACACCACCGAGGGCTACTTCAGGGCCTTCGACATCGCCAGGAGCGGCGCCGAGGCCCCGGCCGCGTACGGCCTCGTCGGCATGCACGAGCGGGCGGGCCAGAGCGCCAAGGCGTTCGACCTGTCCCAGGAGGAGATGGTGGCGCGAGCCCGCGCCGACCTGAACCAGATGATGGGAATTCTCGAGCCGCTGACGGCCGAGGAGTGGGGCGGGCTGATCGTCCCGCACTTCTACATGGGACCAGTGCCCGCGTTCATCTACGCGGCCGGCCAGCTGATGGACTACGGCGTGCACACCTGGGACATCCGCCAGGGCAGCGGGCAGGCGCACGTCCTGTCGGCAGACACGGCTGACCTGCTCGTTCCGTTCATGTTCATCATCTGGCAGTCCACCATCAGGCCGGACGCGGACCTGTCGCCGTTCTCCATAGGCGTGCGGGTCGGCGGCCGCAACGGCGGCGACACCCGCGTCTCGATCGGCGACCAGGGCATGAGCTACGAGTCCGGCGACATTTCCGACCTGCCCGCCATACTGGAGTTCGACCCCGGCAGCATGGTGCTTACCGCGTTCGGCCGGGTCAACGGCGGCACCGCGACCGGCGACCAGGCCCTGGCCAATCGCTTCCTCAATCTCTTCTACCGCATTTAGGATCCGCGCAGCTCAGCATCGGTATCAGGCTCCTGGCCACATGCTGGGCCATTAGCCGCGAGAGCTGGCCCGGCCTCGTCACGAGATCTAAGGATGAGGGTGGTCTTGGCGAGGCCGGCCAGGGGTGATGCGCTGACCTCGGTTGCGGACGCGGCGGCCCACCGCCACGATGAGCGCATGCTGAACCTCGACCTGTCGCTGGAAGCGGACGGCCGAGACCGGCTCGTCGCCCGGTTCGGCCAGGGAGCTCACTCGTGGTTGGCGGCGTTGCCCAGGCTGGTCGAGCTGTGCTGCCAGCGCTGGCACCTGGAGCTGGATGAGGTAGTACTGGGCAACGGGTCTTATGTCTTCACCGGCAGGCAGTATGACGCTCGCGGCGTGGTGCTCAAACTGACGCCAGGTCTGGCCATCGCGGCGGATGAAGCACTGGCACTGCGCGCTTGGTCGGGCACCGCGCACGTGGTGGACCTTATCGACGCGAAGCTGGATGCAGGAGCCCTGCTGCTGGAGAAGATCGAGCCGGGGACCAAGGTCAGTGACCAGCCGGAACTCCCTGCGGCCAGTGAGATGGCCGAACTGCTCACCGGCCTGCGGTGCACCCCCGGCGGCTATGCCGGGAAACTGCCCACACTGGCAGAAGGCATGGACGCGATGTTTTCCCGGACCGGCAGACGGCTCAGCAGCCCACGGGTAAGTCCGCTGGTCGCACCGAGCCTGCTGGCACATGGACACCGGCTGGCGCGTGAGCTCGCCGCCGCCGGCGGCGCCCCCGGATTGCTCCACGGAGACCTCCACCTCTCCAACATCCTCCAGGGCGGCCCCGGGCGGGGACTCGTCGCCATCGACCCCGGGCCCCGCCTGGGCGACCTGGCATGGGACGCGATCGAGTGGACCCTAGGCCGGGCCACCAGCACAGCTGAGATCGACGACCGGGCCGGGCAACTCTGCGCGCTAGTCCCGGACCTGGACCGCGACAGGCTCTGGCGCTGGTGCCAGGCCACCGCCGCGGTGATCGCCGTCCTGCAACTACGCCGTCGTCCACCAGATGACACCACACGACTCTTGCTGCAGCTCGCGGCCACCACAACATGAGGCGAGGTTCCGCACGTCAGGTCGCCTTTCACTCCCGGCCGCCGAGAAGATGCGGTCCATGGCCTCCGCGCCGTGCAAGACCACGGCCTGATCCTGGCAGGGCCTCCGCAGAGGCCTTGTCCTCCCTCAGGTCTCCCATAGCGGGCCCCAGTTTCGAGCCAGATCTCGATCTACGGCTGGAGCACTAGGGCTCAGGCGGCGGGATATAGCGAACGGACTCGTCGGTCTGCCGGTAGATGCTCTGGCCGACCGGGTTGCGCATCTCCTCGGCCAGGTGACCGAGGAGCCCGGCCGTCCTGGCCAGCAGCGCGAAACCGCGGAGCAGGTCGGGCGGGAAGCCCAGATCGGCCAGTGCCGCCCCGCACACCCCGGCGCCGTTCAGTGGGAGGGTGCGGCCGAGGATCGGCGGGTGCGCGCGGCCAACCGCCGCGAACAGCCGCAGGTGAGGCCCGAGCAGCCCGGCGTCGGCCGCGACCTGGAAGATGACCGGCGTGCGCGGGTCGCCGTGCTTGTGGATGGGATGGCCGAGACCCGGCACCAGCCGCCCCGCTGCCTTCTGGGCAGTGACTGCACGTGCCGCTAGTTCGTCCCAGCCGGCCTCGTCGACGGGCAGCGGTCCGTCATGGGCGGCGAGCGCGGCGGCCAGGAACTTGCCGCAGTCCTCGGTGACCCCCAGGTACCGCGATCCGCCGCCCAGCAGGCCGGCCGCGAGTGCTCCCTGCAGGGACTCCGGCGCTCCGGTCAGCGTCAGGCGGGCCGCAATCGCGGACGGGGTGAACCCGTGATCCGCGAGCGCCACGAGCACCGCCTCGAAGACCGACAACTCGCCCGCCGACGGGCGCCGCAGCGCCGTCAGCCAGAACGCGAGTTCACCGAAGCTGACCTTGCCCATAAGCTCGCCGGCCAGGTCATGCCCGAGCAGCGTGATCGACTCCGCGTCTGAGGTGCCGATGGAGGTGTGGTACTCGGTCACTTCTCTCCCTTAAGCGTGCGCGCCTGGCCGTTCGCGTCCGCGTCGTATTCGCCGGGCGGATGACCGGCCGGCAGCCGGTGCTTGGCCACCCTGGCCGTGGGCGTTCTCGGCAGCTCGGCCACCTGCTCCCAGTACCTGGGAACCTTGAAGGCCGCAAGCCGGCCGGCGGCGAAGGCACGCAGCTCGGGAAAGCTGAGCTCCTCACCCGGCGCCGCGACGAGGAACGCCTTGACTTCCTCCTCGGACAGCTCAGACGGCACGCCTACGACGGCGCACTCCAGCACCGCGGGGTGGGCCTGCAGCACCTCTTCGACCTCGAGGGGAGACAGGTTTTCGCCGCGCCGCCTGATCACCTCCTTGACCCTGGCGACGAAGGTGTAGGTGCCGTCCGCGTTGGCGGTGACAAGGTCGCCGGTGCGCAGCCAGCCGTCGGACATGACCTGGGCCGTCTCCTCGGGCATGCCCCAGTAGCCGGGCGTCAGGACGGGGTTACGCAGCTGCAGCTCGCCGGTAGCGCCGGGGCTCAGCACCCGGCCGTCCTCACTCGCGACCCTGGCCTCGTTGATGTCGCCCAGGTAGGGGTGCTGGCGGACCGAGCCGAGCGTGCCGTACGGCCGGGTGCCGCGGGCCCAGATCAGCCCGTACGGCGACTCGGACAGCGCATATCCGACGACGATGCGCAGCCCGAAACGTTTCTCCATCTCCAGCTGCCGCTCGCGCTCGGGCGCAGGCCCGGTGTAGCACAGTCGCAGCGGGGTGTCGGCATCGTCGGGCCGCTCAGGCTGGCGCATGAGGATCTCGAGCATCGCGCCGATCGCGTTGAACTCGGTCGCCGCATGGCGCCGCGCCGCGTCCAGGAAACCGCTGGCGGAGAACCGCTCGACGAGGACCAGGCCGGCGCCGCTCGCGAGGGAGCCCATGACCGAGTACGCGGGGGCGTTGACGTGGAACAACGGCAGCGTGGTCATGAGCCGGTCCTCGGACGTCAGCTCCATCCAGAACGGGAAGCCTTCCCCGGCCATCGCGTAGGCCCGGTGCGTCTGCATAACCAGCTTGGAGCGTCCGGTCGTGCCTGAGGTCGGAATCAGGACGGCGAGGTCGTCAGGAGACGGCCGGTCGGACAGGGCCACCCGCCCGGCCGCCGCGGCCATCGCGGCGTGGTCGGCCCAGTCGCGCGGCACGAGCGTCGTGACATCGACCACCTTGGCCTGCTCCTGCTTCGGCAGGCCGGGAGTGCCATCCCAGGGGGCCGTCGCAGTCACAGGGCCGCCAAGCCCGGGGCCGGTGAGGATCACCCGTGGCCGGGTCTGGCCGGCCAGGCCGGCCAGCTCGGCGGGGGTGCTGCGCGGGTTCACCGCGACCGTGATCGCACCCAGAGCGGCCGACGCCAGCCAGCACAGCAGGTACGGCACGGTGGTGCCGGCCGTCATCATGACCACATCGCCGGCGCGTACGCCCGCGTCGTCGAGCGCTCCCGCGGTCAGGCCCACCGCCGCGACGGCGCCCTCGAACGTCAGCGAGCCGTCGTCACTGCGCAGCCAGGTCCCGGCCGGGTCCCGGTCTGCCGCGCTCACCAGGATCCGCGGGATCGTCCTGGAGTAGGTCTCGAGCGTCACCCCGCCCCTCCGATCCTGGTGAGGGTTGTCTTCATCAGGTAGGCCTTCATCCCGCAAGCGCGCCAGTGCTCGGCGACGTCAGGAAGTCCCTGGCAGTGCCGGTAAGGCGCCAGGCTGGTCCGGTCGTCGTCACCCCACGCACGTTACCGTGCGGTACTTGACCCAGGACAAGACGCCTCAGGCGCTCGTGATGTCACCGGCGACTCGATCAGGGCTGCGATCGAGGCCGGGCTGCGGCCGACCGCGTGGCAGCCGGCTGGCCTTCCTGTCCGTCCCGACTCACGGCTGGCTCGCGGGGCGAGCTGGCGGCTTCGACGGCGCCGTCCGCGCCGGCCGAGCCGACCGTGTCGGCCGAGTCATCCCTGCCGGCTCGGCTGACCGGCGGCAGGCCTCTGGCCAGCACGTCCAAGAGGTCTTCGAACACGTCGTCCGGCACGCGACCGCCCTCCGTCCACTCCGTCCACCGCATGCCGACGAAGTGCCCGAGCCCGGTGTAGATATAGGCGATCACTTCCGGGTCATATTTGGGGTCGACCTCGCCCGCCAGCTGGGCTACCCGCACGCCCCTGGCGTACCCGCGGACTAGCCGCTCGTAGTAGCCGCGGAACTCGCTCGGCGCGAGGAACTCCGCCTCGCGAAGGATCCGGAATATCCACGGGCGCTGCGACATCAGGTCGAAGTACGCCCGGAATGCTGCCCGCTCCCTGGCCCGCTGGTTGCCGGCCGCGGTCTGCAGCGCGGCCGCCATGGCCGCCCTGAGGTCGGCGTTGACGCGCCGGATCACGGCCGTGAAGATCTCGGCCTTGGACGCGAAGTGAGCGTAGAAGCTGCCCGTGGCGATGCCGGCCGCGGCGCAGATATCTGCGACCGACGTGCGGCGGTAGCTGCGCTCGCCGAACAAGTGCTCCGCGGCTACCAGCAGCCGCTCGCCCGGCGGCTCCGTAGATGCGGCCGACCTCCGGCCGAGGGTGCTTGCCACACTGACCCCTGCTCCGACGCTCGTCCCGCCCGGTCCGGCCGCCCGCGAAACTCGCGGGCGGCCGAACCACTGACGCCGTCAGGCTACGGTATGCCGCTGGAGGGAGCCGGCGGCTGCGCAGTCGTATACGTCGTGACCGCGCCGGTGGGGGTGTTGTCGGTCACCTGCACCGGACCGAGCTTGACGAGCACGCCCGACTCGATCTCGGCGATGTAAGCGCCGGTGATCCCATCGTGATCGGTGGAAGAGTACGCATACGGCGCGACCGAGACGCCCTGCGGCAAGCCGGAGTTCACCGCGTTGACCAGGTCCTGCCTGGTCGGATTGCGGCCGGCCTTGAACATCGCCTGCACGAACGTGTAGGCGACGGCCATCCCGTACAGCACGTTGCCGTCCATGGGCAGCCTCGGGATGTACTGATTGTGAATCTTGGTGAACAGCGCGATCCAGCTGCTGCCCGTGCTGCCAAGCGAGGGCAGGTAGCTGTCGGTGATGATGCCCTGGATCAGCGAGTCCCCGAAGCTGCCGGTCTTCTTCGCGTACGCGTTGAGCAGACCGGAAAGCGTGATCGGATCAGAGCCGACGTCGCTGCTGACCAGCTGCGGGCTGTAGCTGAGGCCGAGCTCGGACAGCCGCAGGAGCGCCATGAAGGCCGGTACCGCGAACGCGATGACGACCTGCGCCCTGGACGCCTTGAGCGCCGCGGTCAGGGTTTCGACCTCGGCGGCCGGGTTGGCGGCGTTCACGTTATAGGGCTCCTTCGCCACGACCTGCGACGCGGGAATCTCGTACCCGAGGCCCTTGATGCCGTCCAGCCCGAACTCGTCGTCCTGGTAGAAGTAGGCGATCTTCTTGCCCTTGAAGTGCGCGGCGACGTAGGCGCCGAGAATCTTGCCCTCCCTGATGTAGTTGATCTGCCAGCCGAACGTCTCCGGCCAGGTAGACGGCGCGTTCCAGCATGCGCAGCCGGAGGCCACGAACAAGTCGGGGACCCCCTCCGCGTTGATGAACGGGGCCACGGCCAGATGGGTGGGCGTGCCGAGCCCGTTGAAGATGGCGAAGACGTGGTCCTGGAGGATCAGCTGGCGGACGACCGTCGTCGTGATCGAGGAGTTGTACTGGTCGTTCAGGTACTTATAGATGATCTTGCGGCCGTAGACCCCGCCGTGCGCGTTCACGTACTGGAAGTAGGCGTTCGATGCGGGCGCGATCTCGTCGTAGCCCGGCGCCGCGATGCCCGTTAAGGGCTGGTGGCTGCCGATGGTAATCGTCTTGGCGGTGATGCCGGGCGCGGAGGCCTGCAGCGCGCCTGACGACGATGGTGAGCTGCTGCCGCAGGCGGCCAGCATCATGCTCAGCGCCGCCAGGGCGGTGACGGGCGCGAGGCCCAGTTTGCGGTATCTGGCCATCTAGTCCCTTCCCTATCCACTGCGTTCTTCGCGGGTCTCTGCACTGGAGCTTTCTTGCAGCCGATGGGCCAGGCGCCTGCCGATCGCGCCGACGGGGCCGGTCGCGGCTGGCGCCACCGGACCCAGCAGCCGGCGCACGCCGCCTTGGATGCCGGCCGGGAACAGGAGCATCACGACGATGAGCACCAGGCCGTAGCCGGCGACGGGCACGCTCGCGCTGGCCGAGGAGAAACCGTGGCTGGCAGCGAAGTCGGTCAGGAACGGCGGGACGAGAACCAGGATGATCCCGCCCCAGACCGCGCCGGCCAGGCTGCCGAGCCCGCCGAGCACCACGGCGGTGAGCAACTGGATCGACAGCGCCAGGGTGAACGCCCCTGGCGTCACGTTCAGCATGGTCATGGCCAGGAGGGAACCGGCCACGCCCGCGCATCCCGCGCTCAGGGCGAAGGCCAGTACCCGCAGCCTGGCGACATTCAGGCCGGAGAGAGCGGCCGCCGTCTCGTTGTCCCGCAGCGCCCGCCAGCTCCGGCCGATCCGGCTGCGGAGCAGATTGGCTAGCAGCACCATCACGATGACCAGGCAGATGCAGCACACCCAGGCCTGCCACTCCGTCAGCTGGAACGAGGCACCAAGGAAGCGGGGTGTCGTGACCGTGAAGTCGAGGCCCTGGTCCCCGCCGAACACGCCCTGCCACTGGTAGGCGACCGCGGGCAGCGCCACCGCGAGCATCAGCGTTGCCCCCGCCAGGTACGGCCCGCGCAACCGGGCTGCGGCGACGCCCATGACCCCGCCGGCCAGCGCCGCGACAGCGGCGCTGGCCACGATCACCAGGGCCAGCGGCCAGTTCAGGTGCATGACCAGCAGGGCCGTGGCGTAGCCGCCGACGAACATGAAGGCTCCGTGGCCGATCGACAGCTGGCCGCTGACCCCGATCAGCACGGTCAGCCCGGCGACGGCGACTACCGTGGCCGCTACCTGCGCCATCTGGTATTGACGGTAGGCATCCAGCCTGCTGGCCAGCACGAGCAGCACGACGCAAGCGAGGATGCCGAGCCCGGCGTGCCTGGCTAGAGTCATGTGACTACACCTGCCTGGTGGCGGTCGAGGCGAACAGTCCTGACGGCCGGAACATCAGCACCAGGATCAGGAGCGCGAGGCCCGCGAGCTCAGGCAGGTTGCTGCCGACGTACCCGGTCACGTAGCTCAGCAGGACGCCGAGGATCAGTCCGCCGACAATCGCGCCGCCTGGGCTGTCCAGTCCGCCGATAACGGCCGCGGTGAAACCCAGCACGAAGATCGAGTCCATGCTGTTCGGGTACAGGAAGGTCTGGGGCGTGACGAGCATCCCGGCCAGGGCGCCGATGAGTCCGGCCAGCGCCCAGCCCAGCGTTGTAATGCGGCCCACCCGGACGCCCATGAGCTGGGCGACGGTCCCGCTGAAGGCCGAGGCGCGCATGCGCAGCCCGACCGCGGTGTACCGGAAGAGGACAGCCAGCAGGCCGGCTGCGGCCAGCACCGCGAAGGCGGTGAAGATTGCGCTCGGCGACGAGCCCTCGCCGAGGTCAAAGCTCCCGATCTTCGCCCCGACGATCGAGTACGGCGTCGGGAACGAGCGGTTCTTGCTGCCGTAGATGATCCCGGCGAGACCCTCGACGAGGATGAGCAGGCCGATGGTCACGATCACCGCGTTCAGGTGCGGCTTTCCGGCGGTCGGCCGGATGACGACGCGTTCCACGACGCCGCCCATGACCAGCCCAGCGGCCAGCGCGACGATGAACCCGAGCCAGTAATTGCCGGTGGAGTTGATCACGATCAGCGCTATGTAGCTGGTGAACATGGCCATGCCGCCCTGGGCGTAGTTGAGCACCCTCGTCGCGCGCCAGATCAGCACGAGCGACAGCCCGATGGCGGCGTAGATCACGCCGTCACTCACGCCTCCGAGCGTGAACTCGACAAACTCCTGCATCCGCGCCCTCCGCTAGAAACCCAGGTAGTGCCGACGCAACGCGACGTCGGCCGCCAGCTCGCCGGCGGGCGCCGTCGCGACCACCTTGCCGAGATTCAGCACCACGCCCTGGTCGGCGATGGATAGCGCACTGCGCGCGTTCTGCTCGACCAGCAGCACGGTGAGCCCGCTGTCGTCACGCAGCTGCCGCACCAGATCCATCACCTGGGCCACGATCTTCGGTGCGAGTCCGAGAGACGGCTCGTCGAGCAGCAGCACCCGCGGCGCAGACAACAGCGCCCTGGCGATGACGAGCATCTGCCGCTCCCCGCCCGACAAGGTCGCCGCGTGCCTGCGCCGCCGGTCGGCCAGGATGCCGAACCGGCGGTAGGCGTCATCGAGCGCAGCGGCACGGTCGGCGCGGCGCCGCAGTAGCAGCCCGAGCCTGAGGTTCTCCTCGACGGTCAGCTCCGTGATGACGCCCTGGCCCTCGGGCACGTGCGCGACACCGGACCTGGCGATGTGATCGGGCGCAAGCCTGGTCAGGCTGACCTCGTCCAGCCGCACCTGACCGCTGCGCGTCCGGACGAACCCGGAAATCGTCCGCAGCAAGGTGGTCTTCCCCGCGCCGTTGGCACCGAGGACGGCGGTGATAGTGGCGGGCCTGGCGGTGATCGAGACTCCGTTCAGCACCGGCGCACTGCCATAACCCGCGACAACGTCGGTGACGGCGAGCGATGAAGCCGGCATTACTGGCTCGCCTCCTCGCGCTGGCCGGCTGCGTCCGCCTCGGCCACGTCGGAGCCGAGATAGGCGGCGGTGACCGCGGAGTCTGCCTGTATCTCCTCCGGTGTCCCTGAGGCGATCAGCTTGCCGAAGTCGAGCACGAAGATCTGCTGGCAGACCGACATCATCAGATCCATCCGGTGCTCGATGACGACCACCGTGCACTGGCGCGCCAGAGACGTCATCAGGGCGCTGAGATCGGCCAGCTCGGACTCCGACAACCCGCTGGCGGGCTCGTCCAGAAGCAGCAGCCTGGGCTTGGCTACCAGCGCCCTGGCGAGCGCCACCCGCTTGCGCACGCCGTGCGGGAGCGTATCGGGGTTGTCATCGGCATACTCGTCGACGCCGACCAACTCCAGCGCCTGCATCGAGTCACCGCGCAGCCTGCGCTCATCCGCGTCGGACCGTGTCAGCCCGAGTAAGCCGGACCAGAACCCAGCCCTGGCCCTGCTGGTCGCGCCCACCATCACGTTCTCGACGACGGTAAGCCCGCTGAACAGGCCGATGCCCTGGAGCGTCCTGGCGATGCCCAGGCCTGCCAGCCGATGAGGTCGCATCCGGCTGAGTTCCCTGCCGCCGAAGGCAATCGTTCCTGCCTGCGGCCGGACGAACCCGCACAGGACGTTCAGCAGCGTGGTCTTCCCGGCACCGTTGGGCCCGATGATGCCGGTCACCTGCCGGGCCGCCGCGGTCAGCGAGACATCCTCCAGCGCGACCAGGCCGCCAAAGTGAACGGTTATCCCGCGCACGTCCAGGCTGTCGTCTGCCGTGCCGACGTGCTCTCCTGCGCCAGGTGAACCGTTATTCATCGTGCATGGTCCTCGCTCAGGCCCCGCGCCGCCGCAACGGAATGAACCAAGATTCACGACCGGCGCTACCCCGCGCAAGGTCGGCTTCCATTTGTTGCCAAAACGAGACCTATAGGCGAGCCTTTCGCTGCGAAAGGCTCCCTTTAGGCACGCCGCCGGAGCGGGTAGCGGTCCCGGCCGCTCACACGAACTTGACGTGCACCCCGGACTCGGCGAGGGCCGCCGCTGCTTCTGGGTCGGCATCCCGGTCGGTGATCAGCTCGCTGACCGCGGCCACCTCGCAGATCCGGGCGAAGGCGATCTTCCCGATCTTGGAGCTGTCGGCCACCACGACGACCCGCCGTGAGCAGCTGATCATGACGCCGTTCGTGTGCGCCTCCACCTCCTGATGCGTGGTGCAGCCAGCCCTCGCATCGATCCCGTCAACCCCGATGAACGCCACGTCGAGGTTGAGCCCGGTCAGGCTTGCCTCCGCGATTGGCCCCGACAGCTCATACGACTCGCTCCTGACCACGCCGCCGGTGACGATCAGCTTGAGCTTCGGCCGGACCGCGAGTTCGGAGGCGATGTTGAGCGCGTTGGTCACTATGGTCAGCTTCTGCTGGTCCGCGAGCGCGCGCGCTACCTCGGTAGCCGTCGTCCCCCCGGTCAGGCCGATCGCCATTCCTTCGGTGACGTAGGTCGCGGCCTCCCTGGCAATGCGCCGCTTGGACTCGGCGTGCCTGACGCCCTTGTACCGAAGTGGCAGCTCGTAGGAGACGGCGTGGGCGATGGCTCCGCCGTGGGTCCGGGCCAGCAGCCGCTGTCGCTCCAGATGTACGAGGTCGCGGCGAATCGTCGCGGGCGACGCGGCGAGATCAACGGCAAGATCGGCCACCGCGACAGACCCGCCATCCGCGAGCCGTTCCAGGATCGCGCTCAACCGCGCCGCTCTGTGCACAGCGAGAGATCCTATCGTGCCTGGTTGCAAGCTTCGGCACGATATGAGCCGGGAGTGGCGTGCTGCGGTTGGGTGGTCACTTATGCACGATTGGTTCGTCTGAGCGCACAGGAAACCTTGCCTTAATGACGGAATCTCTTCTAGATTGGCGAGTTATGAGCGTAATCGATCAGGTCGGCACTAGTCGTGCGCTCCCGGCGACCTGCATCGTGCTCCGCTCAGCCCAGCCCGAGCGCGCGAGCTACCGCGGTCGCGGCCGCGCCAGCAATGCCGGTCGGCGACCTTGCTCAGAACGCGATGCACCCGGTTCGCGCGCGGCGAGAGCCCGCGGCCACGGTACGGGCGGCAGGCCTCGCAGGTCCGTGCCCGGCTGCGCGCGCGGCCCCGTCCCGCGTCATTGCTGCCGGGCTCGGTCCGACGGCCGTCGCTGACGCCGTCGGCGAGCCCGCCGAACACAAGCGTTTCGCTGAAGGAAGATGCAGATGAAGGATCTACGCATTGTTGGCAGACGCACCGGAGCCCTCGCCGCCGCGATAGCACTGGTCACGGCCGGCGCGGCCTGCGGTTCGAGCAGCCCTTCCTCAAGCTCCAGCTCGAGCTCCATTACCGTCGCGGTGGCCTACCCGGCTCCGCCCAAGGCGCTGCTTGACCAGTTCACCAAGCAGACCGGCATCACGGTGAACTGGGTCAACATCGGCTGGGACGACCTGCAGACGAAGATCGCCGCGGCCATGTCGGCGAACACCTACTTTGCCGACGCGGCCGACGTCGACTGGTCGAAGGTCGGTGAGTACGAGAAGACCGGCTGGTTCATTCCGCTCAACAACTACTTCAGCATCAGCAGCCTCAGTTCGGACATGCCGCAGCTCGGCACGTTCATCGTTGACGGCAAGCTGATCGGGATGCCGTTTGACTCCTCGTTCATCGTCACCACGGCGAACGCGAACGACTTCAAGAAGGCGGGCGTCACCAGCATGCCGACCACGCTTGGCGGCTTCTCCTCGGCGCTGGCGAAGGTCGGGAAGGCCAACGGCATGGCCAACCCGCTTGACATCCAGTTCGCGACCGCCGAGGGCCTGTCGACCTGCTGGTACCAGATGACGGCGGCATTTGGCGGGTCGGTGCTCAGCTCGAGCTACAGCCCCGAGTTCACCTCACCGAGCTCGCCCGGCTACAAGGCGATGACCTGGATGGTCAACGCCTACAAGAGCGGCCTGGTGCCGAAGGCGAACATCAACGTCACCGACTACGACGGGTTCACCACCGAGATGGCCAAGAACCGGGTCGCGGCCGTTCTGTGCGACTACTCAGGGAGCGTCGCCTCCATCTACAACGTCCCTTCGTCATCGTCGGTCGTGAACCAGACCGAATACGTGCAGACGCCAGGGGCCACCGGTCCCGGCATGAACGTCGCCAACCCGGATGGGATCGGGATCCCGAGGAACGCACACAACGTGGCCGGCGCGGTGAAGTTCATCAAGTGGTTCACCTCCACCGAGAACCAGGCCATCTGGGCCGGCCTGGACGGCCCGAAGGACGTGGTGAGCACGTTCCCGCTGCCGGCCAGGCTTTCCAGCTTCAAGCTGCTGGAAAAGGCCGGCAACATCGGTCAGGCATCGCAGCTGGCCGCAATCCTGGCCGCGCACGCGAAGGCACCGTTCCCCAACGGCGCGCCGCCGTGGTACGTCCAGTTCAGCGCGGCCGTCCAGACCAATATCCACGAGGCCGCCGCCGGGCAGGAAACGATAGCCCAGGCGGTGAGCGCGATCGCCAGCACCGTGAACCAGCTCAAGGCGTCTGGCTAGGCGCCCGCCTAGCCAGCTCCCGGCACCAGGCCGCCAGGTCCTGGTGCCGGGAGCCGACGGACCCGCGACGGCCAGTCAGGAGGCCCTGAAGCTTGAGAACGCGACTGCGCCGCCAGCTGTTGCCCTACATCCTGGTCTCGCCGTTGCTGGTGTTTATCGTGGCCCTGTCCTTCGTCCCGGCCGTCGACACGACGGTCGAGGCGTTCTTCCGGATCATGCCGCTCGATCCGCCCACGACGTTCACCGGCGTGGGCAACTTCCGTGCCCTGTTCGACAATCCCGCGATCGTGACGTCGTGGGTGAACACCGCGGTCTACGTTGCCATCGGCGTGGTGGCCTCGGTCGTGCTCGGTACCGCGATCGCGGTGGCGCTTCGGCGGCGGTTCCGGTTCCGCGGGATCATGCTCGCCCTCGTCGTCTTGCCCTGGGCGCTGCCCTCGGTGGTCGAGGCCGTGATCTGGAACTGGATCTACAACCCGACGTTCGGCGTGCTTGACAGCTTCCTCCGCTCCCTGCACGCAATCGGCGGGTACCACGTATGGCTCGGCCTTGACCGCTGGCTCACCATCGCGCTGATCGAGATCGTGCAAGTGTGGCAGATCACGCCCCTGTCCGCGCTGATCATCATGGCCGCGCTGCAGTCGATCCCGCCCGACCTGTACGAGGCGGCGCGAGTCGACGGCGCCGGGGCACTGTCGTCCTTCCGGCGGATCTCGCTGCCGCTGATCAGGCCAGCGGTGGCCGTTGCCGCGGTCGAGGCGCTCGTCCTGTCGCTGAACATCTTCGACCAGGTGTACATACTCAACGGGATCGCGCCCCTCGGCTCCTCGGTCATGCTGCAGACCTACGTGACGACGTTCGAGGACCTCAACTTCGGGGGCGGGTACGCGCTGTCGCTGCTGGTCACGGCGGCCACCGCGCTGCTGTCGATGGCGATGCTGGCGCTGCTGTACCGCCGGACGGAGGCGGCGGTCACGTGACGGCGGACTACCAGGCGCAGACCGGGCTGACGCGCGCCGTCGACAGCCTCACGGCCCGCCGGCTCGCCCGCGCGCTGTCGCGCCGCCCGGCGCGCGCGCTCGGCCGCCTCGTCACGCTCGCAGTGATCTTGCTGTGGTCGCTGTTCCCCATCTACTGGGCGCTCAACACCAGCCTCACCACGCTGTCGGCGGCTGACAGCACACCCGCTCACTACGTTCCCTCCCCGCTGGTCGGGACCAGCTACCGGTCGGTGTTCGGCATCGGCGGGGTGAGCCAGGACGGAATCTCCAGTCAGCTCGGACGGTCTCTGCTGAACTCCGCAGTCGAGTCCGGCGGAGCGATGATCCTGACGGTGGTGATCGCCGTATTCGCCGCGTACGCCTTCGCCCGGCTGCAGTTCCGGTTCAAGCGGACGATCTTCGTGAGCGTCCTGGCCACGCTCTTGCTGCCCGCCTACGCCACGCTGATACCGCTCTACCGGATCATGGGCAGCCTCGGGCTGATAAACACCTACATCGCGGTGATCCTGGTGTATACCTCCGGGTTCCTGCCGCTGGCAATCTGGATCCTCTACAACTACTTCAACAGCATCCCGCGGGAACTCGAAGAGGCGGCGTTCGTCGACGGCGCATCGCCCATGAGGGCCCTGCTTCGCGTCGTGGTCCCGGTGGCGATGCCGGGAATCGCAGCCGCCGCCATCATCGCGTTCCTGCTCGGCTGGGCGCAGTTCCTGTTCCCGCTGGTACTGACCACGGACCTGAGCACGCAGCCGGTCACGGTCATCGTGGCGGCGCTGAACCAGCAGCGCATCGTCCCGTTCACGCTGATGATGGCGTGCGGGGTACTGGCGGCCGCGGTGCCCGGCGTCCTGGCGCTGATACTGAACCGCTACATCGTCGAGGGCGTCACCGCGGGGTCGGTCAAGTAGGTGCCCGCAAGCCGCTACCGCCCGGCCTGCACGACGGAACGATCAAGGAACCTGGGCCGGTCGGGGTCAAGACCGCGGATCTCGGCCGTGGTGACGGCGACGCGCTGGGCGACCACGAGCTCGGCTTGCGGGTCGGCCTCTCCCTCGATGACGGTGGCGCCCGTGCGCCTGATGTCACTGGCAAGCGCGCCATCGCCGGCGGCCCCGAGCAGCCACACCACGGAGTTCTCCGAGGCGACGGCTATGGGCCCGTGCCGGTACTCCATCGGGGGATATGCCTCGCTCCAGGCCGAGGCGGCCTCCTGCACCTTGAGGGCCGCCTCACGTGCCACGCCGACCGCCCAGCCGTGGCCAAGGAACACGTAGTGCGCCCGGTTCAGCATGCGCTGGTCAACGTCGGCCGCGAGCGCCGCCCTCGCCTGTTCGATGACGGGCCGGAGATCGTGCCCGAAATGCGCCCGCGCCAGGGTCAGGACCGTCGTGGCGAACCGCGTCTGTACCACGGACTGCTCGTCGGCATAGTCGAGCACAAGCAGCTGGTCCGCCGCCTCCGCGATCGGAGTGGCGGCATCGGCGGTGATGCCAACCTTGCGCACGGAGCGCGGCAGGCCCTGCAGGGCGTCGAGCACCTCGGTAGTGGTACCTGAGCGCGTCACGGCGATCACCGTGTCGTACGGACGGGCGTCGAGGCCAGAGGAGAGGAACTCCGAGGCGGGATACGCATCGGTCTCGCCCAGCCCTGCTACCTGTCGCGCGATCGCTATCGCGGTCGCCATGTGCCATGACGTGCCGCAGCCGATGACCGCGACACGCTCCCCCCGACCTGGCAGGACCTTCGCGGCATCGGTCATGGAGTCCAGCGCCCTGGACCAGCAGTCAGGCTGGCTGGCGATCTCCGCGAGCGCGTACGGCTGACGTCCCTGCACAGGCAGTCCCTTCGCCGACCCCTGCCGGGGCGGCCGCCGGGGGCCAGTTCGCTCGCGCCCCGCTCCGGCTGCCGCGAGCGCGGCGCGGGCGGAAACCCGAAAGAAAAGTGCGCTCCCGAACCCCGAAGTGCGCACATCTTGCTCAGTTATAATGCACGATCTAGTGTACTTTAAACGACTATACGACACGTGTGATCACATCTCAAGCGTCGCGTCAACGACGCCATCGTGTGAGCGTTAGCACGTGAAGCCCGGCCGGCGGCGCCGCCCACCCGAATCGGGCCCAGGCCGGCCACCGACATCCGCAAGGCAGCTGACCCGATGAAATGAGGACGGGAAGCGCAGGTCAGACCCAGGAACCGCATCCCTTTCAACAGTGCATCGTCGCGACCGGTTGAACCACATAGTGTCCGCGGTGGTGAAGCGCGGCCAGGTCGACGTGCCCTGGCTCGCGACCGAGTTCGGCGTCTCGCACGCCACGATCAGGCGCGACCTGGAGGCTCTGCAGCATCAGCAGCTCGTCTGCCGCACCCACGGCGGCGCGACCATCCACGCAGCGTTCAACGACCTGCCGCTGAGCTACAAGACGACCCTGGACCTGCGGGAGAAACAGCAGATCGCCCGCCGCGCCGTTGAGTTCCTGGCCGACGCGAGGGTCATCGGCACGACGGGCGGCACCACGGTGGCGCAGTTCGTCCGCCTGTTGCGCGACCGGGAGGACCTCACGATCGTGACGAATGCGCTGAACGTGGCGGTCGAACTGGTCAGCAACCGCCGGCTGCGAGTCTTCGTGGCCGGCGGCGAAGTACGCGGCAGCAGCCAGGAGTCGGTCGGCCATAGCGCTGAGTCGTTCCTGTCCGAGTACAACATCGACGTTGCGTTCCTCGGCGTCGACGGCGTCGACGCCGAGGCCGGATGCACCAACTACGACCCGGCCGGGGCTCGCGTGAACGCGATGCTGCTCCGGCGCGCCCGGATGAGGATCGTCCTGGCTGACGCGACCAAGGTCGGCCGGGTCACGCTCGCGCAGGTCTGCCGGATGTCGGAGGTGCACGTCCTGATCACCGATGGCCGGGCGCCCGAGGACAAGCTCGGGCTCATCCGGCGCCAGGGCTGTCGCGTCATCTGCGCGACGTAGCCAGGGCTCAGTAATCAGAGACTGGGCGCCGCGCACTGACGCGCCGAATTTCTGCGCGTTGTGAGCACTATGTGACGGATTTTGTGCGCACTTGCCGCTCGCCCTTGGCGCGTTAGACGCCGGCAATCAAGATGGCATTCGTACGGAGTTACGTCACCCGAGCGATTGTGCCGGCCGCCGGAGATGCGGCCCGTTCATGTGCGCCTATGTTGGAGGACTCATGAGAAAGTGGACGCCCGCGTTAGCGGTTGCAGCTCTCGTGGTGCCGATCGCGATGGCCTCGGTGACACCCGCCGCGCCGGCCGCCCAGGCCGCCACGGCGTATCCGCCCGGCGGACCGGACCAGACGCCCGTAATGGGCTGGAGTGGATGGAGCTTCCTCAGGGAAGCAGAGAATGAGGCCGCCGTCGAGGGGGAGGCGCGGGCGCTGGTGAGTACCGGCCTGTCGTCGGTCGGCTACCGGTACGTCAACATCGATGACGGCTGGTACCAGTGCCCGGGCCCGCAGGGTCCGAACGTCGACAAGTACGGCCGCTGGGTCGTAAACGCCGCGAACTACCCCAGTGTCGGCTCAGATAACGGCATCAAGGCGCTCGCCGCGTACGTGCACAGGCTCGGCCTGAAGTTCGGCATCTACGAGACCGCGGGCATCTCCGAGCAGGCAGTCAAGCGGAACACCCGCATCCTCGGCACCCGCTACACCGCCGACGAGATCGCCACCACCAGGCCGCAGAACAACTACAACTGCGGCGGCATGGTAGAGATCAACTACAGTAAGCCCGGCGCCCAGGCGTACGTGGACTCGGTCGTGGACGAACTCGCGTCCTGGGGCGTTGACTACGTAAAGCTCGACGGCATCACCAACAGCAACGGCCCCGACATCAGGGCCTGGCAGGCCGCGATCCATCACTCGCACCGCCCGATGGTGCTTGACACCACCCAGGGCAGCTTCACGATCAAGCTCGCGCCGACGTTGAAGAAGTACTCCAACCAGTGGGAGTTCGACCCCGATATTGAGATCAACGGCCCGGACGAGGGCTCGGCGAATGCCTGCAACGCACCGCCGTTCACCGGCTGCCTGAGCGTGTTCCCGCTGACCAGCTACATCCACTGGAGCGACCGCTTCAACGGTGTCGCCGACTGGCAGCCCTACGGTGGTCCCGGCGGATTCAACGACTACGACTCGATCGAGGTCGGCGACGGCAGCAAGGACTCCGGGATGTCTCTGGCCGCCTCGGAGTCGCAGCTCAGCCTGTGGTCACTGGGCTCGGCCCCGCTGATCCTCGGCAGCGACCTGACCAAGTCGGTAACAAACGCCTACGGCACCAGTGCCGGCCTTACCCCCAGGGATCGCAGCCTCCTGATGAACAGGCAGGTCATCGAGGTCGACCAGGACGCCATCGACGCATCGAGGATCGCGGATGTCGGCAAGCCGGGCCGCGGCGCCGGCGATCAGGTCTTCGCCAAGGTGGAACGGCGCGGCGACGGGATCGTCGGGCTGTTCAACACGACCACGAAGCTGAGCTCGGCTCCGGTCTCGATCTCGACCACGGCGGCCGCGATGGGCCTGCCACCCGATCCGCATGGCTACCTGGTGCAGGACCTGTGGGGCGACCGGTCGGTGGTCGTCGGCGGACACGCGTGGTTCCGCATCTCATCGGCCGGGGTGATCACCGCGACCGTCCCGCCCGAGGGCGTGGCGTTGTACAGAATCATCCCGCTGCGGTGACAGGCGGCGACGGGCACGCCCTCGACCCGCGCCAGGGCGTGCCCGTCGCAGACCAAGCGCCGGCAGTGGCGGGCTACATAACCGCGAGCTGGCCGCCGTCGATGACCAGCGCGGCGCCGTGCACGAAGGACGCGTCGTCTGAGGCCAGGAACGCATACGCGGCGGCCACCTCCTCTGGCCGCCCGACGCGGCCGAGCGGGATCTTCTCGCGCGCGTAGGCGGCCTCGAAACCGTCGTCCAGCCCGGCCGCGATGGCCGCGTTGAGCGGGCTCTGGATGTAGCCGGGGCACAGCGCGTTCACCCTGATCCCGTACTGGCCGAGTTCCACCGCCATGGTGCGGGTGAGCTGGAGGACACCGCCCTTGGACGCGTTGTAGTGGGCATAGTCGGCCTCGCCGGCCAGGCCGTTGGTCGACGACATGTTGATGATCACGCCACGCGTCCCCCGGCGGACCATGAGCCTGCTGACGTCGCGCGCGACCAGGAACATGCCGCGGAGGTTCACGGCCAGTATCCGGTCCCAGTCCTCAGCGCTGATCGTCAGGAACGGATCGCGCCGCGCCGTCCCCGCGTTATTGGCCAGGATGTCGATGCCGCCGAGGGCCGCCTCGGCCGCCGCCGACATCCTCGCGACCTCCGCCTCGGAGCTGACGTCGCAGGCCAATCCAGCGACCTCGGCACCGGCCTCGCGCACGCTCGTGACCGCGACCTCGACCTCCGCCGCATCCAGCCCGCAGATGAAGACGCTGCAGCCCTCCTCGCCGAACCTGCGGGCGGCGGCAAGCCCGATCCCGCTGCTGCCGCCGCACACCAGGACTCGCCGGCCAGCCAGTCCGCGCATGCGCCTCCTTAACCGATCACCGTAGGCCCCGTCACTCACGGCCAGAACGAACGGCCTTCGGCCAAGTTAGCCCGCCGCGTCACCTGACCGCGCCGAGGTGGCCGCATCCCTCAGCCCTTGCGGCCGACGCCGGCCGCACCTCCCGCGCACAGGACCACGACACCTCCGCGCACAGGACCACGACTTGCGGCCCGGCCGGTCGTCACCCGAGGATGAACCGGTGGTGACCAATTACGACGCCGTGGTCGGCACCGACCGCGGCGCAGTCAGGGCCGTGGCGGTCCTGACCGGCGCGGGCATATCTACCGACTCGGGCATCCCGGACTTCCGCGGGCCGCAGGGCATCTGGACCAGGAACCCCGCCGCGGAGAAGCTGTCGACCTACCAGAACTATGTGTCCGACCCCGAGTTGCGCAGGCGATCCTGGCAGAACCGGCTCGCGCACCCGGCCTGGACCGCGCGGCCGAACGCCGCGCACCTGGCGCTGGCCGGGCTGGCGGCAGGCGGCGCCGAAATCTGGGTCATCACGCAGAACATCGACGGCCTGCACCAGAAGGCCGGCTCGCCGCCGGACCGGGTGCTCGAACTGCACGGCACGATGCACCGAGTGGTGTGCGTGAGCTGCGGCGATGCGACGGCGATGGCCGATGCCCTGGCCAGGGTCAGAGCGGGCGAGGACGACCCGGCGTGCGCCGCATGCGGCGGCATCCTCAAGTCCGCCACCGTGATGTTCGGCCAGCCGCTCGACCGCGACGTGCTCGGCCGCGCGATGGATGCCGCCGAGGCGTGCGACCTGTTCCTCGCGGTCGGCAGCACGCTCACGGTCGAGCCGGCCGCCTCGCTGTGCGGGCTGGCCGTCGACCACGGCGCCAGGCTGGTCATCGTGAACCGGGACCCGACTCCCTACGACGTCCTGGCCGACGCGACGATCCGCGAGCCCATCGGTGAGGCCATCCCTGCTCTGGTCGCCGCGCTGCTGGCCCGCTCTCCGGTCCCGGCCAGCCAGTCATGGCACGACGGTGACCGGCCACCGGCCGGCCCGCACCAGTCGCACGGCCAGTGATCCGACGAACCGGTGCCCGGCCTTCGTGGACGCGCCCACCACGATGGCGTCCGCCCTGACCTCGTCTGCGGCCCGGCAGATCTCGGCGAACGGCTCGCCTCGCCTGGCCAGGAACGTCAGCGAGATGCCGAACTCCTCCGCCGCTTCTGCGGCGCGCTGGCGCATGTCCTTGACCATCTCGGCGAACGCCTGGTCCTTGGCCACCGTCAGGGAGGCGCCGCCCGGCCCCGACGTGCCGATGGTCGCCATCGGCGACACGAAGATGGCCACGAGCTTCGCGCCCTGCCTGCGGGCCAGGCCCATCGCATACCATCCGGCCCTGATCGAGGTCGTCGAGTCATCGACGCCAAGCAGGATCACCGAAGGGCCGTCGGTGCCCAGTTCGAAGCCAGCGGTCTCGCCGGATTCCACACACGAAGTGTAGGGTGCATACCTCTATCGCACACTCTGGCATGATCGGGCCCGTGACCCAGCCGCAACCAGCCAGCCAGGAGCAGGTCACCGAGCTGCTGCGCGCGGCCAGGCCCGGCTGGCGGCTGGTGCGGACCCGGCCCATGCCCGGCGCCACATCCGCCCGCGTCAGCGTGATCGAGGCGGAGCAGCCGGACGGTCAGCGTGCCGCGCTCGTCCTGCGCCAGTACGGCGCGGCGAACCTGAAGTCCGACCCGCATGCGGCGCGCACCGAGTACCGGCTGCTGCAACTGCTGGCGGCGGCGGGCCAGCCGGTGCCCCGGCCCTACCTTGCCGACGAGTCGTGCGCCATCCTGCCGGGGCCGTACCTGCTGCAGGAGCTCATCGACGGCCAGCCCGTTGAAGACCCGGCCGACCTGACGGACTTCACCGGCCAGCTGGCGGGCGCGCTTGCGGCCGTGCACGACTGCGGCTTCACGCGGGCTGAGGTCGCCTTTCTCGCTGATGTTCGCGATCACTTCGCTCGCAAGCTGGGAACGAAGTCTGTCCCCCCTGACAGCTACCTCCGCGAAGCCGAGGTGCGCGCGGCACTGGAAACAGCCTGGCCGCCGCCGCCGGTCAACCGGCCGGTCGTGCTCCACGGCGACTTCTGGCCAGGCAACGTGCTGTTCAGGGACGGCAGGCTGGTCGGGATCATCGACTGGGAAGACGCCCTGTTCGGTGACCCGCTGGCCGACCTCGCCATCACGCGGCTCGAGATCAGCTGGTTCCACGGCAGCGCCGCAAGCCAGATGCTCACCGGCCAGTACCTGGCGCTGCGCCGCGAGGTCGACACGGCGACGTTGCCGCTGTGGGACCTGCGCGCGGCGCTGCGCGCCTGCGGGTTCAACCTGCAGGCCTGGGGGCTGCCCGCGGCCAGGCTCGCCTCGATGCGGGCCGCGCTCCGGGCGTTCACCGCCAGCGCGCTCGGCAAACTCGCCGGCCGGGCAGGCGCGGCATGACTTCAGCGCAGGCTCCCGGCAACCAGAAGCCGCCACTTCCCGCCTGGCGAGTACTGGACATGTCCCAGGCGATCTCGGGTCCGTATGCGGCCAGAATCCTGGCCGACCTCGGGGCCGATGTCGTGCGGGTCGAGAGTCCTCGCACCGACGTGACCGAGTACTTCGGGGTGGTGAGGGACGGCCGGGCCGGAATGTTCGCCCAGATGAACACGGGCAAGCGCAGCATCGGCGTGGACCTCGCGGTGGCCGGTGCCACCGGGCTGATCACCGACCTGGCCCGGCGCGCGGACGTGCTGATCGAGAACTTCAGGCCTGGCGTCATGGACCGTCTCGGGCTGGGCTACGGCCAGCTGTCGTCGGCCAACCCGGCGCTGGTCATGCTGTCAATCTCCGGCTTCGGTCCCGCCGGGCCGGACGCGCAGCGGCGGGCGCTGGCACCGGTCATCCACGCCGAGTCTGGCCTGCTCGCCCGGCAGGCCGAACTCGACGAGCGACCACCGACAGACCTGCCGATGGCGCTGGCCGACACCCTGACCGCGCTGCACGCCACCGTCGCGCTGCTCGCGGCCCTGCACCAGCGGACCGCGACCGGGCTCGGCCAGCACATCGACCTGAGCATGCTGGCAGCGATCGCGGCCACCGACGATCACGCCCACGCCGTGCTCGACGGCACCGGCGAGGCGTATTCCTCGCGCGGCACCATATGGCGGGCGCCGGGAGGCCCGCTGCTGATTGCGGCGCCACCGAAGCACGCCTGGTCCATGCTCTCGCGCGCGGGGCTCGTCACCGATCCCGCGCCGCCCGGCACGGACCTGCCGACGAAATTCCGGCTGCGCCAGCAGGCAATCCAGGACTGGATCATCGGGTTCACCGACCGGGAGAGCCTGGTGGCGGCGCTCGAGTCAGCGGGAGTCGCATGGGGCGACGTCCGCGATTCCGCCGATGTGTTCGCGGGCGGCGCGCACTCGGTGAGCGTTCCTGGCAGCGAGCGCCGCGTAACCGGCCTGCCTTACCACTTCTCCGCGGCTCAGCCCGCAATCCGGCGACGGGCTCCCCGCCGCGGCGAGCACAACGCCGAGGTGCTGGCCGACTGGCTCGGGCTGGACCGAACCGCCGTCGACGGCCTCGCCGCTCGGGGCGTGCTCATAGCCAGCTGACGGGCCGCGCCCACCGTGCGCGGCTTGGCTCGCGCCGGCCAGCCCGGCGCGAAATCGAGGACAACCTCGCGTGCCGGATGTCGCGCAGCCAGCAGTTTTCCTATTTTCGTGGCACCGTTGGACACGTAATTAATTACGTGCGACGATGGTTTCGGCACGTAATTCAGGGGAGCGTACTCATGCCTGACAACGAGACCGGAACCGCATGCGCGGCGTGCGGCCGCGAATTGCTGCCCACGCAGGGACGCGGACGGCCGCGGATGTACTGTAACGCCACCTGCCGGAGCGCGGCGCGGCGCGAGCGGAACCGGGCAGATGGCCCGGCTGCGCCGAACGTAAACATCAAATTGACAGACTCTGACCGTCATGACAGTCTTGACGTGATGCAGGGCACGCCGGGCGCCACAGGGCCAGAAGGCGCAGGCGCCACAGCGGGGGTACACCGGGATCCGCCTGGCGGTGAACCACCGCTTGCGGCCATCGGGTCGGCACGGCGTCAGTCGACAGCCGCGGAAGCCGCGTTGCAGCAGGCAGTCGACCGCGCCCGCGCGGCCGGGCATAGCTGGAGGGAGATCGGCAACGTGCTGGAGACCAGCAGGCAGGCTGCGTTTCAGCGGTTCGGGCGGCCGGTGGATCCGCGAACCGGCGCGCCGGTGAGCCGGGCCGTGCCGCCCGGCCTGACCGACAAGGCGATCACGATCTTCGGCGACATGGCCGCGGGCCGCTGGGAACGCGCTTGCCGTGACTTCGATCAGATCATGCGGTCCCGGGTCAATGCAGACCGCCTGGCTGCCGGCTGGGTACGCACGATCGGCATGATCGGCAGCTTCGAGCGAATGGGCGAGGCTCTGGCCTTCCCAACCGAGGGCGGCACGGTCGTTGACGTACCGCTGTACTTCGAGGCAGGCGAGCGAACCGGGCGCGTGAGCTTCGATGACGACGCGAAAGTGGTCGGGCTTTTCATCCGGCCAGCGTCGACATAGCGATCGGGCATCAAGGTTGTCACCAGGGCGATACGGGGGCGCAAGCATCACGCATGCACGCCCGGTGGAGAGAGGGAAGAAGCACATGACCGATGAGGATCCGTTTGGCCCTGGTTCCGGCCGGGGCAGGCAACCCTGGTTCGGGCCCAGGCGGTACGGCTACGGCTACGTTCCGAGGACATGGCAGGGCTATCTCATATCAGCCCTGTGCATCGCGTTCATCGTCATCCTGGCCTCGATCACGGGAGGTCACTCGCCCGTGATGGCGATCGGCCTCATCCCGTTCGTCATCATCTTTGCCGTGGCTCGCGCCCAGAATCGGCGCTGACCGAGCCCGGCTCGGTGCGCACCGAGCGGTTGGCGGTCGTGGCCAGTGCCAGCGCCAGCAGCCAGCCGGTCGACAGCCAGACGACCGATCGCGGGCCGACGGCGGACAGGAGCGCGGCGCCCCCGATCGTGCCCACCGAGATTGCTCCGGTGGTCACGGTCGTCGTGGCACTGGTGATGCGCCCCCGCATGGAATCGGGAACAATCGACAGGCAATAGGTCGTCATCGCGACCGTGTAGATGGGCGCGACCAGCGACTCGGCCGCGGCGACGGCGCCCAGCAGCAACGGGTCGGGAGCGAGGGCATAGAGCGGAAACGCGCACGCCTCGACCCAGAGCATCACAACGCAGATGCGGCCAAGCGGGTAGCGGCGGCTGACCCAGTCCGATGCCAGCGATCCGAGGACCGCGCCGATCGCCGCGCCGCTGAAGATCAACCCGATTACGAGCGCACCCGCGCCCAGGCGCTGGGCGAGCAGGATGATCACCAGGTACCCGGCCCCGAAGCGGATGTTGTCGCCGGCCTCGATCAGCGTGAGGAAGCGGACGACCGGCTGCCGCCACGCCCAGGTCAGGCCCTCCCTGACCTGGGCGGTCAGCTTGCGGGGCGCCGCGACGCGCTCTCCGGAGAACCGGGTGCGCATGAGCCCGAGCGTCATCCCCGACAGGGCGAACGAGACGGCGTTGGCCGCGAAGGGCACGGCCCGGCCAAGGCCGTAGGCCAGCCCGGCGAGGGATGCGCCGGCGACTCGTATCGCGCTGAACGCCGACTGGGTGTAGCCGAGGGCCGTCGGCAGCTGCCCGGGAGCGACCGCATTCGGCATGGCGGCCGTGTTGGCGGTCTGGAAGATCGTCGTGAGGATCCCGGTCGCGAACGCCACGATGTACAACTGAGGCATGGTCAGCCGGCCAAGCGACAGCGCGACGACGATGCTGGCCGTGAGCAGCCCGCGGCCTATCTCGCAGCAGATCATCGTGGTCTTGCGGTCCCACCGGTCGGCCAGCGCGCCGGCGAGCGGGCCGAAGAACAGGTATGCGATGGTGTTCAGGCCGAGCGTCAGGCCCGCCTGAGTCGCGGACCGGGCGATAGCCAGCACGACGAGCGGCAGCGCGAGGTTCTGCAACTGGTTGCCTGCGTACGACACGACCTGGCCGCCGAGCAGGAGACCGAAGTCCCGGTTGCGCCAGATGCTCGGCTTGCCCGTGGTCGCCTCGGCCGGAGTCACGTGCCTGCGGGACCGCCGGCCACGCGGGCCATGTCTGCTCCCCCTCGTCGGTGGCGGCAGGCTATGTCCGCCGATAGCGGGCCTTCGAGTTCATTACTGGCCGCTCCTAAGTGAGCCCGCTGCCGCTCGCAGCGCAGGACCAGGCCGGCGTTATGGCCGCCCGCAGAAGGCTATTTCGATGGCCTTCCTGACGTCGCGCTGGAAGGCGGGGGTGCCAGTCCCGGCCGGAGGCGGCTCGCTCATCTTGAAGTCGTTGTAGACGAGGACGGCCTGGCGGTAACCGTTCGGGCTGGTATAGGCGAAGGCCTTGAAGCCGCCCGGGTATCCGCCGTCATGCCCCCACGCGGTGCCGCAGCGGCGCTGGACGCGGTAGATGCCCAGCCCGTAGCGCTCGGCGAACAGCTCGCCCTGGTCGTCAACGGCAATGGCGGACAGCAGCTCGCGCTGCTGCGCCGGGGGCAGCAGCCGCCCGGTGAGCAGGGCCAGGTAGAACCGGGCGACGTCACCGACGGTGGAGATCATCGCCCCGGCGGTCCACGCGCTGGACGGGTTGACCACGTTGGTAACGTCCAGGCTGCCGTAGTAGCCGTGCGCGTACGGCGCGGGGATCTGCTTGCTCGTCAGCGGGAACGAGGTGCCGTGCAGGGCGCATGGGCTGGCCGGTGGCCTTGTCGGCGAGGCCGGCCACCTCGTTCCAGACCTGCCGCCCGCGCCGGGTCATGATGATCACGCCGGGCACGCCGTCCGTGACCAGCTGGTCGGCGGCCCGTTGCAGCCGGGCCGGCGGCCGGGCCGCAACCACCTGCACGGGCGCGGGGCGTCGCGCGAACGTGAACGCCGCCGACCCGACAGCCACCAGGAGCACCGCCATCGCAACCCCGGTGAGCCGCAGGACGCCCCGGCGGGCCGGGCTCTTCTGGAAGTTCACGTCTTTCCTCCTCTCGTTGTTCTTGCTTCGTGTGTGGGCTGCGTCCTGAGTGCTCATCCGACAGCCACGCCCTCACTGGCACGGGCGGCGAAGACTCGATCCGGCTGACCATCGCGGCCGGCAGCCGTCAAGATGACCCTCTGGTGGCGACCTCAATTGCTGGGCGAGGCGGTTTTCGTCTTCTACGTGCCGCCTGAAGCGGCTCCGGGTTAGGCGGACGTCCGCAGCGCATGTTCCGCGCGCCGGGTTGGTGCCAGCATCGAGTGCGCGAGCGCGCCGTAACCGCGCAGCAGCCGCGGTCCTGTCCACAGGCCGAGTGTGCCGAACGCCAGGCCGAGCGGTACCGATAGCCATGCCGTGAGCGGACTGGTCACGTGGACGAAGGCGTACCAGCTGTTGCCGCCTGCGGCTGCGATCGGATGCCACACCGCGGGCATGACCACGCCGAACAGTCCCCAGGCGATCAGGCCAGCCGGGGTGAGTGTGAGCACGCAGCCGGCACTGATGTCCACTGCGGTCCACAGCAGGTCCCGCCAGATCGCCTGGTCGGCCAGCAGGAACCCCAGCCTTCGCCAGAGGCCTGGCGGCTGACCCGGCGTGCGCTCTTCGGCCGCGGATGACTCGGGCAAGTACGGGATGTCGATGGCCACACCGCACCAGTCTCCGCATCGCCGCCGGACCGTGTTGTCCAGTCGGCGCAAGGCCCCCAGGGTGCCGGGGACTGCCAGCAGCCCGGCACCGAGCGGGGCGAGGGCCACCTCAGTCAACAGCGCAGCCCACAGCAAGAGGCCGGCCAGGGTAAGCCCGGCTAGGGCGACGCCCCGCCCGGCGGCGACGGCACCTCGGGTCACCCAGTTCCCGCCGCGGGGCCGGATGTCTGTCGTCGCGTTCGTCCTGATCGTTCGGTTCACCACTTCTCCTAGTTGTCGGACGCCCCGGCAGGACGTCCGCCTTCGGTGGCGCCGGAGCTTGCGGGGGTGCGGCCGGGCGGCCTGGACAGCCAGCGGGGCACGTACCAGCAGCGGTCGCCGAGCACGGTCATCGCGGCGGGGAGCAGGACGCCGCGGACGATCGTGGCGTCGAGCAGGATGGCGGCGGCCAGGCCGACGCCGAGCATCTTCAGCTCAACCTGGTCGAGACCGATGAAGATGGAGAACACCGCCACCATGATCAGCGCGGCGCTGGAGACCACCCCGGCGCTGCTGGAAATGCCGGCCGTGACCGCGCCGACCGTGGTCTCGCCGCGCCGCCGCAGTTCCCTGACCCGGCTCAGGATGAAGACGTGGTAGTCCATCGAGATCCCGAACAGGAACGTGAACAGGAACAGCGGCACCCAGGGGGTGATCGCGCCGGAACTCGTATAGCCGAGCAGTCCCTGCAGCCTGCCGTCTTGGAAGATGAACGTGATCAGGCCGTAGGCGGCGGCGACGGACAGGAAATTGAGCCCGATCGAGACCAGCGGGAGGACCACGGAGCGGAAGGCGAACAGGAGCAGGCAGAAGGCCACCACCGCGACAACGGCGAGCACGAGTGGCGTGCGCGCGCTCAGCTGGCTGGCAGTGTCGTGATTGTCCGCCGTGTCGCCGGTGACCGCATAGGTGACGCCGGCCTTGCCGAGGGTGTCCGGCAAGATGCGGTCGCGCAGCGTGTCAAGCGCGCTGTAGGACGCCGCGTCACCGCCGTTGCCCGCCAGCGGGGCACTGACAATCAGCGCCTGGCCGTGCGCCACCGGGGTAGCGATTACCGGCTCGCGGATCGGGCCGCCCTGCTCGGCGGCAAGTTTGCCCAGTGAGGCGATCGCTCTGGTGACGGCGGGGCCGGTGAGGTCCCGGCCGGTGACCACCACCTCGGCGGGCGCGGGGCTCTGCGGGAAGGCCGCCTGGATAGCCTCGACGGTGGACACCACGGGCAGGTCCGCCGGGGCGTCAATCGCCGGGTAGGCGAGGCGAATGCCCAGCGCGGGCGCGGCGATGGCGAGCATCACGATCGTGGCCGCGCCGCCCCACGCCAGCGGGCGGCGGACGACCCGGTGCACCACGGCGGCCCACACCGTGGACGGGGCGGCGGTCGCGCGCCGACGGCCGATGAACGGGATCCGGCCCTTGTTGACCCGGTCGCCGAGCCAGGACAGCAGCGCGGGCAGCAGGGCCAGCGAACCCGTGACGGCGATGCCGACCACCATGATGGCCCCGATCGCCATCCCGTCGTAGAGCGAGTACCCGGTCAGGAACAGCCCGGCCAGCGCCGTCATGACGGTCAGGCCGGAGACCACGATCGACCGGCCGGACGTGCGGGCGGCGACGGCAATCGCCTGCTGCGGTGCTGCCCCGCGCGCTCGCTCCTCGCGCTGGCGGCGCAGGAAGAACAGCGAATAGTCGACGCCGACCGCCATGCCGATGACCAGAACCACAGTGGACGTCTGCGAGCCGACCGGCAGCCAATGGCCGGGGATCGCCAGCAGCCAGATCGCGGTGAGGGCCGAGGTGAGGGCGAGCAGGACGGGGATGCTCGCCGCGACCAGCGTGCCGAATACCAGGGCCAGCAGGATGAGCGCGAGCGGGATCGACGTCTCGGTCGCCTTGCCGAAGTCGCTGTTGACCTGGTTGGTCACCGCCTGATCGAGGCTGGCATCGCCTGCTTCGGCCACCAGCAGTGCAGGATGGCTGGCCTGCACCTTGGCCACCGCACCCAGGGCGGGCGTAACAGCAGTGGTCACGTCCGCCGCCGGACCGGGGACGTTGAAGGTGACGAGCGCGCTGCGGCCGTTCGCCGAGACCAGGGCCCGGCCACCGGGCCGCAGCGGGGAGCGGATCCCGGCAGCCGCGCCCGGCAGCCGCGACAGCGCGGCCGTCACCTGGCTCACGGCCTGGCGCATCGCGGGATCGGTGGCGAACGTCGCGCCCGGGGTGCGGGCCTGGATCAGCACGGCCTCGGTCGTCGGGGCGGCCACGCCGAGGCGTTCCAGGGTCTGCTCGGCCTGCCCCGCCTGGCCGAGGTCGTTCTGCTGCTGGCTGGGGGAACCGAGCAGTTGCCCGATGAGATAGGCCACGGCGACCAGCGCGAGCCAGCCGAAGACCGCGGTCTTGCGGTGCCGGGCGCTCCACCCGGCGATCGTTTCCACGGCCGGCGGGCGGACCCGGCGGTGCGGAGGACTGGCATGGGCCGACGGCACCTCGTGCCGCTCCGTGCGCTGCAGCCGGTACATCCCGGCCCCCTTTCTCACTCCGCGCATCAGGGACCTTCACCGGTCGCGGTTTGAGTGTCCGGCGGCGCCGACCGGAGCAGTGCCGTGAGCACCCGCCAGGCGCACACCGCTCAGCGCTCCCGTGCGCAGAATTGACTATGTCCCACCTCATGCGCCCATCAACTAGGACACCGAGGCCGATCATCTCTGCGGGCTGCATCGTCAGCGCATCGTTGCCGCATCAGCGTGTTGCCACCTGCGGGGGGCGCCCGCGGCGCGGCCCGGTCCCAGGTAATGCAGTCGGCGACTCTCAGCGGAGGGCGACGAAGCCGCCATCTACCACGAGGCAGTGACCGGTGATGTAACTGGCTTCATTGGAGAGGAGAAAGGTGATCGCATAAGCCAGCTCCCAGGCGGTGCCTTGACGCCCGAGTGGGGCGGCCGTCGCTCGCGCCTCTCGTCTCGGATCGGTACCGCTTGATAGACGTCCCAGTGAGGTGTCGATGAGCCCAGGGGCGACGACGTTGACACGTATGCGGCGCTCGGCGGCGTACTTGGCCAGCCATAGGCACAATCCCTCGAGCGCGGCCTTGGAGGAGTGATACGCGACTATCTCATTCACCTTCATCAGCGAGGAGATAGACGAGACCAGCACCACGGCGGACCCGTCAGGCATCACAGGAAGTGCGTGCTTGCACGTCAAGAAGTGCGCGCGCACGTTGACCGCAAAGACGCGGTCCCAGTCCTCGGGGCTTGTCCCGTCAAGTCCCCACCCGCTCACGATGCCGACATTCGCCACGATTCCATCGAGGCCGTCGAGTCCCTGCCGAGCTTCGGCGACCATGCGCTCTACGTCGGCTGGCACACCGGCGTCAGCAACGATAGCGAACGCGCGCGAGCCCTCGGCTCGGGTCTGGCGAACGGTCTCGTTCGCTGCCGCCGCGTCGACGTCGGCAACGGCTACTTGCGCTCCTTCCCTGGCGAAAAGCCGGCTCATCGCTCGGCCGTTGCCGATCGGTGGATCGGCAATGCCGTAGCTCTGCTGGCCACCACCGACGACGAGGATTTTCCTGCCCGCGAGCCGATCTCGGCCTAAGGCCGAGCCAAGAGCCTCGGCTGGCAACTGCGGAGTGGGCGTTTGCATTTCACCTCCTTGCATGCGGTATCGAAGCGAACTACCTCGACGTTCCTGATAAGGGGAGCTCATGGCGAAGGAGTTCGGCCCTCTATGAGGTCGACGAGTTCAGGGATGGTTCGCACAATGGGTACCGACCCATGACCATCCGGATCGTGATCGTCGGTGCGGCGCGAAATGTACACCGGCCGGAGCCCGGCTCGTTTGGCGCCTTCGATGTCTTGATAAATGCTGTCGCCGACGAACATGGTGGCGCTGGGTGTCGATCCGATGCGGCGAGCAGCCTCAATGAAGATGCGCGAGTCGGGCTTACAGGACCCAGCCTCCTCACTGCTTAGAATGAGGTCGAGTTCGGTTTCGAGCCCGGCGACGCCGATCAGGTGCGTGAGTTCGTCGATATCCATATTCGTGACTATGCCGACTCGGAGGCCTAGGGAGCGCAGGGCGCGCAGGGTTTCGACGACGCCGGGACGAAGTGCGAACCCGTCTGCTGTCACCGCAAGGAATGGGTCGCAATCTTGGACACCGGCGGTTTGCGCGATCAGGCTGGGACTGTCGTCTAAGCCCGAAAGCGGGTCGGATCCGGCCTCAGCGACCTGCGCTAGGGCGGTTAGCAACTCCACCGTGTCCAGCGCGGCATCGCGGAACAGGTCGCGCATCAGGTAAAAGTCCTTGCCCACGTGCTTGGAGAAACTCTTGCGCAGCGCAGCCACGTAGGCGGCGGCGCTGACGGTCGCTTCAACGGGCGCGAGCTCCGCTTGCTCGAAGAGTTGGGCCAGCGCGTCGTGCATCCCGGGTCGGAGGCAGCCGTACTCGAACAACGTTCCGCCGAAATCGAACAGCACTGCCTCGAGCTCAGCGGCCATCGGACTCTCATCCTGCTGGCTCACGTTCGGTTCCTTTCACTAAAACGCGCCACGCGGGGCGGGCGCCGGCGACGGCCAAGGTGGCTCCCGTCACCGGCATAGGACGTCGGTTCGCTAGACACGTCGGAGAACGTCTGGTCCGCATTCGGCTACCGTCCGGCACCCGCTCAATGCGAACGTGAGGTCGAGGTCCGCGAGAAAGCTGCGCATGACATGGCGCACGCCTCGCTCGC
>JASHOL010000146.1 GCA_030041135.1 Streptosporangiaceae bacterium | reverse complement strand
TCTACCCCTATACCGGCCAGGTCCGCAACTTCTACGGCATGGCCAAGTGGAGCGGCACCTCGTTCTCCACCCCAATCGTGTCCGGGCTGATCGCAGCCCGCATGTCCCGCACCGGCGAGAGCGCCAGGCAAGCCGCCGAAGTCCTGCTGGCCGAAGCCCGCGACCACGCCATCCCCGGAGTGGGTCCGGTCCTCTTGCCTTACCGCTAGTCGCTCTCACACTGCTTCGTCGTCATCAGCGCACGCAGCGATAGGCGTGACGCAACCAGTTCAGACGCGTCGACTGGGCGTCCGCTCTTGCCGCGTTATGAGCGGCTCCGGACGCTCACACCGGAGGCTAGCCTGGAAGGGTGAACTTCGCGGAGTGCCCCGACGACGGGAATCGCCTGAAGGCAGACCCTAGCCTTCGCGTAGGAGCTAGGGCACCGACTATGAGATGTCCAGCTTGCAGCAAGCGGTTCACGTTCTCCGACGACGGCATCATCGAGATCCGCGCTCAGGACGACGGCCCTCGACCGGACTGACCGAACATCCGGTCATGGCGCGCAGCGGACCGCAGTCACCGCGCGCGCCCAGGGTGCCCGACAGCGCAGAACAAGGGCATGCGCATGTCGTGCGAGGCCGTCCAATTGCGGCGACGGAGCGGCAACCCTCCTGGCCGCGTCGATGGGTCACGAACGCGACCGCCGACGCGTGGTCGGTGACTACAACACGGTGCGGGCCAAGACCGCGCCATTGCGCTTCCGCCCTGTGCTCCGCCCTTCTCGTGTTGGCACGGTTGAGGGCCGTCGCGCCGACCGTTACCGCAACGCCCCGAGGACTTGTTGGGAACCTTGTGCGGATGTGGCCGTACCCAGCATCTGCTTCGCAGAACGCGGAGACCCCAAGGGTTGTGTCCATATATACCGCGCCGTCGATCCGCCAAGCCGTGGGAATCGGCGCCGGGACGCCGCCCCCGGCCAGGAACCAGGCCAGATCCCTGGCGTTCTGATACTCCGCTTCGTCCACGACTGCCTCGATATACCGCTGCAAACTACTAGCTTCGGCCGGGGCAGTTTACCCGTTACCACGGAGTTGGCGGAGGGGCCGGCGGCGTATCGCCAGCCCGTCGCCGTGGTACAGGACGAGATGCTCGTTGACGTCTGGCCGGCCCTACTCATGCGCGGCTTACGCCGAACGCGGCGACCTAGTCGACGTGCTGACCGGGCCAGTGTCGGTGGCGAGCACCGCGGGCAGCCGATGGGTATTAGTCCTTGTTCGTCTCGTGCGGCAGTGTGAACACGTTCGTGCTGGGCTACGGCCCTCCCGTCGTCTCTTGCCGGATTCCGCGGGAGGGCCGTGCGATGGTGCGAGCGTGGCCAAGATCTTTCTGGTTTCTCTTGCCATCGACAACGCCGGGCCGCCGACAGATCCAGCAGCCGCAAACCCTGATCAAGACCGCATCGACGATCTACTGCACACAGCTGCCGTCCAGGTAGTTCCTGCTCAGCCTAGGTCGGCCGGCTCGATCGAGCGGCCACCGATGGACGCCAAGGGCAATCGCCAAGTGAAAGTTCCGGGGCGCGTGCTCACGGCCTGCTCGCGCTATCGTGCGCCGCTTGGTGGTAGTGGTGGGAAGCTGAGACGCCAAGCGGACAGGAAGGGATGTCAGCGGTGTATGCCCCACGCGACGCGGACGAGATCCAGATCAAGCAGCAGGTGGCCAGGATCGCCGAGGGAATCCGGGCCAAGGACCTCGAGGGCCTGCGGGCGATATACGCGACAGACGTCGTGTCCTTCGACGTCGAGCCGCCGCTGCAGCATGTCGGGGTGGAAGCGAAGCTGAAGAACTGGGCGAACGTCTTTGCGGTCTTCCGTGACGCGGACTACGAGGTGCGCGGCCTGAGCGTCGCAGTGGGCGATGACGTGGCGTTCGGGCACTGCTTCGGCCGGCTCCATGGCACGCTGATGAACGGGACGGCGACGATGGGCATCTGGGTCCGGGTCACGTTCTGCTTCCGCAAGCTCGACGGCGCTTGGCAGATCGTGCATGATCAGGCTTCGGTGCCGTTCGACGTGCTCAGCGGCCGAGGAGTGGCCGACCTCGAACCCTGACTGGTCTGAGCAGCCGGTCTGGACTCAAGCGAGCAAGTTCTCCTGGCCCAGTCTGCCGGCAAAGTCATGGCGTGGCGGATGACGGTGACGGCCCGGAGGAGCAGTCCCGAAGCGGAACCGGCAGCCATGCCCCATCGGCTCTGAACGGCTGCGGCTTGTCTCTGTGCGGCCAGCCAGGCCGCATGGCCGGCTGGTCCCGGGAAAGTTTTCGGCGCGGCCCGTCGGAGTGCCGGCCGCTCGGGCGACGATGAAGTGTGATGCGCCCGCAGGCGCGGCCCGACCCGGCGTTCGGGCTGCTGAAGCTTTACGACGAAGCGCTGCCGCACGTCTACGGCTACCTGCTGGCCCGGTGCGGCGACACCGGCCTGGCCGAGGACCTCACCGCCGAGTCGTTCCTGGCCGCCGTGGACGCGGTCCGCAAGCCGGGCGCGCCCGATCCGTCGGTCCCCTGGCTAATCGGAGTTGCCCGGCACAAGCTCGCCGACCACTGGCGGCACGTCGAACGGGAGCAGCGCGGGCTGCGCCTGCTGGACCGCGAGCCAGCGCGCGTCGACGACCCGTGGGAGACGGCCGTCGACCGGATCCGGGCCCGCGAGGTGCTCGGCCAGCTCGGCGCGCACCACCGGGCAGCGCTCACGCTGCGCTACCTCGACGGGTTGCCGGTGCCCGAGGTGGCCCGGCACCTCGACCGGACCGTGCACGCCACCGAGGCGCTCCTGGTGCGGGCCCGCGCCGCGTTCCGCCGGCTCTATGACGGAGAGGACGGCTCGTGATGACCGATCCGTTCGAGGCTCTGCGCGAGCCCGTCACGCCGGTTAATCCCGATCCCGGCTTCACCGGGCGGCTGCGGCAGCGGCTGATCGGGGAAGTCTTCGCATCCTCAGGAGGAAGCATGTCCCAGCAAACGAGCGCGATCCCGGTTGAGCGCGAGCCCGCCGGCCCCGCGGCGCTGACTCCGTACATCATGGTGTCCGACGCCCGGCGCGCCATCGACTGGTACGCCGAAATATTCGGCGCCGAGCGCCGCGGCGAGCCCCACGTCAACGCTGACGGCACGATCGGCCACGCCGAGGTCGGCATAGGCGACGCGGTGCTGATGCTCTCCGAACCTTCCGACATATGGCCCGACGTGCCCGTGAAGGCGCCCGACAAGCCCACGACGTTCAGCCACACCCTGCACCTCCAAGTCGAGGACGTGGACGGGACCACCGAGCGGGCCCAGCGCAGCGGTGCCTCGGTGGAACGGGAGCCGACTGACCAGTTCTACGGTCGCGGCTCGGTCATCGTCGACCCGTTCGGACACCGCTGGATCCTGCTGAGGCCGCCGACGCGGGCGACCCGCCGACGCCAGGCCACACCGGATCAGTTCAACCTGGTCGTTACGGACATGAACGCAAGCGTCGCCTTCTACCGGAAGCTTGGCCTGACCATCCCCGACACTGATCCACAGTGGCAGAGTCATCACCGCACGGCCACTGTCCCGAATGGGATCGACCTGGACCTCGACAGCAGCGAGTTCGCCCGGTACTGGAACCAAGGCTGGCAGCGTGGCATGGGGGTGCTCGGGTTCAAGGTAGACAGCCGCGAGCAGGTCGATGAGATCTACCGGGATCTGGTCGAGGCCGGATATCGCGGACAGCAACCTCCATACGACGCCTTCTGGGGGGCGCGGTATGCCGTCATCGAGGACCCAGATGGCAACGCCGTCGGGATCATGAGTCCTGCCAACCCTGACGAAAGATCACAGCCAGACTTCGGCGTGACATGATCCGCGGGGAGGCCGGCCAGCCACGAGCTCCACGCCGTAACGCGCAAATCGGCTTGCTCAGCGCGGATCCCCGGCCCGCCGGCAACCGCGTGCCCTGCAGATCACCCAGATCTGCTTCGAACGCGCCGACCGGCTGCTCAAACGGCTCAAGGCCGCCCGCCTCGACAACAGCCACGACACCGAGATGCGCAAGCTGCTGCGCACCGACCTGCTCATCCTCGACTTCTGCCTCCAGCCCATGGACGCCGCCGACACCGCCAGCATCTACGAGATCATCGTCGAACGGCACCGCACCGCCGCCGCCATCACCACCTCCAACCGCGAACCAGTGGAGTGGCTGGCCCTGATGGCCGACGGGCTGCTCGCCCAGCACGGTCGTCGCTGTATCCCAGGGCTCTGGCGCGAAGGCGCTATCGGCACGCGCGTCACCGGGAACGTCCTCATTTGCCGTTGCGACACGAGGTCGCACCTTGCGAGGGAACTCGCGGACTGGAGGGCCGATTATGTCGGTCGCGTAGTTCCGGGCGCGTGCTCACGCCTGGCCCCGCCCTGTCGTGCGCTGCCGGTAACGGCGGGGTGCGGAGCACAGGGAAACGCCCGAGGGTTCCCGTCCCATCCGGGGACTACAGGCAAGGGGCAGGC
>JASHOL010000145.1 GCA_030041135.1 Streptosporangiaceae bacterium | reverse complement strand
TCCATGGTGAGCCGCGGGATCGATGCCAGCAGCGCCTGGGTGTAGGGGTGGTTCATGCGCTCGAAGAGCTCGCCGGTCTCGGCCGTCTCCACGATGCGGCCCGCGTACATGACGTTGACCCGGTCGGCGTGGCCGGCGATCACGCCCATGTCATGCGTGATCAGCAGGATCGACATGCCGAGCCGCTGCTTGAGGTCGTCGAGCAGCGCCAGGATCTGAGCCTGAATGGTCACGTCAAGCGCCGTCGTCGGCTCGTCGGCGATCAGCAGCTTGGGCTCGCAGGCCAGCGCCATGGCGATCATGATCCGCTGGCGCAGCCCGCCGGACAGCTGGTGCGGGTAGTCGCTCAGGCGCTCCTTCGGCTTGGGCAGACCGACCAGGCCGAGCACCTCGACCGCGCGGTCAAGAGCCTCCTCCTTGCTCGCGCCGCGATGCAGCCGGACCGGCTCGGCCACCTGGTAGCCAATGGTCTTCGTCGGGTCGAGCGAGGTCAGCGGGTCCTGGAAGATCATTGCCATCTCGTTGCCCCGCAGCTTGCGCAGGTCATCCTGCGGGAGCCCGACGAGTTCCCGGCCGTCGAGCTTGACCGAACCACCGATAATGCTGCCGCCAGGCGGCAGCAGGCCCATGATGGACAGGCCCGTCATCGACTTACCACAGCCTGACTCGCCGACGAGCCCGAGCGTCTCGCCCGGCTCGATGTGCATGCTGACGTTCCCGACCGCCTGCACGACTGACTTGGTCAGCTGGATGTGCGTCGACAGGTCCTCGATCTCCAGGACGTGGGCCACAGATGGTGCCTCTCAGTAGGTGATCAGTGAGCGGGTGGTACGGGCTACCGGCGGCGCAGGCGAACGTCCAGTGAGTCGCGCAGGGCGTCGCCGACGAAGTTGCAGGCGACGATGACCAGCACGATGCACAGGCCGACCGGGTAGATCAGCCACCAGTAGCCGTCTTGCAGGAAGCTGACGCCGTTGGAGAGCTGGTCGCCCCAGTCGGCCTTGGGATAAGGCAAGCCGAAGCCCAGGAACCCCAGGAACGCCAGGGCGGTGATGGCGTCGGCGACCTGGAAGGTGACATTGACGATGATCACGCTGAGGGCGTTGGGTATCAGGTGCTTACGGACCAGGCGGCGCCGGGATGACCCGGCGGCCCGGGCGGCGGCGACGAAGTCGCGGGTCCGCAGCGTCAGCACCTCGCCGCGGACCAGCCGGGCCGGCACCAGCCAGGAGAACACCGCCAGCACCAGGATCAGCGACAGCTCGGTTGAGCTGTAGCGGGTGGCCAGGATCAGCACCACGAACAGGAACGGGATCGACCACATGACGTCGACGAACCGCATCAGGACCGAGTCGATGATGCCGCCGACCAGGCCGGCGACCGCGCCGTAGATCATGCCGATGCCGGTGGCCAGCAGGGCGGTGAAGATGCCGATCTCCAGCGCGGTCTGCCCGCCGAGCATGAGCCGGCCGAGCTCGTCAAAGCCCTGGTTGTCGGTGCCCAGCGGATGACCGGCTCCCGGCGCGATGAACGAGTTCACCGGGTTGATCAGCAGCTGGTTGGTGTGATACACCAGCGGGCCGGCCCAGCAGAACAGCACGAAGAACACCAGGATGCCCAGGCCGATGACCGCCAGCTTGTTGCTGGCGAACTCGCGCAGCCCCAGGCGCCACCCTGACTGGATCTGAAATCCGCCGGCCTCCGGCTGGACCTCGGGCTCGAGCAGGGGAGCCGGGACGCTTCCGCTACCTATCACTGCATGCTCCTGAAAGACGAGGGGGCGGTCAGGCCAGCCGGATCCGCGGATCGGCGACGGTCAGCGCGACGTCGGCGATCAGGTTCCCGATCACCGTGAGCAGCGCGCCGAAGAGGGTGTAAGCGAGCAGGATCTGGTAGTCCTCGTTGCCCAGGGCCTGGTAGAACATGTAACCCAGGCCGGGGAAGTTGAACAGCGATTCCACGATCAAGTTGCCGGCCAGCAGCGCGGGGATCAGCAGCCCGATCAGCGTGATGATCGGCAGGCACGCGTTGCGCAGCAGGTGCCTGACCATCACGAGCCGGTCGGACAGGCCCTTGGCCCGCGCGACCTTGATGTAGTCCTGGGCCAGTACGTCCAGCGCCGACGAGCGCATGTACCGGGAAAACAGGGCCACGGTCGTCACCGTCAGCGCCGCCACCGGCAGCACCAGCTGGTTCGGGTGCGACAGCACGTACGCCATCCCGGTCTCGGTGGTGTTATCCACGGCCGGGAACCAGGAGAACGGCTGCCCGAGCGCGAAGAACTGGATCAGCAGCAGCCCGGTCAGGAACACCGGCATCGCGTACCCGACGAACGCACCGCCCGCGAGCACGTTGTCGGCCAGGCTGTTGCGCTTGAGCGCCTGGAAGATCCCCATCGGGATCGCGATCAGCAGCGCGATCACCAGGCTGGAGCCGGAAAGCAGCGCGCTGCGCGGCGCGAACGCGATGAACAGCGAGTCGACCGACTGGTTCAGCTTGTATGACTGGCCCAGGTTCCCGTGCAGCAGTTGCCAGAGGTAGGACCCGTACTGCACGAAGAACGGGTTATCGAACCCGTGTTCCTTATTCCACGCCGCCACCGTCGCCTTGTTCGCCTTCGTGCCCAGCACGATCGTGCCCGGCGACCCCCCGATGATATGCAGCATCGCGAACGTCAGTAGCGAAATGCCAAGCACCACTACCAGCGCGATGAAAAGCCGCCGGACTATATATGCGGTCACGTCCCAAGCCTCTCCGCCCGCATCGAGTCGTACAGGCTAACTTGGCGCGGGCCCTGCCCGCCGCGAGGCGGCGGGCAGGGCGCCGAGCCGGGCACCTGTCGGTGCTCCGTACTTGATTGTTACTTCACCAGGTGGTCACTGTCACCAGTGCTTACTTGGTGAAGTAGAACTCCTCTGGCAGGTACTCGTACTGAGTGAAGATCTCGAAGGCCTGGGCTGGCCCTGAGATGTTGTTCTTCCACATGATGATGTTGTCGTTCAGCGGCTCGAAAATGCCGGGCTGCTGAACGGCCACGACGTTGCCCTCGTTCTTCAGGGCGTCGGGGTTCGGGCTGTTCAGCGAGCCGTTGATCGCGCTGTCCACGGCCGGGTTGCTGAAGTCACCGAAGTTGCCGCCGCCGCCAGTGTTGAAGATCTGGTTGGTGGTCGGGTAGCCGTTCTCGGTGTATCCGCCGAACTGGGTCGCGTTCCACGAGTTGATGTACTTGGCGTCAGGCGGGACCGGGTCGTTGTAGTTCTGCGTGATGAACGTGAACGTCTTGGACTCGGGCGTGATGTCAATGCCGGCGTAGCTCTTGGCTGTCGATGCCAGGCTGTCGACGAGCTCGCCGATCCACGAAGGCGTAGTCGAGTATGGGATGTTGAACGCCAGCGGCGTGCCGGCCGGGATGCCCGCGCCGCACTCGTCACTGGCAGTGCCCGCCTTCGCGCAGGTGGTCTGGCCGCCGGGGACGACCTTCCAGCCGTGGGCCTTCAGGATCGACACCGTCGTCGACGGCGAGTACGGGTACGGGTCGCTCGTCGCGTCCGTCGGGATGTAGGCGGTCGCCGGCAGCGACGGGATCGCGGTGTAGGCCGGGATCGCCGCGCCGAGGAAGATGCCCTTGATCTCAGCCGATTCGTTCTGCAGGTGCGCCAGCGCCTGCCGGACGTACAGCTGGGCGATCACGTCGTTCCAGTGGTCGGTGGTGTCCTTGAAGTTGTAGGCGATGTAGTTGAAGCCCATGCCGGGGTAGCCGTAGACCTCAAAGCCCTTGGCCTTGAGCGACTTGAGCTGCGGCAGGTTCTGGAACGGCAGGTAGGCGATGCTCAGCGC
>JASHOL010000144.1 GCA_030041135.1 Streptosporangiaceae bacterium | reverse complement strand
TGAGACATAAACCGATCTCGGCCACTACGCTGCGGGGGTCGATCCGTGCGCTGAACCGTCGTCACAGAAGGTTCTATGCCATCATCCAAGACTGCTAGATCCGAGTAATGCCGCTCGATCCCGAGGCCGCAGCTATCCGCGCCGCGCGCCAGATGCAGCTTGCAGTCGATCCAGACCACGGAGGGAGGACTAGCCGTGGCTCATACCAAGAGGCTCACGTCGCCCTGTCGCTCGAGGAGTCGGGCCAGTTAGCGGGTCCGATTACGCGGCGACCCGAACGAGGCCGAGGTGACTGTACCGATGCGAATGGGCAAGACTGGGATGTGAAGGGCTACTACGACGACGGCCGTTACCCCCAGTTCGACATGGCAGTTTGCCTAGACGACATACGCTGGGAAGTGACGGCGGCCACGAGAAACTGCCCGGAGACGGCCATGTAGGTGCCCGCTGGCGGTCATCAGAATTGCCCGGTGGCGGCCATCAGATCTGCCCGACACGATCTTGACCGTTCCTGCCGGTTACGCCGGCGGGGTCCCCTTCCCGGTTTGGCTGAGCGGTGCCAATTCCGTACTCAGTCCCGGGAAGGGGACGAGTGAAGTCTGCCGAGGAGATCATGAACATTCTGGAGGCTTACGACCTGACGGGGTCGTTGCGGGACGCTGCCGAGCTGGCGGGGTGCTCGCATCACACGGTGGCGCGGTATGTCGCCGGGCGGGAGGCGGGCCGCGCGCCTGGCGCGGCAACGCCGCGGCCGGGCTTGATCGATCCGTTCCGGGAGAAGCTGGAGGAGCTGGTCGAGCGCAGCAAGGGCCAGGTCCGCGCGGACGTGGCGCACGAGAAGATCACCGCGATGGGGTATGGCGGGTCGGAGCGCACGACGCGCCGTGCAGTGGCCGAGGCTAAGGCGGCGTGGCGGGCGGGGCGGCGGCGGGTGTTCCGGCCGTGGGTGCCCGAGCCGGGGATGTGGGCGCAGTACGACTTCGGCGACGGCCCGCGCATCGGCGGCGTGCCGACCATCTTGTTCTGCCTGTGGCTGGCGTGGTCGCGGTTCCGGGTGGTCGTCCCGCTGCTGGACAAGTCCTGGCCGAGCGTGGCTGCGGCGATCGACGCGGCGTTGCGCGCGGCAGGCGGGGTCACGACGTACCTGCTGACCGACAATGAGAAGACCGTCACCGTCGAGCATGTGGCGGGGATCCCGGTCCGTAACCCGGCTGCGGTGGAGTTCGGCCGGCATTACGGGCTGACGATCGCTACCTGTGTGCCGTATGACCCGGCCTCGAAAGGCGGGTCGGAGTCGACGGTGAAGGTCGCCAAGGCCGACCTGGTGCCCACGGACGCGAACCTGCTGGGCGCGTACGTCTCGTTCGCAGCGCTGGAGGCGGCGTGCCGGGCATTCTGCGACCAGGTGAACGGGCGGCCGCACCGCGTCACGCGGCGCGCGCCGGCGGAGATGCTGGCCGAGGAGCGAGCCCGGCTGCACCCGGTCCCGGCGGCGCCGTTCACCGCCGCGCTGGGCGTTACCCGGACGGTAGACGCGATGTCGCTGGTCGCCTTCGAGGGCGGGCAGTACTCGGTGCCGCACCAGCTAGCCGGGCAGGTGGTGTATGTGCGCCGCCACGGCGAGCAGGTCGTCATCACTTGTACCGGGCGGGCCGGAGTCGCCGAGGTCGCCCGGCACCTGGTGACGACGCCGGGCAGCCCGCGGGTGGACGACAGTCACTACCCGCCGTCGCCGCCTGGCGCGCTGCTCCGGGTGCCGAAGGCCCGCACGTCCGCCGAGGCGGACTTCCTGACGATCGGCGACGGCGCCGCCCAGTGGCTGGCCGAGGCCGCCGCCGCGGGGACCAGCCGGGTGCGGGCCAAGATGGCCGAGGCGGTGCAGCTGGCTGCCCTGCACGGCACTGCGGCGACAGACCGCGCGCTGGGGCAGGCTGCGGCGGCGGGCCGGTTCGCCGACCGTGACCTGGCCTCGATCCTGGCCCACCAGGCCACCGCCGCCCCCGGCGCTCTGTCCCGGGCCGGGGAGCAGCACACCCTGGCGCAGGGCACCGGCGGCTGGGCGCGGCACGGCGGGCAGGAGGCCGGCCGATGACACTGCGCGCCCCGCATGAGCAGGCCCTGCTATCGAGTGCTGACATCACGCTGGTCCGCCAGGTGCTGGCTGACTGCTGCCGGCTGCTCACCGCAGCGCAAGACAGCGCCAGCCCGCCGGTCGCAGCGCTGCTGGCCGAGGCCACCCGGTCGGCCACCGCCCAAAAGCTCAGCCCGGATGGACTGATCTACTACATCAACCTGGCGATCGACTACCTCGACTTCGCGCCCGCCGCAAGGAGCCGGCGGTGACCGCCGCCGTCCCGCAGCCGCCGCCGGCCGACGCCGGGCTGGAGCAACTGCTGCGGCGGATGCGGCTGCCGCACATGCGCCGCATCGCCCCTGAGGTCCTGGCCACCGCCAAAGCGCAGCGGTGGGACCCCGCCGAAGTTCTGCGCGCGCTGCTGGCCGAGGAAATCGCGGGCCGGGACCGTTCCGCGCTGGCCACCCGCCGCGCCCGCGCCGCCTTCCCTACCGGCAAAACCTTCGACGCCTGGGACGAGCACCTGTCGTCCATCCCGGCCCCCACCCAGCAGGCCCTCCGCACACTGGAGTGGATCGGCCGGCACGAGAACCTGGTCGTCTGCGGGCCATCAGGCACCGGCAAGACGTTCCTGCTCGAAGCCCTCGGCCAGGCCGCCGTCGAAACCGGCAAGCACGTCGCCTGGTTCACCCTCGAGCAGCTCGGCGTGCTGGTCCGCGCCCACCGCGCCGACGACTCCGTCACCAAAGCCATCACCAGGATCCTCCGCGCGGACCTCGTCGTCGTTGACGACATCGGGCTGCTGCCCGTAGCGCCGGACGCAGCCGAAGGGCTCTACCGGCTAGTGGACGCCGCCTACGAGAAGCGCAGCATGGCCGTCAGCTCGAACCTGCACCCCTCAGCGTTCGACGAGCTCATGCCCAAGACCCTGGCCACCGCCACCGTCGACAGGCTCGTGCACCACGCGCACATCTGCCAGACCGCCGGCGACAGCGTCCGACTATCTCAAGCACTGTCCGGGAAGGGAGTGACCCCCTTGAGCTGACACCGCACACGGGCACGTCTGGTGGCCACCACCGGGCAGATCTGGTGGCCACCAGCGGGCACTTTTCATGACCGTCGATGGGCAGTTCCTAATGTCCGTTGACATAGTACAGATTTTTCGAATAAACCGGGGAACCGCCAGGTGACGCTTAAGCGTCAACGCACCGCCAGCCCAAGTGATAGCCGGGCAAGCATTGGAAATTGCCTGAATGCCTGCCGTGTCCAAGTCCCCAGGGCACTCAACGGGCAGAGTCGAACAGCGGCCCGAGCGCGTCGCGCAGGTCCCGGAGCT
>JASHOL010000143.1 GCA_030041135.1 Streptosporangiaceae bacterium | reverse complement strand
GGCGCTCGGGCGGCCGTCCCCCTGATGGGAACCAGAGGAGTTACTCGCATGTGGCAGGCGATCGTCTTCGGCTTCCTCGGCGGCGTGCTGGGCGCCAACGGCTTCCCCCACTTCACGCGCGGCATCACAAAGAGCAGGTATCCGAGCCAGCTCGGCAACGGGCCCATTCCCAACTTCGTCGCAGGCTGGGCGGCTCTCGTCATAGCCGCGCTGCTCTTTTACTTCGCCCACGTCGGCCGGCATCCTGGCTGGTCCCTAGGGTCGGCCGCAATCGGGGTCTTGCTGATGGGACTGTTTCACGCGGGCCCCGGCGCGTTCGGCCGGCCAGAGCCACCGGGCGCGCCGCCACAGTAGGCGTGCAGGAGGTCATTGCGCGGCATGTCACCGCCGGGAACTGGCCGCGGTTACCGGCTCGGCACGGCTAGGTACTCGGCGAGCTCACGCTCCAGCGCCGCCCTGGACCTAGCCCCGACGACCTCCTTCACCACTTGGCCGCCGACGACCAGGCTCATCGTCGGGACGTGCAGGACGCCGTACTTCTGGGTCACCCGCGGGTTCTCGTCGATGTTGAGCTTGACCACGTCGATGTCGCCTTCGTGCTCAGCCGCGATCGCCTCGAGCACGGGGCCGACCAGACGACACGGCGGGCACCACTCGGCCCAGTACTCCACGAGGACCGGCCGCGTGCTGTGCTCCACTTCGGCCGCGAAGCTCTCGTCGGTCACCGTTCTGACTGCGCTCATCGGCGCTCCCCTTCCGTCCTCGCCATGATCTGATGCTCGCCCAGGTGCAGGGCTGTGCAGTCGCGGCCGCTGCCGTGCTCGCAGACGTGCAGCAACCGCCGCAGCCGGCACTTCACGAGCTCGAGCTCGCGGGCCTGCCGTTCGACGTCGGCGAGCTTAGCCTGGGCCGCGCTGACGATCTCCGCCGTCGAGTTGGCCTCGGCCGGACCGAGCAGGTCGCTGATCTCACCGAGAGTGAATCCGAGGCGCCTGGCCCGGCGGATGAACACCAGCCGTTCCTGGTCTGCTTCTGAGTACTCCCGGTAGCCGGAGCCGGTGCGCGCGGGCTCGGTCAGCAGGCCGCGGCGCTGGTAGAAGCGCACGGTCTCGACGCCGACCCCGCCAGCGGCGGCCAGCTTGCCGATGGTCAGTCCAGCCATACGGCAAAGCTACCGGCCGTACCCCGGTACGGAGTCAAGCCCGCTGGCGGGAGCGGAGACCGGGGCCCTCCCCTCGGGTCGGTCAGGCGGAACCCTGGAACAGCCGGCGGTAGGCGTGGGGTGTAGTGGCCCGCCAGATACGGAAGTGGTGCCGAAGTGCGGTGGCATTGCCGAACCCGGCCCGTTCAGCGATCCGGTCCACGGTCTCGCCGGATTCCTCCAGTAGCTGCTCGGCCAGCAGAATGCGCTGACCGATGAGCCACCGCTGCGGCGTCGTGCCGGTCTCCTGGACGAATCGCCGGGCAAACGTCCGCGGCGACATAGCGGCGAGGCTGGCGAGGTCACCGACCGAGATCTGCTGGTCGAGGTGACGCTGCATCCACTCGATCACGTCCGCGAGCGTGTCGTAGGACGGCGGGGCAACCGGCCGCTCGACGAACTGAGCCTGCCCGCCGTCCCTGTGCGGAGGCACGACCATGCGCCGGGCGACCGCGTTGGCCACCCGGCTGCCGTGTTCCTTCCGGACCAGGTACAGGCACGCGTCGATGCCCGCGGCCGTGCCCGCGCTGGTGATCACCTGGCCCTCGTCCACGTACAGGACCGAAGGGTCGACTTTCGCGGCCGGGTACATGACGGCGAGCCGCCGCGCGTACCGCCAGTGGGTCGTGCATGCGCGACCGTCGAGCAACCCGGCCGCGCCGAGGACGAAGGCCCCGGTGCAGACGCTCAGCACGCGGCCGCCGCGGGCGACGACCGCCCGGAGGGCGGCCAGCAGCGGCTCCGGCCAGTCGTCGCGAGCGCGCCGTTCGTCGCAAGGCGCGGGTACGATGGCGAGGTCGGCTTTCTCCAGCACCTCCAGGCCAGCGTCGGTCTGCAGGGCGAACCCAACCTCCGACCGCAACGGGCCCGGCTCGCCGGCCACCACGCTGAACTCGTAACCGGGCAGCCCGTCGTCGGTCCTGTCCTGGCCGAAGACCTCGCACGGCACCCCGAGCTCGAACGGCGAGAACCCGTCCAGGACCACAACCGCCACGTTTCTCAGCACGTTCACCATGATGCCCGCGAATTGGCAGGATGTCACGGTGGATGAGCTGCACTGCCACTGTCGCGGCTCGGCGCCATCGCCAATGCTGGATACATGAGCAACAGGGACAGCATCCACCAGGACAGGGAGCCAGCAATTCACCGGATCGCCCGCAGCATCGCCGACGCGGTGACCGAGGACAGGCAGGTGCAGCGGATCCTCATTGAGCTGCGCATGAACCCAGCACGCTACGTGTACGGCGCTCGCAGCGCGCCTGACACCTATACCGATTTCCTGGTCTGGACGTCGGGCCTGCTACTGCACGAACCGTCGGCGCGCGAACGCGCCTCGGGCCGCGACTACCCTTAGGTGATGTGGGCATACCCCCAGCGCCAGCAGCGGAGCCCGATCCATCCCCGATAACAGCCGACCTCCCGGCGGCGTTCTGGCTGGGCGGTGGCTCCGGGTCGGGCAAGACCACAGCCGCCCGATCGGCCGCACTCCGCCTGGACCTTCGGTTCTATCCGCTGGATGGCCACAACTACGCGCACGCGCGCCGGGCCGCATCGGGAGGCTATCCGCTCACGCTGGCCGTCAGCAGGCAAAGCGCCGCGGACATGTGGAGCCAGGACGCGGCCAGGCTGGCTGAGTCGTTCGCCGCAGTGTCGGCCGAGCGGGTCCAGATGGCCTGCGCCGACCTGCGCGCCCTTGGCCCAGGCCCGACCGTCATCGTGGAGGGCCCGCAGCTATTCCCGAACCTCGTCGGCCCGCTCATGCGAACGCCCCGGCATGGCCTGTGGCTGCTGCCGGCGGCCGAGTTCGGCTACCGTGGCGTGGTCGGGCGGGGAGGTGGCCGACCGGAGGCTACCGGCCAGCGCCGCCTGGAGCGGGATGAGCTGCTGACCCAGATGCATCGGCGGCAGGCGTGCGAACTCGGCCTGCCCGTTCTCGAAGTCGACGGCAGCCTGACGCTCGCCGAGATGGCGGACCTGGTCGCGGACCGGATCACGAGCGTGCCCGGCGGCATCACGCCGGCCGCGGACGAATGGGAGCGGCGGCGCATCCGGCAGGAAGAGAATGCCATGCACGTGCAGCAGTTGCTGGGCTGGTGGGCGTACATGGGCCGGGCCCGGATGCCGCAGGCGCCGACGTTCTCGTTCAGCTGCGAGTGCGGACAGCCCGGCTGCACGCAGCTGATCCGCCTGACTGTCACCGAGTACGAGAGGCGGTCGGCCGCCGGGCCGGTGACGGCCACGCCGGGAGCCGCCGGCTGACGGCCGGGCTCGCGCCGCGCCAGGCTGAGACGATGAGCAGGTGCCCAGGTATGCGATGCTGCTCATGCCGTCGGCCAACCGCGTTTACGCGGACGCGTCGGCCGCGCTCGCGCGCGCCGAGCTTGAAATCGTCGGCCGCGCGGTGCTCGATGGCGAGATCCGTGCGATCGACGCGGCCACGATTGGCGGAGTGCGTTACATCACGTTCGAGGCGGCCGCCCTCGGCGACCGGAGTGCCGCGTTCCTGGCCAACCTGTCGGCCAGCTACGCGCTCTTCGAGATGCACGGCGATCTGCTGCGGCCAGTCCCGCTGCGCGCGCTCGCTCATTACGACGATGACCTGATCACCATCCAGAAATACCAGGGCAAGACCAACGAGCAGTTCACCAAGCTGCTGCTGAACGTAACGGTGCTGTCCTCGGCGTTCGCGGCCGAAATGCTCAGCCGCAGACTGACCGTTCTCGATCCGCTGTGCGGACGCGGGACGACGCTGAACCAGGCGCTGATGTACGGATTCGACGCGATCGGGGTGGACGTCGATCACAGGGACTTCGAGGCGTATGCGGCGTTCATCAAGACCTGGCTGAAGCGTAAGCGGGTCAAGCATCAGTGCGAGTACGACGGCCCTGTCCGCCGCGACGGCAAGGTGGTGGCAAGACGGCTGCAAATCAGCATGGCGGCGAGCAAGGATGCCTACAAGTCCGGCGACGCTCAGCTGCTTGACGTCCTCAACGCGGACACGACCAGGGCGGCAGAATTCGTCCGGCCGTCGACGGTCGACGTGCTGGTGACCGATGCCCCATATGGCGTCCAGCACGGCAGCCGCACGACGGCCAAGGGCCTGGCGCGCAAGCCGCTGGATCTGCTCGCCGCCGCAGTTCCGGTCTGGGCGGCACTGCTGCGGCCCGGCGGGGCGATCGGCGTCGCGTGGAACACTCTGGTCGCCAGGCGGGAGGACGTCGCGAGCATCCTCACCGGCGCCGGCCTGCGCCCGCTTGAGGACCCGCCCTATCTGGCCTTCCGGCACCGGGTGGACCAGGCGATCGTTCGCGACATCCTCATCGCCCGCAAGCCCGAGAACGGCGACGGACGGCGCTAGAAGTCGATCCTCATCACCACGCGCCGCCGCGTGGGCCTGCTGACTTCGGCGAACCCGGCATCGGCGAACATGCTGCGGCTGCCGACGTACAGTTCGCCCCAGGTGATCTCCTGACCTGAGTGGGTCGCCATGGGGTAGCCCTCAATGGCGCTGGCACCGCGCTCGCGGGCGAACCCGACGGCCGCGGCGGCAAGGGCGCCGGCGATCCCGCGCCGACGGAAGCCGGCCCTGGTGACAAAGCAGGTCACCGCCCAGACGCCCTCATCGGCCGGATCCTCGGCGCGGCCTGCCCACACAACCCGGCTGCCCCGTAGGTGCACGTACGCCGGCCTGGGCTCGACCGCGCACCAGCCCGCCGGCTCGGTGCCGAGGTAGGCGACCAGCCCGCTCGTCGCGCGGGCTCTCGGATGGCCGCACGCGGTCTGCTCGCGCAGCCGGTCGGCGCGCTCGCCGACGGGCATCGCGCGCCACTGCGCGGGCGTGGTCTTGAAGTACTGGCACTGGCATCCGGGCGGCATACCGCGCGTCCCGAAGATGGCCTGCAGGTCCTCCCACGACGCCTTGTTCGCTGGCACGACCGATACCGCCTCGCCCGAATGCCGGGCCGTCACGACGGCCCCACC
>JASHOL010000142.1 GCA_030041135.1 Streptosporangiaceae bacterium | reverse complement strand
AGTTCGCCGGCCGTGCTGGCCGGCTGGACGAGGATGGCCGCCGACCGGCCGTAGGCGCGGGCCGGGCATTGCTGGTCGTCGCCGGGCGTGCCCAGGTAAACGGCGTTGTGGTTGAACAGCACGCATCGATGCGGATCGGCGGCCAGGCTGTAGACCGGCCACGACGAGGGCACCTCGAAGCGGTAGCCGTGGTAGGTGATCGTGCGGACTGCAGTGGCGGCCAGGGCCGGCGCTGCAGCGGCGAGTGCGGACAGGCCAAGGGCGGCAACTGCCGTGCAGGCCGTCAGCGGTCGGATGCGGCGCCCTAATATCCGCGCCAGGATCAGTGACCTGGACCTGCCTGAACGAGTGCCGCCCTGAGCCGTGCCGATGCCATCCGCGCCTGACATATGCAGACCTCCCGCGCTCGCGCCGCGACCCGCGCACCTGTCGGAAACTAGTAACACTCGCTATATAGAGTCGGAAAAATAGTAACGATCAGTGCGTGGCCGGTCAATGGCGAGGATCCGTCGGGAAGGAGAACCGGCCGGGAAGAAGGACCGGCCGGGAAGGCAGGCGTGCAGGGTGAGTCATGGCCGGCGGCTAGGAGCGGCCATGACTGCCCTTACTGAAACTCGCCAGTAGCGCTATCACCTGGCGCTGGGCCTGGTGCGAGCCGGAGGGCTGCCGCTTGCTCCGACGCGGCCCGCGCGGCGGCGGTGTCACCCGCAGCGGCGTACGCATGGCTGAGCAAGGCGAGCGCCCGTGGCTGGTACAGCGCGGCGCCTATCGCCTGCAACTTCACCAGTGCCTGCCGCCCGACCACCACGGCCTGGGCTGGATCTCCGCTGGCCAGGGCGAGTTCCGCGAGCCCGAGCAGTGCCCTGGCCTCGGCGAGCCGGTGCCCGGCGCCGACGGCGAGCTCGCGGGAGCGCTGCAGCGTGGTCATGGCCTCGGCGAACTCGGCCTGCCGCAGCTGGGCGACGCCCAGGCCTTGCAGGACTATCGCCTCGCCAATCAGATCATCCAGCTCGCGGACCCTTGCCAGCGCCGACTCAAATGTCGCCGCGGCCGTGGCCGGATCGCCTGCCCGCAGGGCCGCCTCGCCCAGGTGGCGCAGCGCCTGCGCCTCGACTCTTCCCGACCGGGCGACTCGGGCCAGCGCAAGCGCCTCGGACAGCATCTCCCTCGCTTCGCCGAGCTCGTCGCGCTCCAGCTTGATCACGGCGAGACTGACCAACGCCGATGCCGCCTCCATGTGATCGCCTACGCTGCGGAACATCGCAAGTGCCTGCTGGTAGCGTCGGACCGCATCGTCGAGCCGGCCGCTCACCCGGTCCGCGAAAGCCACATCGGTCATCGCCAGAGCGACGCCATGCTCGTCGCCGATGTCCTGGAACAGCCGCGCGGCCGCGCTGCTTTCGCGGCGGCTCTGGTCGTAGCGCTGCTGCGTGATGTGCAGGTCGGCCAGGGAATACAGCATCACCGCCTGGCCCCGGATGTCGCGGGCTTTCCTGGCGGCCCGCAGCGCGACCTCGTGACTGTCCCGCCAGTCATCGCTATAAGCCCGGCTCGTCAGGAGCGGGAAAGCGCTGAACGCCAGGTTCCAGCTCAGGTCGGCATGCCCGGCCCTGGCCGCCTGGCGTACCCCCGAGATCAGCGCCGCTCGCTCCCGCTCAAACCACGCAAGCGGATCGCGGAGCAGCTGATCGGTCAGTTCGGCGGGCAGCGCCCACCGCGGGGCGTTACCGCGCAGGGCGAGGTCGCTAATCGGGACGCGGCGATTGGCCTCATCGGCGAGATGCAGGAGGGCGCCGAGTGCCCGCCCCAGCGCCGCCTCCTGCTCGGCCGCCGGCTCTTCGGCGGTCAGCCGCTCCCGCGCAAACACCTTAATCAGCTCGTGCAGCCGGTACTGCAGGTCCGCGCCGGTCCCAGTGCCGGCAGTTTGCACCAGCTGAGCGGCCACTAGCTCGTCCAGCAGGTCGGCCGCCTCGGCCGGCGGCTGGTCGAGCAGCGCCGCGCCCACCCAGCCGGAGAACACCGGCACGTCAAGTAGCGTGAGCCGCCGCAGTAGCCGCTGCGCCTTCTCGCTCGTCCCCGCGTACGACAGCGAGATGCTCGCGCGCACGCCCAGGTTGCCGTGGATCAGCTCGTCCAGCCGGCGCGTCTCATCGGCCAGCCGCTCGGCGAGCTGCCCGACGCTCCAGTGCGGACGCGCGGCCAGCCGCGCCCCGGCGACCCGCAGCGCCAGCGGCAGATGGCCGCACTGCTCAGCCACCGCCACCGCGGCGTCCGGCTGCGCTGTTACCCGCTCAGCGCCAGCTATCCGGGAGAGCAGTTCCGCTGAGCTGCGGGAGTCGAAGACATCCAGCTCAACCTGGGCCGCACCGGGGACCCCGGCTAGCCTGGCCCGGCTGGTGACCAGGACCGCCGCGGCCGCGCTTCCCGGCAGCAACGGAAGCACCTGAGCCTCCGAGGCCGCGTCGTCCAGCACCACCAGCACCCGCCGCCCGGCCAGCAGGTCACGGTAGGCCTCCGCGCGCTCATCCAGGCCCTCGGGCAGCTGCCCGCCCGGCACGCCCAGGGTGCGCAGAAACCGCTCAAGCACCTGCATCGGCCCGACCGGATCGGCCGACCCGCCGTGCAGGTCGGCGAACAGCTGCCCATGCGGGAAACGGGCCGCCAGCCCGTGCGCAGCATGGACCGCCAGGCTGGTCTTGCCCACCCCGGCCGGCCCGCAGACCAGCACCACAGGCACCGCCAGCCGGGCTTCGTCTCTAGCGTCAGGGATCAGGTCGGACCGGACCTGCTGGATCTGCGCGGCCCGCCCGGTGAAATCGGCGATATCGGCGGGCAGCAGACGCGGAACCGGCCGCATCGCGGCGCCGGCCACGACGGGACTGGCGTCGGCGCCTGCGGACGGCCGGGCACCGCTCGCGGTTAGTGGCGGCGCGGCCACCACGGGGCGGACGGCCGCCGGCCCGCGGGGGATACCCGACCGGGTATCCGGCACAGTCGCGGCCGGCCGGAACCGGGGCGGAGCGGACAGGTCCGGAGCCTGGGCCAGGATGCCCGCCTCGACTTCGCGCAGTGCCGGGCTGGGGTCGACGCCGAGGTCCGCAGCGAGCCGAGCTCTCGCCCGGCGCAGCGCCGCGAGCGCGTCGCCCTGCCGGCCGCACTGGTACAGCGCGAGCGCGAGCAGGCGCCAGGTCTCCTCCCGCAGCGGGTACTCGGCGGTCAGCTGGCTCAGTTCGGCGATGGTCTGCGACGCGCGGCCCAGCTGGAGTGCCGCCTGCGCGCGCGCTTCGGTGGCGGTCAGGCGAAGCTCGTCCAGCCTGGCCGCCTCGCGGTCGGCCCAGGGCAGGCCGCCGAACTCGCCGAAGGCCGGCCCGCGCCAGCGGGCCAGGGTGGCGGAAAGCCGCGCGTGCGCGGCCGCCGGGTCGTCCAGCGCCGCGGCCTGGTGCACGTCGTACTCGAACGACCAGGCGTCGACCTCGTCCGCGGTCAGCCGCAGCGCGTAGCCAGGCGGGGCGGTGACGAGGATGCCGGCCGGCGCGCGGGCGGCGCGGTCTGGCTCCAGCACCCGGCGCAGGCGCGAGACGTAGGCGTGCACCGTGGCGAGCGCCCTGGCCGGCGGCTCGTCAGTGTACAGGTCCTCGATCAGCCGGCCGGCGGATACGACGCGGCCGTGTTCGGCGACCAGCCGTGCCAGCACGCAGCGCTGCCTGGGGCCGCCGAGGTCGGCGGGCGCGCCGTCCACATCGGCTTCGAGCGGGCCGAGCACCCGTATTCCGACCACTGGTTCCTCGCTGACGACTGATCACTAACAGGCTCGCAGCGCATGCAACCGGACTGCAAGTCCTCCGCAACTGAACGGCCAGCGGGCCGGCCCATGCTCGGAATATGCAGTCACGCAGGTGGCAGTGCTGACGCCGACAGCCAGCACCGACCGAAGGAGAGCAAATGCTTGAGCATCACACCGAGACCGTCGCGCGGGGCGACACCCTGCAGCCGAGTGCTCCTCATACCATCCGCCTCGCGGCCCGTGTCATGTACATCGGGGCGCTTGCGTCGGCGATCCAGGTCGTCGTGACGTTCGTGACAGCGGGTGCCACGAAGACGGCCGTCGCGCGTAAATACCCGACGCTCTCAGCCAGCTCGGTTACGGGAGTCACTCACTTCGCGGTAATTGCCGGAGCGGCGTTGGCGCTGATCGCCGTGGTTCTCTTCGTCTGGATCGCGCGCGCGTGCGTGGAGGGTAAGAACCGGGCACGGGTCGTAGCAACGGTGCTTTGCGCCATTGGCATCCTGTTCGCGCTGATCGAGCCCTTCGCCGGCGCGAGGAGCACCGGAGATTTCATCGTGAGCTACGTCGTCTACGGAATCGGGCTGGTCTCGACCTGCATCCTGTGGCTGAGCAGCTCGAGCGCGTACTTCCGGCAGTCCTACGCCCGGCGCGGGAACTGAGCGAAGTCAGGCTTGCGCTTGGCCTTGAACGCCTCGCGGCCTTCCTTTGCCTCGTCGCTGCCGTAGAAGAGGAGGTTGGCGTCGTGTGCGAGCTGCTGGATGCCGGAGTATCCGTCCTCGGCGGCGTGAAAGCTCGCCTTCATCAGGCGCAGCGCGAACGGGGACAGCGCGAGCATCTCCCTGCACCACTTCACGGTCTCGCGCTCGAGGTCAGGCAGCGGAACGACGGCATTCACCAGACCCATCTCGGCTGCCTCGTGCGCGTCGTACTGACGGCACAAGAACCAGATCTCCTTGGCCTTCTTCATCCCGACTAGCTGCGACAGCGAGCTGGCCCCGAGGCCGCCGTCGAATGACCCGACCCTGGGACCGACCTGGCCGAAGCGCGCGTTTTCTGCGGCGATTGTGAGGTCGCAGACGACATGCAGCACGTGCCCGCCGCCGATGGCCCAGCCGGCCACCATCGCGACGATCGGCTTCGGGCAGCGGCGCATCTGGATGTGCAGGTCGGTCACGTGGAAGCGCCCGACCGACTTGGAGTCCATGCTGTATCCGGTGTCGCTGCGGGTCCGCTGGTCGCCGCCTGAGCAGAACGCCTTGTCGCCCTCGCCGGTGAGGATGATGACGCCGACCGACTCGTCCTCACGCGCCACGGTGAGGGCCTGCGAGATCTCGATGATCGTCTGCGGCCGGAACGCGTTGTGTACCTCAGGCCGGCTGATGGTGATCTTCGCGATGCCGTCGTCGGTCGTCTCGTACCGGATATCGGTGTACTGGCCCGACGCGTGCCAGACGATGTCAGTGCTGTCACTCATGCGAGCAATTGTGCACCGGTGGTAGTACGCATCCGCCGGCCGGGCATGTGGCCCAGGTCACGCCAGCGCTTGCTCGCCGGCGGCGGTGAGCCGTGCCCGGACCTCCTCGACCTCAGGCGCACCGAGCTCGGTGTAGAGGGCGAGAGCCTCCTGCCAATGGTGGCATGCCTGTTCGCCCTCCCCGGCGGCGTGGTAGCTATCGGCCAGGTCGCGGTGCGCGCTTGCCTGCTGGTAGGTGTTGCCAGTTTCTGTGGCCAGCCGGAGCGCTGACGTTAGCTCGGCACGGGCGGCGGCAGACTGGCCGACTTCGTGCAGGGCCTCGGCCAGACTCATGAGCGTCACCGCCTCGCCGTGCTGTTCACCGGCTTGCCGGTATTGCGCGATTGCCTGCCGGAGGTAGCCGATGGCCTGCTGGTGTTCGTTTTGGCGCAGGCTGACGTTGCCCAGGTTGTACAGCTGGTCGGCTGCGCCGGTCGGACTGTCGGCGCGGCGGAAGATGGTCAGGGCCTGTTCGAAGTATTCGGCGGCCAGGGTTAGCTGGCCTTGGCGGCGTACCAGTTCCCCTATGCCCGCCAGCGCCTCAGCTTCTCGGACTTGGTCATTCGCCTCGCGGAGCACCGGAAGGGCACGCTGCAGGTCCTCTGCAGCCTGGTCGTAGCGGCCCAGCTCGGCCTCGGCGGTGGCGAGGTAGGTCAGCGCGCGCACAGCGCCGAGGCTGTCATCGGCGTCTTCATACGCGGATATGGCCTGGCGGTAGTAGTCCGCGGCTGACCCGTGGTTGTGCAGCTGCTGCTCGGTAACGCCGAGATTTTGCAGCACCCTGGCCTCGCCCTGGCGGTCGCTGCAGTGCCGGTATCGCTCCAGCGCGGCCTGGTAGTGGCTGGCGGCATCTCGGAAGTGACCTTTCTTCATGCCGATGCCGCCAAGGCCGTTCAGCGCGCTGGCTTCTGCGGCCACGTCGCCCGACTGGCGGGCGGCTTGTAGCGCGTGACCGTAGATGACCTGCGCCTCAGTCAGGTGGCTACCGTACGTCAGGTAGCGGAACATCGTGGCGGCCAGGTCGGTGGCGTGCCGGGGCCAGCCGGAGCCGGCGCAGTAGGCAACCACGGCGGTTAGGTTCGCCCGCTCCTGGTCCAGCCATGCCCGGGCGCTGGCCTCGCCTGGCATGGCAGGCACGAACGCCTGCGTGGTCGCAATGTGCGGCCGCCAGTGAGCCTCCGCCGAGTAAAGGATGTCCATGGCGGCGGCGGCCGCCGCCAGGTAGTAGTCGAATAGCCGGGTCAGGGCCGCGTGTTCTTCCTGTCCGCCGTCGGTGGCGGTGGCGAGTTCGCGGGCGTAGGCGCGGAGCAGGTCGTGCATGCCATATCGGCCAGCCGTTGCGGGCTGGATGAGGTGCGCGCGTGCCAGCACGTCCAGCACGTGCCGGGCCTGTCCGAGCGGGGTGGCGGTCAGCGCGGCGATGGCGTAGGGGTCGAGGTCGGGGCCGGGGTGCAGGCCGGCCAGCCGGAAGCCGTGGGCCGCCTCGGCGTCGAGGTGGCCGTAGGACCAGGAAAATACGGCGCGGACGGCGGTTCGCGGGTCGCCGCCGGCATCGAGCAGGTCCAGGCGCAGCTGCTGGTCGCTCAGCTCGGCCACCAGGTCGTGCAGCAGTGAGGCGGGGCGGGCGGCGGCGAGCTCGGCGGCCACCCGCAGCGCCAGCGGCAGCCGGCAGCACTGAACGGCCAGCTGTTCGGCTGCGGCCGGGTCCGCGCTGGCGCGGCTGCCGATTAACTTCCGCAGCAGCTCCACCGCGTCCTGGAGGGGGAGCAGGTCCAGGTCGAGCCGTACGGCGCCGTCACGGGCGATCAGGCCGGCCAGTGCGTCGCGGCTGGTAACCACGACCGCACAGCCCTGGCTGCCGGGCAGCAGCGGACGCACCTGGGCCGCGTCGCTGGCGTTGTCCAGCACGAGCAGCATCCGCTTCCCGGTCAGCAGGCTGCGGTACCTGGCGGCCCGCTCCTCTTCGCCGACCGGGATTGCCTGGCCCTCGACGCCGAGGGCGCGGAGGAACCGGGCCAGCGCGTCTGCCGCGGTGACCGGTTGATCGGGGTCGTAGCCGCGCAGGTTCACGTACAGCTGCCCGTCGGGGAACTGCTCCGCGACGTGGTGGGCCCAGTGCACGGCGAGCGCGGTCTTGCCGACCCCCGCGGTTCCGCCAATCGCGGAGATCACCACAGCCGTCGGCCCCCCGCGCGCAGCCTGCTGCGCGAGCTCGGTCAGCGCCGCCAGCTCGGCGTCCCGGCCGACGAACTCCGGCACCGGGCCGGGGAGCTCGCGAGGTACCTGCACGCCGGCCGCGGCCATGGCGGCGGGCTCGGGTGCCTCCAGAGCGGGGTCGGCGGTCAGGATCTGCTGGTGCAACCTGCGCAGTTCACTGCCAGGCTCGGCGCCCAATTCCTCGATCAGCGCCGTGCGCGCACGGTGATAGGCCGCTAGAGCCTCGGCCTGCCGACCGCACCGATACAGCGCGAGCATCAGCTGCGTGTGGAAACGCTCCCTCAGCGGATGCTCGGCCGCCAGCAGTTGCAGCTCAGGCACCAGGTCCGCGTGCCTGCACAGGTGCAGGTCCGCGTCGATACGCCACTCCTGCGCCTGCAGCCGCAGCTGCTCAAGCCTGGGCGCCTCATCGCGGTGCAGCACTTGCGACGACACATCGGCCAGCGCCGGGCCGCGCCACAGTGCCAGCGCCTCGGCCAGAACTTGCGCCGCCTCGGGCCACGAGGCCGCCCGCACCGCCGCGCCGCCATCCCGGTACAGCTGTCTGAACCGCAGCAGGTCGACCTCGTCCTCGGCGGCCTCAAGCAAGTAACCGGGATGGCGCGTCACAAGCCGGGCGCCGGCCCGCGGGCCCAGCACGCGGCGCAGCCGCATCACATGCGTGCGCAGCGTGTCTGCTGCTCCCGGCGGCGGTGACCCATCCCACACCACGTCGGCCAGCCGCTCGGCCCGCACGGCCTGCCCCGCGTGCACAATCAGCACCGCCAGCAGCGCCCGCAGCCGACCACCCTGGACGCTTAACGCCGCCTCGCCGTCCTGAACCAGCAGAGGCCCCAAGACTCCGAACCGCATCCTGCCCCTGTCGGTAGCGCCGACCGTCGACCGGCCAATTTTCAGTCGGCGGCATGCCACGCAGATGTGACGGAAATTCCACGGGCACCGCTCAGGATAAACCTGCATGCGCTCTAAGCGATATAAGCCGCTGATCGGGCGCAGACTCTGGCGCTACTTGCCAGAACAGGAGGAACACCAGCCCGTCCGCCGGCCAAACGTCGGTCTGCTGTCGCTCGTGTGTTAAGGAGCGCGAAATGCGCGGTTGTTTAAGACTTCCGATCCTGGCGGGAATGGCCGCGGCGGGACTCGCGGCACTCACGTTGGCGGCAGTTCCAGTCTCTGCCGCGACCCCTGCAGGCCGGAACGCAGACCACCTTGGCAAGCCGTGGCAGCTGCCGGCTTCGCCGCGGCGGCATGGTCAGCTTGCGGAGCTCGGCGGAGGTAACGGTCACAGCGCGGCCGCGGCAGCCATCGCGTCGGCCGCCGCCCGGGCTCGCGCATCAGGCAAGAGCATCCCGGTGCCGGCGTTGACGACACCGACCACAACCGTGACTGCCGAGCCCAACGGCACCGAGGTGGCCCGCACCTACGTGCTTCCAGTCCGGGTGCGGCAGGCGCGCCGGTGGGTAGGAGTGGACACCGGCTTGCGCCGCACCTCCGCCGGACGGCTCACGCCGGCTGCGATTCCTGGCGACAACGTGACGTTCTCCGGCGGCGGGACGGGGCCGATGGCCGAGATCTCCGCGTCCGGGACGAGCCTGGTGTTGTCCTGGCCTGGCAGGCTGCCGGCCCCTTCCGTGTCCGGGTCGTCGGCTACCTATCACAACGTGCTGCCCGGCGTCGACCTGGTGCTGACAGCGACCAGCGCCGAGGCCGGCGGCTTCAGCGAGGTGCTGGTGGTGCGCACCGCCGCGGCCGCACGCGACGCCGGGCTGGTGCACCTGTTGTTTGCTGTGGCCGCATCAGGGACGACCGGGCTGCGGCAGGCGACTGGCGGCGGCCTGGTCGCGACGATGACTCGCGGCCGCGGGGCGTACATCGCGGCGCAGCCGCGGATGTGGGACTCGTCGTCGCTGCCGCAGGATCAGGGAGCACGACTCGATGCAGCGGCGGCAGCGGC
>JASHOL010000141.1 GCA_030041135.1 Streptosporangiaceae bacterium | reverse complement strand
TCACGGCCTGCCCGCCGCCATCACGGGTCGGCCGCCGCCATCACCGGCCGGCCGCCCGCCGCGCCCGCGGCAGTCCTTGCGCCGGTGCAATCCCCGCTAAGCCATGCAAGTCGGACAGAAATTCGGCGAGGGAGGTCCGATCGTTCGCACATTTCATCGATTCGATCCCAAATGTATACCGATATGTCCAGGTTCTTAGGGACGGAGTCGATGAAATGTGCGAATGGAAGCGGACGAATATACATCTAAATCTCGTATGTCAGGACAGTTGTTCGCGTGCGGCGACGTGCCGACGGATGCGCGCGGCGACGTTCTGGCCGTAAACCGAATCGCGTTCTAGAATGATCGGGCAGACCCGGCATATAGCGTGCGGATGAGGTGGACCGATGGCGCTGGCCCTGACTGACGAACACGCCCAGCTCGCAGCCTCAGTGCGCGCCTGGGCCGAGCGTAACAGTCCGCCCGACTCGGTCCGCGCCGCCGCCGACGGCAGCGACCGCGGGGCGGCAAGATACCGGGAGGTGCTCGCTCCCAGCCTGGCCGAGCAGGGCCTGCTTGGCCTTCACCTACCGGAGGCCGACGGCGGCCAGGGTTACGGGCTGCAGGAGCTGGCCATCGCGGTCGAGGAACTCGGCCGCGCCCTGGTGGCGGGCGGCTTCGTGCCGACCGTACTGTCCAGCGCGGTCCTCGTGGCAGGCGGCGGAGCCGGGAAGCTGGTCGTGCCACTGGCCGACGGGTCGCGGAACGGGGCCGTCGCTCTTCGAGCCCAGCTGACGGCCCACACCGAGGCAGATGGCACGCTGGCCGTCAGCGGCACCGCCGGCGTTGTGCTCGGCGCTCCCGGTGCGGACATAGTGATCATGCCGGCGCGTGCCGAGAACGACACCGTCTGGGTGGCCGTGGACGCGACGAGCCTGGAGATTACGCCCGTCGACAGTCTCGACCTGACCAGGCAGGTTGGCAGCGTGACCGCCTCCGACGTGCTGGTGCCCGCCGACCGGCAACTGGGCGGGCTCAAGCCGGAGTCGGTCGCGAACCTGGCCGCCGTCATCCTCGGCGCGGAGGCAGTCGGCATTGCGGACTGGTCCGTCCGCACGGCGGCCGAGTACGCCAAGATCCGCCATCAGTTCGGCCGCCCCATCGGGCAGTTCCAGGCGGTCAAGCACCGCTGCGCGCGCATGCTCGTCGCGGCCGAGCAGGCCGCGGCGGCGGTATGGGACGCGGCCAGGGCCATCGATGCGGGCGACGCTGACCTTGACGTGGCCGCGGCTGCCGCTGCGGTGCTAGCGGTCGAGGCGGCCGTGTCCTGCACGCACGAGTGCATCCAGGTTCTCGGCGGCATCGGCTACACCTGGGAACACGAGGCGCACCTGTATTACCGCCGAGCGATGACGTTGCGTGCGCTGCTCGACTCGGCAGTGACCTGGGACGGGGACTGGAAGGACCGGATGGCCGGGCTGGCCCTGGGTGGCGCCCGACGCCAGGTGAGGCTCGAGCTGCCCGGCGGCAACGAGGAGCTGCGCGCCTCGATCAGGGCCGAGTTGGCGGGAATCACCGGGCTCCACGGCGCGGAGCGCAACGCGGCGCTCGGCGCGGGTGGCTGGGTCATGCCGCATATGCCCAAGCCGTGGGGGCGCGGCGCCGGCGCGCTCGAGCAACTTGTGATCGACGAGGAACTAAGGGCGGCAGGCATCCACGTGCCGAACCTCGCCATCGGCGCCTGGGTCGTCCCGGCGCTGATCCAGTACGGCACGCCCGAGCAGCAGCAGCGCTTCCTGCCGCCGACGCTCAGGCTGGAGGTCCTCTGGTGCCAGCTGTTCAGCGAGCCGGGCGCGGGCTCCGACCTGGCCGGGCTCACGACCAGGGCCGAACGCGTCGACGGCGGCTGGAAGATCACCGGTCAGAAGATCTGGACCTCGCTGGCGCAGTATGCAGCCTGGGCCATCTGCATCGCCCGCACGGACCCGGCTCAGCCGCGGCACGACGGCATCAGCTACTTCCTGGTGGACATGCACTCCCCCGGAGTTGACGTGAGGCCGCTGCGTGACATCACCGGCGACGCCAACTTCAACCAGGTATTCCTCGACGGCGTTTTTGTCCCTGACGACTGCGTGGTCGGGGAGATCAACAAGGGGTGGCGGATCGCGAGGACCACGCTGGCCAACGAGCGCGTTTCCCTGGCCGGCAGCTGGACATTTGGCAACGGCGTGGCCGAGCTTGTGCAGGTCGCGAACGCTGCACATGAACGGGGAGCGAGGATCGGCGAGCTGGTGGCCAGGGATCAGGCGATCAGCTTGCTCGGGGTTCGCGCCACCATCAAGCAGCTGTCTGGCACCGAGCCCGGCGCCACCGGCAGCGTGCGCAAGCTCCTCAGCATGCGGCATGCACAGGAGATCGCCGAGGTCTGCTGGGAGATGTCGGGCCAGGCGGGAGCACTCGGGGGCGGGCGCGGGAGCGCCCTCGGCGCCGACGGGCAGCCTAACGGCGGGCACTGGTCGCGGCAGGTCCTCATGACGGAGGCGCTCACAATCGGCGGCGGCACCACAGACATCCAGCTGAACATCATCGCCGAACGGATTCTCGGCCTGCCGCGCGATCCGGAGCCGCCGAGCGACCGCTCGGAGCCCGACCGCTAAGAGCCCGACCGCTAAGAGCCCGACCGCCCGGAGCCCGACCGCCCGGAGCCCGACCGCCCGGAGCCCGACCGCTAAGAGCCCGACCGCCCGGAGCCCGACCGCCCGGAGCGCGGACGCTAGGCGCCGACTGCGCGCCGCAAACTTTGCCCGCCCCGCCGGCGCTGTTAGCGGGCAGCCGCGACCGGCCGGGTTAGCCTACCGAGGTGTTGCCACCAGGGGGACCGAACGCAGATCCGATGCGGGCGGGCTGATGACAGATCCGGAGCGGGCGGGCTGATGACAGATCCGGAGCGGGCAGGCTGATGACAGATCCGGAGCGGGCTCGCCAGCAATGGCTGCGGCAGCTTACGGCCGGGCGCAGGGCTAACAGGCAGCGACTTCAACTCCTCGCGCTCGCCGTTGCCTCCGCCCTGACGCTGTGCCTGGCAGCCGGGTCGTGGGTGATGACCAGCTACATCAGCGACAGCCTCGGCCGGGTGAACGCGGATACCTCGGGCACGCCGGCCAGCGGCCCGATCAACATCCTGGTGGCAGGCATCGACACGCGCGGCGGACTCACCCGGCGCGAGCAGATCCAGCTGCATGTCGGCGACGCCATCAGCGATAACACCGACACGCTGATGCTCGTCCACATTCCGGCCAATCATGCCAGCGCGGAGGTCGTCAGCCTGCCCCGCGATACCTGGATCGACATCCCCGGCCATGGGATGAACAAGATCAACGCCGCGCTTGGCATCGGCGGCCCGCAGCTGATGGTGAAGACGGTCGAGCAGGCGACCGGACTGGTCATCAACGACTACATCGAGATCGACTTCCTCGGCTTCGTCAACGTGATCGACGCGCTCGGGGGCGTGAACGTCTGCCTGCCGTTCGCGGTCAACGACCCGTACAGCGGGCTGGACCTGTCGGCCGGACCGCATCATGTCGACGGCGTCACGGCGCTCGAGTTCGTTCGCGACCGGCACTCGTTCGCGCTGTCTGACATCGCCAGAATCGGTGACCAGCAGCAACTGCTGTCGTCGGTATTCACCGAGGCAATGAGCTCGGGCCTGCTGGCCAACCCGATCCGGCTTGAGCGGTTCCTGTCGTCGGTCACCGCGGCGGTCAAGGTGGACGACGGCTTCAACCTGATCGAGCTCGCCCAGGAGTTGCGCGGACTCCGGGCGCAAGACGTCACCTTCACGACGGTGCCGCTCGCCTCGATGAACTACACGACCCCGACCGGGCAGTCGGCTGTGCTCTGGGACAAGACCGCCGCCGCCGCGCTGTTCAAGCGGCTGCGCGACGACACTGGCCTGTCGGCCGACCGGCACCGGCACGTGCGCCAGGCCCTCACCCGCGCCGAGGTATCGGTCGACGTCTACAACGGCACGCTGATCACCGGCCTGTCGGCTAGCACCGGAAGGCAGCTCAAGGCGCTGGGGTTCGACCTGAGCAAGGCGGGGCTGAACTGGTCACGTCACGACGTCACCCAAACCGTCATCGAGTACCCGCCAGGGCACGCCGAGGCGGCCGCCCTGGTGCACCAGGTGCTTCCCGGCGCGACCACCCGCGCGGTCGCCGGCCTGGTCAGCGTCAGGATCGTGCTCGGCACCGCCGGATACGCCGTGAGCGGCACCGCGCCGTCCGGCAGCGGCAGTCAGCCGGCCACAACCGGCCAGGCGCATACCGCCGCGCAGGACGCCTGCCTCTGACTCGGTGCCGCAGCAGATCGGCTCTATGAGGGGAACGAGGCGGGAACCGTCCTACTGTGGTGCCGCCGGAGAACCTGGGTCCTCGTCGTCGCTAGGCGCGGTGAAGAACGGGCCCTGGTGGATGGTCGTCGGCCCCTGGTAAGCGCCGGGGTCGCCGCCCTGATCCGAAGCCGGCGGAGCGCTCTGGACCGGGTCCTGTCCGCCTTGGGCCTGGCCGCCCTGGTCGGGAGCCTGGCCGCCCTGGTCGGGAGCCTGGCCGCCCTGGTCGGGAGCCTGACCGCCCTGGTCGGGAGCCTGGCCGCCCTGGAAGGGCGGCGACGCCCCACCGCCAGCAGGCGTGCTGGCGGGGTCGGCGGTCAGGTTCAGCCCGTTGGCCTGCTCGTGCGCGGAGATGTCGTTGACGAGCTGATCGATCTTGGCCTGCGTGTCCGGCGTGCCGCGGCCGGTGCGCTCCGCGAACACGAGCGCGCCTAGCTGGCGCAGCATCGAGTCGCCCCGACGCCCGGCTTGGACCTGGTCCAGCCTGGCCTTACCCTCCTGGGTCGCCTCCATGGCCTGCTGCGCGAGCTGCGACGCCTGCGCCTTGACCCTGTCCATAAGTCCCATTGCCGCCTCCGATGGGCCTGAAGCCGCTCTGAGCGCGCGAGCGGGCTCAGAGTGCTTGGGCGTTTGCTACTCATACCGCGCCGGCACGGCCACGCAGCCGCTGCGCCGCAAGCTCTGCCGCCAGCATAGGACCAGCATTGTCGCCCGCGTACTCGGAAATGACCACGGCCGGTGAACGCTGCTGCAACTATCCGTGTCGCAATCGCTGACCCTTGTGCGTCGCTAGGCGCGCACCGCGGCCAGCGCGGCAGCGGCGCCGCGAGTCACCGCGGCGGAGTCGGCGATGACGGTCACGAGCCGGCAGCCGTTGTCCTTGTACAGCCGGGCCGTCTCGCCGTCGGTGGCGTGCACGCCGACCGGCTTGCCGGCCCCGGCGCAGGCGGTCCAGACGCGCTCCAGAGCCGCACGGAACACCGGATCATGCGGATCGAGCGGACAGCCGAGTGCATACGAGAGGTCACGGGGACCCACGTAGATCCCGTCGATGCCGGGCAGCCGCAGGGTTGCAGGCAGCTCGGTCATCGCGTGGCTCGACTCGACCATCACGACGCATAGCGGCTGCGGCGACTGCGGGATAACACCGCCCGCCGAGCGATAACCCTCCGGCGGGTACCGGCACGCGCCGATCACATCGCGGGCCTGCTCGGCCGACTCCACGTTGGGCACGATCACGCCCTCGCAGCCGAGGTCGAGCGCGCGGCCTATGTCGGCCGGGTGCGCGTACCGTACCCGGCCGATCGGGGCGGCGCCCGCCAGCTTGATGGCCTCCGTCATGCCCGGCAGGTCATGCTCGGTGGCCTGGCCATGCTGCAGGTCGATGACGACGTAGTCGAGCCCGGCCGAGGCCACCAGCCGAGCCGTGATCGGGCCCGCGATGCCCAGCCATCCGCCGTAAACGGTCTCGCCAGCGCGGACGCGGTCCGCAAAAGGGGTGTTCGCCACGAAGAACAGCCAAGCACAGGCCCAGGCCGGCCCGCACAAGCGGGCCGGCCGGCCTGTCGTACCGCCGCGAATTGGCCCAGGCCGGCCCGCACAAGCGGGCCGGCCGGACGGACCGCCTCAGCCGACGCAGCTCAATTCGTATCCTGTGGTGCTCCCGAGCACTCGGCCTGCGGGGCCGTACATGGTCGCGCGCAGGACGTGCTGCCCGACAGGGATCACGTAGCCGATCACCCTGGCGCCGCCGACGTCCACTGCCAGGACCAGGTCGGTAGACCCGCCGGAGAACTGCAGCGCGACCTGCCGGACGTCGGCCGGAGCAGACGCCAGAACGCTCGTCGGGTTGCCAGGGTTACCGTTGCCTATCGCGCCGCAGCTCATCATCGAGACCGTGTCGCGCGGCCCGGATGTCCCGGCCGGCGTAGCGTGCTCCATGCAGTCGCTGCCTGTCGGGGACGCGTAGCAGTAACCCCACGGACCAAACTGGGCGACGTATCGCCAGCCGCGGCCACCAGAACCTCCAGAAGCAATCGTCTTGGTGAACCT
>JASHOL010000140.1 GCA_030041135.1 Streptosporangiaceae bacterium | reverse complement strand
CCGTGCGGCGGCATTCCGTGCTCGAACACCTGGAGGTATCCCGCATAAGGCCCGGTCGGCTCGCCGCGCGCGGCCAGGGCGGCGAGATAGTCCTCGTACCGGTGCAGGCGCTGTCCGCCGGTCACGATCTCGGTGCCGCGGAACAGCAGGTCGAACCCGTAGGAATAACCGGGCCGGTCCGGGTCAGGGTAGGTATAAAACGGCTTGCTCGCCAGCGGATAGCCGGTGACGAAGAGCAGTTCGCTGCCGTGCTCGCGCGCGGACCATTCACACAGCCAGCGCTCGTGCGCGGGCGACAGGTCCGGCTCGCTCGTGACGTCCTCGCCGGTCGCCTTGGAGATCAGCAGCATCGCGTCGGCGAAATGTATGTGGGGGATTTCCGCCGGCACGGTCGGCAGCGTCGCTCCGAGCAGATTCATTTGGTCCCGAGCCCGTTCCGCTGCTGAACCGACCATGCCGGCGACCGCGTCCCGGCAGACGTCCATCACGTCGTAGTGGTCGGTGATGAATCCGAACTCGGCGTCCAGGCTGGTGTACTCGGCCAGGTGCCGCGCGGTGTCCGATGGCTCGGCCCGGAACGCCGGGCCGACCTCGTAGACCCGCTCGAACACCCCGACCATGGCCTGCTTGTAAAACTGCGGCGACTGGGCCAGGTAGGCCGGTCGGCCGAAGAAGTCAAGGGCGAAGACATTCGCGCCCGACTCGGTCGCTGACTCGACGATCTTCGGCGTGAACACCTCAGTGAACCCGAGGCCGTCCAGCGCGCCCCGGAAGCCGGCCACGCTCGCGGCGGCGATCTCGAACCCGGCGCGCAGCAGGGGGTGGCGCAGCGTCGTCGGCGCGTGGTCGAGGATCGTCGGCAGCGTGGCCGTGAGCGTCGGCCGGTAGAGGTCGAACGGCGGCGGCTGAGCCGGACCGGACAGCTCGGTCAGTTCCGGCTCGGTGAGCTCCGCGCCGCCTGGGGCCAGGTCGTTCGCCGTGACCGTGCCTTCGACCTGCAGGACTGTCTCCTCGGGCAGGTCGGCGGCCTGGCCCGGCGGCAGGACAACCTGGGCCAGCCCGGCCCGGTCCCTGAGGATCAGGAACGTAACGGACTTCAGCTCCCGGCGGCGGTGCAGCCAGCCGGCGATCGTGACTCGCTCGCCGACGTGCCCAGGCAGGTCGGCGGACAGTACTCGTGAGATCATCACATCTCCCAGGGAGGATTGTGGCGATCCCTTGGGAGTGCGGGCGATAAGGGAACTCGCGGTGCCACCGCACTTTCGCCGCGGCCCGGCGTCGGTGCACGCTCGCCGGCAGCGGCCTCATCGGGCCCGGTGACGGGGGCTGGCCGACGGGGCATGGGGCGCGCCGCTGGTGGCGGTGGCCGTTCCTCCCCGCAACTCAGGAGTGTCTTCGCGGACCGGGGCGCGAGGCCGCCTTCTCAGCTGCCGGCGGCTCTCTGGCTGCTCGCGTACTCCCGCGCTACTCGTCTCCGTCAGCGCGTTGGCACCCAGGATAGGCGAGGGGCGCTGGGGCCGGGCAACTGGTTTGCCCGGCGAAGCGCTTATGCGCCAGCATGGCGGCTCGCGGCTGCGAAGGCCCGCGCCGCCTTGCTCAGCAGGCCGATTGCCGCAGTCACCGACAGCGTCGCGCCGATGAGGCCGGCCAGCGCCGGTATCCCCGCGACTATGCCTGCGCCCAAGCTTGCCTCCGCGTAGGCGCCGAGCACGCCCAAGCCAGCCATGAAGAACTCAACTGCGACCGCCGTCTGCCGGATGCCGGGTCTGCCGGGCCTCAGGTTCGCAGCCAGGTACGCAGACAGCGCGCCAAGGCCCAGCATCACCAGCAAAGCTGCGGCGCACGCGGCTATGAACACAGCCCCGTGTGCGGCGGTGCGGCCGACGACGTTGGATCGAAGGCTGAACGCCACGATCACCACTGCGGGAACGACGGCCGCGGCCCACAGGCAAGCCTGGGCCGCCAGCAGTGCCCGCGAGTACACCACCGATTTTGGTGGTGCCTGCCGGGCTGCCGCTGGCTTCGGCACCAGACCCGGTCCACTGCCCACACCTCAAGTATGTATCGACCACGTATCGACGGGGCCGAGCCGGGCCCTGCCATGTGTCGAGGCGTACCACCTGGAGGTCGGTCTTAGCGGCTCGGCGCCTCGAGCGCATAAGGGGCAAGAGGCGTTATCCCGGCCGGCCGCCTACCCTGTAGCCATGTACATGCCTCGCCACTTCACCTGGACCGACATGGCGCAGATCGAGTCGTTCGTCGACGCTGCGCAGTCCGCCAACCTGGTCACCTTCGATGGCACCCGGCCGGTGGCCACGCTGCTCCCGGTGATCTGGGACCGGCCGGAGCGGGTCGGCAACGGCCACGGGCCCGAGGATGAGCCCGACCCCGCCAGCTACGGCCGGCTACTCGGGCACGTCGCGATTGCCAACCCTCAGTGGAAGACGGCCGTGCCCGGTGCGGAGGCGCTGGCTATCGTCTACGGGCCGCAGGCTTACATCTCGCCGGCCTGGTATGAGGCCAAGGCGAGGCACGGCCGGGTGGTGCCGACGTGGAACTACGAGACGGTGCACCTGACCGGGACCGTGGCTTTCCACCAGGATCCGGAGTGGCTGCGGGCGTTCGTGACCCGCCTGACCCGGCGCCACGAGGGCATTCGCGAGCATCCGTGGGCGGTGACGGATGCCCCGCCGGATTACATCGACGGCCAGCTACGGGCGATCGTCGGGGTCGAGCTGACCATCACCTCGATCGAGGCGAAGCAGAAGCTCAGCCAGAACCGCAGCGAACTGGATCGCGAGGGCGTCATCGTCGGCCTGCGCGAAGAGCCGGGACCGGGGTCGGCCGCCATCGCCGACCTGATGGCCGGTCAACTCGGCGCCGAGGTCCAGCCGCGCTGACCGCCGCAGCGGCGGGCGGCCGCTTCGGCCGGCCTCTGGTCGTTGTCGTTGTCCTGCGCCACCTCGGCGTCGGCCCGGACGCTCCTGGAAGACGATGCCCGGTACTGCAAAGTGCCCGCACTCCGCCGGTCAGTTCTCGGCTGAGACGTGCAGCACCGCTTTGCCTTGAAACTGCCGGTCGAGCAGCGCCTGGGCGACCGGGCCGATCTCGCGCCAGTCCGCCTCGACGCCGAGATGGGGGGTCAGCTTCCCGTCGGCAACCAGCCGGACCAGCCGCCGGAGCCCACGGGAGGCCGGCTCCCGTTCGAGCTCGTGATAGACGTTCAAGATGCGCAGGCAGGCACCCGGCGCCCGGCGCATCCTGGCCATGTCCACCGGGACCACGTAGCCGGCCGGCCCGGTCGAGACCCCGACCGAGACGCAGGTTCCCCCTGGAGCAAGCTGCGTCATGGCCTCTGCGAGTTGCTGGCCGCCCAGTTGCTCGGCGATCAGGTGGTAGGGGCCGAACGGCTCCGCGGCCGCGACGTTCTCGCCGATGACCAAGTGGTCCGTGCCCGCCTCACCCTGGACGCGGTAGACCACCTCGCCGCGGTTGAGCGAGATCGCCTTCACGCGTACCAGCGCCTCGGCCGCCCGCGGGGCGGGCGGCTTGACTGACCGGAAGCCGACACGCTGAGGCGATTGCGGATCGATGACTATGGCCTGCATGGCAGAGGTGCCTCC
>JASHOL010000139.1 GCA_030041135.1 Streptosporangiaceae bacterium | reverse complement strand
GAAATTGTGGATCCGCCGGCGATCAGGCACCCGGCCACTAACAGGTTTTTTGCGGACTCAGGCTGATCATTAACGACACCCATGCGGTGCGCCGCCTCGCGGGCACGCGATGATGGTCGGACGATCGCGAGAAGGGGCTGAGGAGATCACCAGCGAAGACAGCGCCGGGATCGTCGAGGCGGCCGGGCATTTCCGCGTCTACCTGGGCTCGGCTGCGGGCGTCGGCAAGACCTACGCCATGCTGAGCGAGGCGCACCGGCGCCTCGGCCGCGGCGCGGACGTCGTGGTGGCCTTTGTTGAGTCGCACGGGCGCAAGCTGACCGAGGACCTCGTCACCGGGCTCGAGGTCGTCCCGCGCAAGATGGTCGACTACCGCGGCAGCATGCTGCCGGAGATGGACCTGGACGCGGTGCTCGCCCGTCGGCCTCACGTCGCGCTGGTGGACGAGCTGGCGCATACGAACGTGCCGGGCTCGGGCCGGAATCAGAAGCGCTGGCAGGACGTCCTGGAACTCCTGGACGCCGGGATCGATGTCATCTCGACCGTCAACATCCAGCACCTCCAGAGCCTCGCGGACGAGGTCGAGCTCATCACCGGCACGCAGGTGCGCGAGCGCGTCCCCGACTGGGTCGTTCGCAAGGCGGACCAGACCGAGCTGGTCGACTCCTCCCCCGAGGCGCTGCGGCGCCGCATGATCCACGGGAACATCTATCCCCAGGAACAGGTCGAACAAGCGCTGACCCACTTCTTCCGCACCCAGAACCTCACCGCCTTGCGGGAGCTTGCACTGCGGTTCCTGGCCGACGAAACGGACGAGGAGCTCCTCAAGCGACTCGACGAGGAGAAGCCGCCAGTCGTCTGGGAGACCACCGAGCGGATCATGGCCGCCGTCACTCCCAAGCCTGGCAGCGAGGCGCTAATCCGCCGGGCTGCCCGCATCGCGGCTAGGCTGCGGGCCAGCCTCGACGTGCTGTGGGTCGGTCCCGAGGACGATAGCGGGAGCCGGCAACGCCCGGTGGTCGACAAGCTTCGTGCGCTGACCGAGGACGTCGGCGCCCGCTGGCACGAGGCTCGCGACAACGACCCCGCGGCCGCGATCACCGCATTCGCGCGCCAGCATCAGATCACCCAGATCGTGATCGGGTCGTCGCGGCGCAGCCGGTGGCAGCAACTCGCCGGGGGAGGCTCGAACGTCGCGCGCATCATCAAGGCGGCCGGGACCGAAGGCATCGACGTGCACGTCATCGCCGGCAGCACCAAGTAGCCCGCTTGCATGCGACCGCCCCGGTCACGCTCGCTCGATAGCGGCTCAGTGGCCGAACCCCCCGATGGCCGCCCCGCCGAGGATGAACAGGATCCCGACGGTCGCGAACGCCGCGTTCGTCAGCCGCCCGTCCCGCCCGTAGACCAGGATGTCGCCAGGATCGGCCGGGTCATACCAGACCAGCACCGTGCCGCCTGGAGCCAGGCGGCTGCTCGGGCGCTCCATCACGGCGCCGTCCGGCAGCCTGTACTGGAGCAGCACCTGGTCTGACGGTCCCTCGCCGGTTTCGTCGACCGGGGCCGCAACAATCATCGCCCAGGCACTCTGGCCGTAGGTGCGCAGGCGCTCCACCCTGCGCGCAGCAGTCAGCCCGGCCAGCGCGGCTATGCCGCCGACCGCCATTAGCAAGATCCCGAGGGCTACTGCCATCGCCGGTCCTCTGCCCGTGCGAGCACCGCTTCGTTCCCCACCATAGCTCGCTGAAGCCTTCAGGTCTGCGCCGCGCGGCTCTCCTCGGCCGGGGCAAAAACGACGAGCACCACCAGATCCTCCGTGATACCGGTAAATCGGTGCGCCTCGCCCGCCGGGACGTAGACGACCGAGCCGGGCTCCACGGGCGCCCGCTCGCCACCTGACTCGAGCGTGGCCCGGCCTGCGGTCACCACGTAGATCTCGTCCTCGGTGTGCGGCGTCTGCGTGTCCGTGCCGCCCGCGACGATCGAGTAAGTGCCGACGCTCAGGTCAGGGACGCGGAGCTGCTCGGTCCAGTGCGCCTGCTCATCGCCGGCTGGCCGAGTGAAGGCGCCTGCTCCGCCGATGATCCTCACGGGCCGGTCCGTCCGATCCGAGGCTCGCGCCACATGAGCCAGAGCGTCGGCCCGCCAGCCGGGATCGTTAGCTCGCGGGTCACGGTGAAGCCGTGACCCTCGTAGAAGGGAACGTTGCGGGCCTTGCTCGACTCCAGGTACGCCGGCATGCCCTCGGCGTCGCACCTGGCCAGCCGGGAGTGCATGAGCTGACTTCCGATGCCCGTGCCCTGGAGCGGCGGGTCGGTGCCAATGCCGGCGAGGTACCAGTGCGGTGCCCGCGGATGAACGTTGAGCAAGGTGCCGTAGGTAGCGCTGGCCACGCCGAGCCTGGATCCCAGGGTTCTGGTGTAGCCGGGCAGGGCCACCATCTGGCGCCAGACCGACGGCAACCACGATCCGGGCGGCATCCATGTCGCGCACCCGGCGATCTCGCCGTTGATCACGAGCAGCTCGGTGCCCTCGTACCGCAGGCTCGAGCCGCGCATCGACGCAGCGAAGAACAGCGGCAGCCGCCGGCGGCGCATCCCCTCGTCAGGAAAGATCCACGTCATCACGGGGTCGTCGTCGAATGCGCGGGCCATCATCGCGCACGTCGGCTTCAGGTCAGCCCGTGAGAACGCGCGCAGCGTACGCGTCGCGTCACTCGTTTGGGCCACATTTGCATGGTAACGCGGCGCGCCGTGGCCGATGATCGCCCGCTATCGTACGGGTCAGGTCGTTACACCAGGGAGGCCGTGGTCGCCATCATTCCCATCTGCGCGCTGGCAACGGCGGCCACGCTGGCCTGGATCTACCTGCTCGCCCTCCACGGAGGTTACTGGCGGACCTCCGGCCGGCTTCCCCCGCGGCCGCGCGCACCGCAGGTTCTGCCCGCCATCACGGCCGTGATTCCGGCGCGGAACGAAGCCGACGTCCTGCCGACCTGCCTTCCGTCGGTGCTAGGTCAGGAGTACGGCGGACGGCTTACCGTCGTGGTCGTCGATGACGACAGCTCGGACGACACGGCCAAGGTCGCGGCCAGGCTCGGTGCCGATCACAACCGCGAGCTAGTCGTCGTCCGCGCGCGCCCGACCCCAGCCGGCTGGGCCGGGAAGGTATGGGCGATGTCCGAGGGCCTCCGCGCGGCCGGCCAGGACACCGACTACATCTTGTTCACCGACGCGGACATCGCCTACCGTTCCGGCACCGTGCAGGCCCTGGCCCAGGCCGCGATGAGCGGAGAGTACGCGGTCGTGTCCCAGATGGCGCTGCTGCGAACCGGCAGCCGGTGGGAGAAACTCCTGATCCCCGCGTTCGTCTACTTCTTCGCCCAGCTCTACCCGTTCTCGAGGGTCGGCCGGCCGCGGAGCAGGACCGCGGCCGCCGCGGGCGGCTGCATGCTGGTCAGGGCCGACGCACTGACCGAGGCCGGCGGCCTTGATGCAATCCGGGGCGCGCGGATCGATGACGTGGCCCTCGGGCGACTGCTGAAGCGTGCAGGCGGCCGGTGCTGGCTTGGCCTCAGCACCGACGTGGTGAGCCTGCGCCCATATGAACGGCTGGCCGACATCTGGGACATGATCGCGCGCAGTGCGTACATCCAACTGCGGTACTCGGTCGCGCTGACCGCAGGAACCGTGATCGGCCTCGCCTGGCTGTACCTGCTGCCCCCGGCCGCGGCAG
>JASHOL010000138.1 GCA_030041135.1 Streptosporangiaceae bacterium | reverse complement strand
TGGGTGAGGTTGCGGAAGCTGAGGGCGTAGCCGCGCAGGTGTTCGAGCCTGCCGACCTACCAGACGAGTCCATCTAGATGATTATGGCCGGAAAGCAGGAGAGCGATGCGGTCGTGTGCCGTTTCGCGTATGTCAGGCTGAGGATGGTGTGCGTATAGCGCGAGTTCCCCGTGCATGTCATAGAAGTTCAACCGCTCGCGCAGATGCTCGCGCTCGAACAGCTCCGGATACGTGCCGTGCAGCCATCCGGGAACCTCTGTGAGTGTGGTCTCGTCGAGCCCTCGTTCTTCGGGTGTGGGTGGGTACTCTTGCGCCTTCGCGCACCAGCGCAGGATGGTATCGAGTTCGACATCCGCTGGCTGAGCCAACGCCTCCGCGAAGTCGATAAGACCGGTGACGCGTCCTTGGTCGACGATCACGTTGGATCCATGTAGATCACCATGCACGAGGACGCGTTCGTCGTCGGCGAACACCGTCAGCCGCTCCTGGATCCAATCGGCGACGTCCGCGAGCAGGCGCGAGTCATGACCGGGCAGTCGTCGGGCAGCCTCGACCTGCTGGAACGCCGCACTCACTACGGGTGGGTGGAACGCAGGCCACGGTTTGCCGGAGAGCGCGTCGGCCAGCCACGGCGGCAGCAGGTCGGCGGGGACGGGAACGCGGTGAAGTGCGCGCAACGCAAAGCCGAGGCTCTCGATGATTGATTGGCGCGTGTGCGAGTCCGCCGCCGGCCATGCGTCGTACAGGGTTCGGCCGGGCAGGCATTCGGAGATGTACCACGGCCCGTCCGGCCCGTCGCCGTGGGCAAGGATCCGGGCGTGTGGGACCTCGCTGCCGGCGAGCAGGTTGACGACTGTAGCCTCGTGGCGATACGCGTCGCGGAACTGTCCGTCGTTGTTCAGTCGTACGACGTATTCGTCGCCGACCCACACCCGGCTAACCCAGCCGGCCTTTGGAAGAAAGCGCCCGGTTGCTGGCAGACCAGCGGCCGCGAGCGTCCTCAGCAGCGCCGGATCGGTTGTCGGCTCGTCGACGAACAGTGTTGATTGGTCGCACACGTACCAAGTCTCGCACCACGGCTAGCTCCCTCAGATCGGATGAGCCCGTATAGCCGCTGTCCTGGGCTGTCAGACTGTTTTCCCGTCATCCTCGTAGGCGCCGAATCCAGGTGAGCGGTTGCCGTGTCTAGAGTCGGCGGAGCGATCGCGTGCGACGGCCCGGAGGGCCACTCTAGACGCGGCGACCGGGAGCCGGACAATCGAGAGCGAGGAAGACGGGACCCCGCCGGACGCGGCGCCGCAGGCGCTGCCTTGATGTCGGCCAATGCAGCGGTGCGCGAGGTATACGAAGAAACCGGAGTCCACATCGCCGTTGAGCGTCTTGCCGGTGTGGCGCTTCGCGAGGTCACCTACTCCCACGGCGACGTCTGCCAGTACCTGACGGTGTGGTTCCGCTGCAAGGCGATCGGAGGTCACGCTGTCGTCAAGGACGAAGAGTCCTCGGCTGTAGGGTGGTACAGCCCCGAAGGCTTCCCCGACCTCGACGCGGTCGACCGACTCCGCATCAACACTGCTCTTGATGACGCCGCCGACATGGTTCGCCGCACCTGGACATACGCACGACTGGCTCCTGGCTCGATCCTGATCCCAGCGAGCGATGGAGTTCAGCCCGAGTGGGCGTCCGCCCATCGGCAGATCCGCGCGTTCAGGCTGGCGCTCTCGCCAAAGTGCCGAGGGTCATTCAGACGAGCTCGGTGCCGTCATGAGCACGCACTGCGGGTGCGTGCTCGGAGCGAACGGCGTCGATGACGCGGACGGCGTAGGCCTCGGTGGCTAGCTCGCTGACTTCAGCTGGAGTAACCCACCGGAAGTCGGCACTCTCGTTGGTCGTGGCTAGCTGGCCACCGGTGACCTTGGCGCGGAACACCAGCGCGATGATGCCGCGGCTCATGTTCTTGTAGATGCCGGTGAGCGCTACGGGCTCGATCTCGAGGCCGGTTTCCTCGCGGACCTCGCGGCGGAGGCCGTCTTCGATGGTTTCGCCGAGTTCCAGGACACCGCCTGGCGGTTCCCAGTGTCCGTTGTCGGCCCGCTGGATGAGCAGGGCGCGGTCGTGGTCGTCGGTAATGACGGCGGCGACACTGACGGAGTGCCTGGGCGTGGTGATGTTCATGGTGATCACTGACAGTCGCTGGCCCTACTGACTGTAGGGCTACCTCGCAGGCCGTTGTAGGGGCGTACCCCATCTGACCTTGGTGGGCGGTACTGGGATTGAACCAGTGGCCTCTTCCGTGTCAGGGAAGCGCTCTCCCGCTGAGCTAACCGCCCGCGAGGCGGAAGCGGGAATCGAACCCGCGTACAGGGCTTTGCAGGCCCTTGCCTAAGCCACTCGGCCATTCCGCCACTGGCCGACTCCGGAGAGCTGGCCGGGTACCGAAGAGCCGTGCGGTCCGTCGGGGGCGAGACGGCTTCCGGCACCTCGAGCGGACGACGGGATTCGAACCCGCGACCCTCACCTTGGCAAGGTGATGCTCTACCAGCTGAGCCACGTCCGCGTGCCACCAGCAGGCTGCCAGGGCAGCAACTGCTATGCCTGATGAACTGTAGCCGATCCTGCCCTGCCGGCAAACTCGCCTTCCCCACATAGCAGCGCTCCATAATCCCACTGCGGGCGCCACGATCCAGCACTGCGCTAGCGTCGGAAGACGTGACAGTCTGGATGAACGGGGAGTTGCTCCCCGATAACGAGGCCAGGATCTCGATCTTCGACCACGGCCTGGTGGTCGGCGACGGGGTCTTCGAAACGATCAAGGTAACCCGCGGCGTTCCGTTCGCCCTGACCAGGCACCTCGACCGGCTGGCTAGGTCGGCGGCGGGCCTCGGCCTGCCCGCGCCCGACCTGGAACAGATCAGGGCAGGCGCGCTGGCGGTCGTCGCCACCTCCCCGCAGGTGCCGCTAGCCCGCCTCCGGATCACGGTGACCGGTGGCATTGGCCCGCTTGGGTCGGAACGAGGGGTGTCCCCGGTTACTGCCATCGTCGCGACGGCGGAACAGAGGCCGCCAACCGCGTCGGTTGACGTGGTTGTCGTTCCGTGGCCACGGAACGAGCACGGGGCGCTGGCCGGGCTGAAGACGACCTCGTACGCGGATAACGTGCGGGCACTCGGCTACGCGGCCGAACACGGCGGTAGCGAGGCGATCTTCTCCAACACGGCGGGCAGCCTCTGCGAAGGCACCGGGACCAACGTGTTCATGGTCACCGGCGGCAAGCTGATCACACCGCCGCTGTCGGCGGGCTGCCTGGCCGGGGTCACGAGAGCCCTTGTGATGGAGTGGACCGGCGCGGAAGAAGAGGATGTGCCGGTCGGAGCGCTGGCCGAGGCGGAGGAAGCCTTCCTAACCGGGACAACCAGGGACGTGCAACCGATCCGGCGCGTTAATGGCTCCGAACTAGCCGCAGTCCCAGGACCCGTCTCAAAAAAGGCCGCCGAGGTATTTGCGATGAGGTCCGCCGAGACGCCTGATCCGTGAAATGGCGCCCGGCGGATACGGCATCGACATATTCGCGGGCAGTTACCTCTATGCGCGCCAGAGCAGCTCGTCCAGTTCGGTGTCGACGTCTACGAACTGGCCCTCGTGGCCCGGCGCGATGACCTCGTATGTCCGGCTGAGGAAGTTGGCGGTGGAAGCCCGCGGCGCCTCGAAGTGAGCCTCGCCGAACGGGGAGGACAGCGCGATGTTCAGCAGTTCCCGGCCGTGGTCATCGGTTGGCCAGACCTGTACGTCGCCCTCACCTGCGGGACCTTCCAAACCAACGGCCAGCAGGTCACGGGCAAAGATCCACTCGACGGGCTCGTCCGAGCCGACGTGGAACGCCATGCGGATCGCGTAGGGGTCGTCGGCGGTGTAGTGGAGGCTGGCCACGAGGGGGACTGCGCCGTGGTCAGGCACCACCAGGGAGAGGCCGAGTTCTGCTGACACGGTCGCGCTGCTGTTCATCATCGGGTCAGACCTGCCTGCCTTGTCGTGTACCGGAATGCCGGGCTTCACTTATTGCGCGGTTGCGCATCGCTTTTGAGGCGCAGGTCCCGCAAAAATTGTCATCGCGGGAACGTTGATTCCTCGATAGAAGTCGCTCGTAACCTCGGTCACCGATGAACAATCCGGCCACTGTCTGGTCAAACGCTTCGAGAAATAAAACGCAGCTTTCGCCGTAGACTCATCCTGTGAGCAGCAGGATTGTGTGTGAACTGCGTCTCACCGCAGCAGCGAAACTTCTTTCTGCAGGTCGGAAGCGTTTCCGGGGATAAGCGGCCGCTCCTGACGTGGGGTACTTCAGGAGTCCGAGGCCCTATCTATCGGGCATGCCCGCACCACTAAAGCGAGTAAAAGCTGGCGAGTCAGCAGAAAATCGAAGAATATCCCTTAACCGGGTATACCCGGCGCTTAGCGGCCGACCCGTCCAGCGCAAGCGACTCGTACGTCGCCTCGGCGGAATCCGGCGCGGCACCGGACGCCTGCGCTGCCGCGAAGGCCTGCATGATCTGCTCCGACTCGGCCGTGCCCACCGAGTAACTCACGGCTGGCCTCCTGGGCCTGAGGCGGTCGGCGGTGGCGAGCCACGGCAGCCGGAATGCGCTAATCTGAGAGCGCTTCAGCGGCGGAGACACGGACCGCTGGCACGGGCGATTGGCTCAGCGGGAGAGCGCCTCGTTCACACCGAGGAGGTCACTGGTTCGATCCCAGTATCGCCCACCAGGTAGAACCCCAGAATCGAACACCCCGAGAACGGTGGGGGAGTTTGATAAGTATGCTGCCAGCCACGCCACAGAAGGACTGGCAGGGCAGACGCACGCGGCTTCGCGTATTTCGAGCACACCAAGGGCACCAAGTGCCGTGAGTCTAGACACCGTCTGGGTGCTGGACACTCGGGCACCCGCCATGCAGTAGTGAGCATGGACCGGACGGTCGGCCCAGATGATGCAGCCGGCCTCGGTTCCCTGGCCCCCGCAGGCCCTCGGGGAACCGAAACATAGCTAGAGGGCGGGCGATTGGCAACGGCAGTCGCCGAGTCGGATTGGACTGCCGGGCGGGCTCGGTGCTGGAATGGCGCGGTGGATCGCGCTGCAGTGCTGGCTGAGTTCGACTCCCAGATGCGCCGTAACCCGGCCGCTGAGCCGGGAACGCGTATCGAGCGCGACGAGCGCGTTACCCGGGTCATCTCCTCCGGGGCTGGCTGGAACGGCGTCGTGTGGACTGACCTGGCTGAGGCAGATGCCGACGCCCTGATTGCCGCCCAGGTCAGCCGGCTGGCCGAATGGGGCCGGCCGTGGGAATGGAAGTACTACTCCTACGACCAGCCTGCTGACTTGCCCGGCCGGCTGCAGGCAGCTGGCTTCGTGCCCGATCCCGCCGAGACTTTGCTGGTCGCCGAGATCGCGGACCTGAACTTGGACACAAGCCCGCCTGCCGGCGTAGAGCTGGTCCCGGTCGATGATGCGACCGGGGTTGCCGCGGTAGTGCGCGTGCACGACGAGGTCTTCGGCGGACACCACGCAATGGTCGGCTCTGCCATCATGGCGGGTCTCGAAATGCAGCCGCGGCCCGTTGAGGCAGTCGTGGCCCTAGCAGGGGAGAAGGCTATCTGCGCGGGACGGGTGGAGTTTCCGCCGGACAGGGATTTCGCCAGCTTGTGGGGCGGGGGCACCCTGCCGGACTGGCGTGGCCGCGGGGTGTTCCGTTCGCTGGTCGCCTACCGTGCGCGGCGAGCCAGAGAGCGGGGCTACCGGTACTTGCAGGTCGATGCGTCCCCCGATAGCCGCCCGATCCTTCTGCGGCTGGGCTTCACTGAACTGGCCGAGACAACGCCGTTCTGGTACGGCAAGAAGGCGAGCCGGGCCGTACGTTCTGACCAGCTGTCTGTTGACGCTGCTGTTTAGGCGATTCCTACGCATGTCCGCTGGCTAGGCCGTCGGATCAGCTAGAGAGGTCACGGCGCCGCCTCCGTCCTGTGCTTGGTTGCTCGGACAAGAGGTGGGGGAGTAGCGGAGGGAGTCTTGCCGGTACCGAGGGGTCAAACTGGACGTGACGTACCAACTAGGACAGTGACCGAGGAGATCAAAACAGCAGGTCAGAGGCCTTTTCGGCTCCGGGCCATCACCTATGCGCAGGCGCGCGGACTGCTGAGCCGGAACGTGGCCAGTCTTATTAGGGCGCCAGCGCGTCAGGCCCCGGTTGGCCAAGCAAGTCCCTGACAGTGAACCGGGTCTCGCGCGTGATGTCGGCGCCGAACGCGATGCCGGTGGGTGGCGAACGTGACTCCTTGTCGCGCTGCACTGGCAGAGCATCTTGAGCGCCCTGGGACGCCGCGGGTCAGGAGGAGCGCGGCTCGGAGTGTCCGGTCCTGTCGCGCTGCCCGATGACCGCCCGGACGTCAGGTGCCAGGCCACATCGGGCACGCCGGGCACAACCGTCTGGCTCTTGGCCCAGGTGCGGTCAAGCGCACTGGTCACTGGTCGGCGGCCGTCCTCGCCGACAACGTGTCGGCCGCGGGGGAGAGCTGGCCGATGCGGGACATTCCTGGTTCGCCGCGACGCCTAGCCACTCGCCCGTACCCCGTCGGGTTGCTTCGGCGATAGCCGTCGGCGCACCCCAGCTTGATATCAGCGCCGGCCCAGCTCACCATTGTAAATCGAGAAAAGCAACATTATACCCTTTAAGAAGTATAAGAGTATTCTAAGCTTCCTATATACCCAGAACGGCTACGGCTCCTATTGAGCGCATGCCGGTGGCCCAATCGCATTCGGGAGGACGAATGACAAGGCAACGACTCTTAGGAGGACGGCGCAGCCCGCTGGTGCGGGGCGTGCAGGCTGCGATGGTGGCTGCAGCGGTCGGCGGGCTGCTATGCCTCGGCATGACTGCTGCCTCGGCTCAGCCGGCCTTAGCAGCGCAGCTCCGTCGCTCTCCGACCACGGGTCACGCGCCGGGCCTCGCCGAGCCCTCAGCGTCATCCGTGCGTTTCAGCCTGGTGGACACCTGGCCCCCCGATCTCGGGGCGAGTTGCCCGGACGTCGAGTTCCTTGGGGCACGTGGATCGGGCCAGCCCTCGGGCGGCCAGTTCAAGGGCCTGGGGCCGGAGATAAGTTACATGTTCTCGGTCGTGCAGAGTGACGTGCGGCATGAGGGCTACAGCTATCGGACGTGGGCCCTGAATT
>JASHOL010000137.1 GCA_030041135.1 Streptosporangiaceae bacterium | reverse complement strand
ACAGCTTCTGCAATTCGCGGTCCAGCGCCGGCAGCCTGGGGGCAGTCTTGCTGGCGGGACCAACATCGGTCGGGCCGGGGCCAAAACCACTGCGACGCATGATCATCAACACGGCGGCCATGCCCTCGGGCACGGAGCTGAGCTTCGGCTACTTCCGGCGTTCCTCGGGCCAGACGACCATCATCGCGCTCATCGACAGCAGCTTTTATCGCTGCAGCAAGGCCCTGCCTGCTGCGCCACCGAGCCCGGCGCAGTCGGCCCGGCGGGCCGGCCGCGCCTCGTGGACGACGCTTCCCGAGTCGCGGTATCCGCACGCCGGCGGTGACGTCATGATCGTGCACTTCAGCGGCTGACCTCATGGCCCAGGCAGCCTGGGCTCGCTTGGACCGTGCGGCGCAGGTTCCTACGGCCGATAGGAGAGTCATGTTCTTCGCGGCATATGTGCGGCGTGAGCTGGGCCGGCGGACGCGGCAGGCGATCCTCGTCGCGCTCGGCCTGGCGCTGGGGGTCGGCCTGGTTGTCACCGTGGCCGCTGCGTCGGCCGGGGTGAGCAAGGCGGAGTCCGGCGTGCTCAGCGGCCTGTACGGGATCGGTACCGACCTCACCGTCACCGGGAATGCGTCTGCGGGGCACCTGTCGTGTGTCCACCTACCGGGAGGCCTGAAGCAATGCTGGGCGGGCGGCGACCCACCGCTGAGCAAGAGCGAGCTGACGCTGCAGACCAGCCCAGGCGGCGGCTCGCAGATCTGCGACGACGCCCATTGCGTGAACGCGGCGGGCCACACATTCGACATCCTGTTCCCGCCGTTGCTGAACACGGTCAGCACGCCGACGGTGGCAGCGGTGGCCAGGTTGCATGACGTCGGATCGGCCTCCGGCGTGCTCACGCTCGTCGACCAGTGGACCGCGTACCCGGCGAGGTCCGGAGGCTCGCTTGAGTCGGGCACCTATTCCGTCGACGGGGTTGACACCGAGCCGGCCCCGGTAGGACCGCTGGCTGGCGCCACCGTCAGCTCGGGCCGCTTCTTCACCGCCGCCGATTCGAACGCCGACGTTGCCCTCGTGGACTCCGGGTATGCGGCCAGCCGCGGCCTGAGCGTCGGCTCGACCATCACCATCAGGCAAGTTCGCTTCACGGTCATCGGGATCGTCAGCCCGCCGCAGGGCACCAGTCCGCCAGACGTCTACATTCCCCTAGCGAGGGCGCAGGCCATAGGGAGCCAGGACAAGGACGGCGCCGGGAGCCTGGCGGGCCAGGTCAACCTGATCTATGTGGGGGCGGCCAGCGCGGCGGACGTTCCGGCAGTGCAGACCGAGATCGCCCGGCTGCTGCCCGGCGACATCGTGACCGCCCCGGCCAATCTGGCTAGTCAGCTGACGGGGTCCCTGTCCAGCGCCGCCAAGCTGACCAGCGACCTGGGTCGGTGGGTGTCGGTGCTGGCGGTGATCGCCGCGTTCGCCGTGGCCTGCCTGCTGACGCTGGCGGCGGTGGGCCGCCGGTCGGCCGAGTTCGGCACGCTTAAGGCGCTGGGCTGGCGGACCCGGCGGATCGTCGCCCAGGTGCTGGGCGAATCGCTGGCGACCGGCTTCGCCGGCGGCGCGGCCGGCGTCGGCCTGGGTTTCGCCGGGGCGGCGATCATTGCCGCGGTCGCGCCGAGGGTGTCGGGCACCGACTCCTCGGCGATCGGGTCGATGCAACAGGTGATCCAGAACGGCAGCACCGCGCCGGTCACGTGGCGCGCGGTCACGGTCCCGCTGTCGCCGTCCGTCTCGATCGAGGTGATCGTGCTCGCGGTAGTCCTGGCCATGGCCGGCGGCCTGGCGGCCGGCGCGCTCGGCGCCTGGCGGGTCGCCCGGCTGCGCCCCGCCGACGCGCTGACCTTGGTCACCTGACCGTCATGCACGACTGTCCAATGACAGGAGACCACTGGTGTACACGCTGACCGGGATGACCAGGCCGCAGCAGAGCGGTGTTCGGCCGGCCGTGGCCGGCGGCAGGCGCGTTGGGAGGTGCCCGTGCAGCGTTCGGTGAAACGCCCGGTCCTGATCGGTGCGGCCGCGGCGGCTGCCGCCGCGGCCTGGTGGTGGACCGACTCGGCCCCCTACCCGTATGCGCAGCGGTGGCTGCTCGACCTGCCCCTGCCGTTCCTGACCAACCGCCGTCTCGACGCGCTGCTGGCCGCCCGGCCCGGCGAGCGGGTCCTGGAAATCGGGCCAGGCACCGGCCTGCAGGCCCTGCACGTGGCCGGCCTGCTCGGCGCGGCCGGGCGGCTCGACATCGTCGACGTCCAGCAGCCGATGCTCGATCACGTCATGCGCCGCGCGGCGGCCAGGACGATCAGCCCGATCGTCCCGGCCCGGGCCGACGCGCGGCACCTGCCGTTCGGCGACGGCAGCTTCGACGCCGCCTACCTGGTGACCGTCCTCGGCGAGATCCCCGACCCCGCCGCCGCGGTCCGGGAGATCGGGCGGGTCCTCAAGCCCGGCGGGCGGCTGGTCGTCGGGGAGTTTTTTGACCGGCACTACGTCCCGCTGGTGACCCTGCTCGGATACGCCAACGACGCCGGGCTGCGGCCCTCAGCCTGGCTCGGCCCGCCGCTGGCCTACTTCGCCAAGTTC
>JASHOL010000136.1 GCA_030041135.1 Streptosporangiaceae bacterium | reverse complement strand
GCCGACCCCGCGCGCCGCCGGCCGCTGCGGCCCGCTGACCAGCCGGTACCGAGCCAGCCCTCAGTCTCGGGGACGGCGCCCATCCCGCTGCAGCGGAAATATTCCATTTACCCAATGTGTACCGGTCACGCTGTGTCATTTCACCGACTCGGTCCCAAAGATCCGGACGTATCGGGGCAAAACTGGGATCGAGTCGGTGAAATGTGCCATCCTGTCGGCCCTTAGCGAGTTTCGGCGCGCCGTCGGCGCGCCCCAGTGCTCCGCCGGCGCGCCCCAGTGCGCCGCAGACTGACGCTAAGGTAGCCGTTTAGTCCTGATTGCATCGACCCGTGGGCTGAGACTCGGCCACCGGGCCAGTATGTCCGGCTCGATCGCCACCCAGGGCGGACACGCAACGTGACTCCTCACCGGCCGCGGCATGGTCGCCCGAGGCAAGTGCTTGGCGCGACCACGCAAGACCGCCCGCGCGGCATCCCTGGGCGCGCCCGACAGGCAGAGGATGTGCCCACGAGTGGAAGACTTGCCAGCGGGCAGTGGGAGACTGAGTACGTCGGGACAGGAGCCTCGAGGGAGGTGACAGCGTGAGCACGGCGCCGGTCGAAGTAGAGCAGCCAGGCACCAGCCAGGATGCCAGGCTGGACCCGCCCTGGATCACGATTGTCTGGAATGATCCGATCAATCTCATGAGCTACGTGACGTACGTTTTTCAGAGGGTTTTCGGCTACTCCAAGCCGGTGGCCGAGAAACTCATGCTGGATGTGCATCACAAGGGCAAAGCCGTGGTGTCTTCTGGCGCTCGCGAGGCCATGGAACGGGACGCTCAGGCCCTGCATGGCTACGGCCTCTGGGCTACGGTGAGTCACGACTCGTGACTGGGACCGGGCCGGGTTTTCCGGCCGAAAACGGCGACAGTGCCGGTCGCGACTTCAACGCTGAGCACGCTGAGCACGGTGATCCCGGTGGCTACGGCGACGAGCTAGGAGAGCCGTTCGAAGAGGACGCCGACGACGACCGCGACATCGCGGCCCTGTTCCGGCCGGTGCCAGGTGGGGCAGCGTGCGTCTTCGAGCCATCGGAAGCCGACATCATCCGGACCCTGGTAAGCCATGTAGCCGAGCTCGTCAGGAGCGAGGGCGAGAGCGCTCAGGCGAGCAAGGGCGGCCCGCCGGATGAGCTGGAGATGCTACTCGGGCTGAGCGGTAACGACGAGCTGCCCGACGATCCCATCCTGGCCAGGCTGCTGCCTGACGCTTACAACGATGACCCGGAGGCCTCGGCTGAGTTCCGCCGGTACACCGAGGAGAGCCTTCGGTCTGGCAAGATCAACTCAGCTCAGGCCGTACTCGCGTCACTGCCCGCCGGCGGTGGTGAGGTCGTGCTGAGTGAGCCTCAGTGCCAGCAGTGGCTCCGTACCCTCAATGACGTCCGGCTGGCCCTTGGCACCCTCCTGGGGATCACCGAGGACAACCAGGACCTGATCGAGGACTTCTCCCTGGACGAGCCGCCGTCGGCCGAGATCGTGGCCTATCAGTGGCTGAGCGAACTCCAGGACAGCTTGATCAACGCCCTGGCCTAGCCCGCCGCCCGCCCTCACCGGGCAAGGGGGCCTATCGGGCGAATCCGGCGCCTGCCCCGGCAGGCTAGTCTCGCTGCATGCTGACGATCAATGCCGGCCTGCGGGCCAAGATCCTGGCGCACGCTCGCGCGGATCACCCAGACGAGGCCTGCGGCATCGTCGCCGGTCCGGCCGGAAGCGATCGGCCAGAGCGCTTCGTCTCGATGCTGAACGCGGAGCGCTCGCCGACTTTCTACCGCTTCGACTCGCTCGAGCAGCTCAGGGTATGGCGCGAGATGGACGAGCGGGGCGAGGAGCCGGTCGTGATCTATCACTCCCATACCGCTACCGAGGCATTCCCGTCCCGGACGGACATCTCGTACGCGATGGAGCCAGGCGCGCATTACGTGCTGGTTTCTACCCGTGACCCCGACCGTGACGAGTTCCGCTCGTTCCGCATCGTCGACGGGGACGTCACCGAGGAAGCGGTGACCGTAGTCCCGGAATGATCCGGCGCGGAGCCAGGTTGCACCGTGCGTGAAGGCCGCCGTACCGTGACCGGCGGCGCGCGAGCAAGCGTGGCGGCGGTGAGCACCGCCAGACGAGCGATGAATCACTGGAGCGAAGCCATGGCGATCGAGGTCCTCATTCCGACGATCCTGCGGAGTTATACCGGCGGCGAGAAGTCCGTCGAGGGCTCGGGCTCGACGCTCGGCGAGGTCTTTGCCGACTTGGACGGCCGCTACGACGGCCTGCGAGATCGGCTGGTCGATGAGGACGGCCTCCGCCGGTTTGTCAACGTCTACCTGAATGACGAGGACGTGCGCTTTCTTGGCGGGCTGGCCGCGCCGGTGACCGACGGCGACACGGTGACCGTGCTTCCCGCGGTGGCCGGCGGCGCTGGCTGATCGCCGCGAAGCTTTCCCTGGAAGGCGAATGCGCTACGACTCATTGGCTGACTCGGTCGGCGGAACGCCCCTCGTGGGCCTGCCCCGGTTGTCCCCGTCATCCCAAGTCCGGCTGTGGGCGAAGCTGGAGGACCGCAACCCGACCGGGTCGGTGAAGGACCGCATCGCGGCCTACATGGTGGCTGCGGCGGAGAAGGATGGCCGGCTGGTGCCGGGCGCCACGATCCTCGAGCCCACCTCGGGCAACACCGGCATCAGCCTGGCCATGGTCGCGAAACTGCACGGCTACCAGCTCATCTGCGTCATGCCGGAGAACACCTCGGCCGAGCGCCGCGAGCTACTTGAGGCCTTCGGCGCGACCATCGTCTTCTCGCCCGCGGCGGGCGGGTCGAACGAAGCGGTGCGGGTCGCCAAGGGAATGGCCGCCGAGCACCCGGACTGGGTCATGCTCTATCAGTACGGCAATGAGGCGAACGCCCGCGCGCACTACGAGACGACCGGGCCCGAGTTGCTCGCCGACCTGCCCGAGATTACGCACTTCGTGGCCGGCCTTGGCACCACGGGGACGCTCATGGGCACGGGCAGGTTCCTGCGCGAGCGCGTGCCCGGAGTCCAGATCGTGGCGGCCGAGCCCCGCTACGGAGAGCTGGTGTACGGGCTGCGCAACCTGTCCGAGGGCTTCGTGCCCGAACTGTACGACGAGAGCGTGCTGACCACCAGGTTCTCGGTGTCATCGGCGGACGCGCTGCGCCGGACCAGGGAACTGCTGCATATCGAGGGCCTGCTGGCCGGCATCTCGTCCGGCTGCGTGCTGCACGCCGGATTGGCGATGGCGGCCAAGGCGCAGCGGGCGGGGGAGCGGGCCGACATCGCGCTGCTGATCGCGGACGGTGGCTGGAAATACCTGTCGACCGGAGCTTACGGCGGGACCCTGGCCGAGGCCGAGGCTCGGCTTGAGGGACAGCTCTGGGCCTGAGATTCCGATTTGACCGGGAACGAGGTCGGGCCTGAAGCTACTGTCGAGTAGGGTTCCGCGGCCTTCCGGGGCCGGCCGACAGCGCATGCCGCGATCGGGCACGGGAGGGAAGAAGCACCCTGATGACGATCTTTGACGAGGCCACGGCGGTGCACCGCCGGACCGACGGGCTGTACGACGCGCAGCCTGATGCCAGGTTCGCCATCGTCGTTCCCGGCGGGTCAACGCCGCCGGCGGTCAACGGCGGCGCCATGCTGGCGACGATCCTTCGGGCCGTGCTGAGCGAGTCGCCGCATCCGCATCCGGTCGCGACCAGCGCCCATTTTCTGCGCGTCCCGCGGCTGGCTCCCGCCCAGATCCAGGTCATCTGGCTGAAGCAGGGTGGCACCGCCGCGACAGCTCGCGCGGCGCTGGTGCAGGACGAGAAGGTCATCCTGGACACGACCGTAACGACGGGCACGGTCCCGGACGGCCACGCCGCAGGGCCTGCTGACGGCAACGAGAGTATGTCCGCCGGCCTGCACTGGACGGGGCCGCCGCCGGGCTTCCCTGACATAGCCGATTGCGTCGATCTCGGTCAGTGGCCGGGAACGCTGGCCTCCGATGGCACGGCAGGATACGCCGCGCATGTCGAGATGCTGATGGACCCGGCGACCGCGGGCTGGCGCAGCGGCCAGCCGTCGGGGCGGGCGGAGATGCGGGGCTACTTCCGGCTGCGTGAGGACCGCGACCCGGATGCCTACCTGCTGGCGATGGCCGTCGATGGCCTGCCGCCGGTTGTGTTCGGCCTAGGCGTGACCGGCTGGTCGCCGACGGTGGAAATGACCTGGCACATGCGAGCGGTGCCGAGCCCTGGCCGGCTCGCGGTGCAGACGAGTGCCCGGCACGTCAGCGGAGGCTGGTTCGACGAGGAAGCGGAAGTGTGGGACTCGGCCGGCCGGCTCGTGGCGCAGAGCAGGCAACTGGCCAGAGTTGGCCGCGGACCGCTGCGCGGGTTCGCGAACGGCACCGTGCCCGAGGGCAGCGCCGGCACGGGACCGGCGGCCGGCACGGGACCGGCGGCCGGCACGGGACCGGCGGCCGTCAGCCAGCAGGAGCGGTAGCGGCAGCACCCGGCATCCGGGGCTCGGCTGGCAGGTCTCGCCGGCCGAAGAAATCCCGGCTGACCAGCGTCAACCCGGACGCCGCGGCGAGGCTGAGCATGATCCACAGCGCTGACCGCACACCGAGCCACGTGCCGAGCGTCCCCGCGGTCAGCGCGCCCAGCGGTCCCGTGCCGTAGACCAGCACGCGCATCGTCGCCGTGACCCGGCCGAGCATGCCGGGCGGAGAGTACGACTGCCGGAACGTCGCCATGATCACGTTGGCAATTCCTATCCCAACGACGGCGCACAGCGTCCCGAACACGAACAGCAGGAGCCTCGGGCCGCGCGCGGTGAGCGGTATGAGCAGCACGAATGGCACCATCCCGAATGAGCAGACCAGCAGAGTCCTGGCACCGCCGAATCGGCCGGCTGCTCGCCTGGCGATCAGCGCGCCGAGGACGCCGCCGAGACCCGGCACCGCCATCAGGAGGCCGACCTGCGCCTCGCCGACGCCGACGACGCGGACCAGGAAAATGATGACGAGCGCCGCGTAGCCGTCGAAGGCGAAATTGGCCAGTCCGCCGAGTAGGCTCAGCCGCCGCAGGTAGTTGTCCCCGGCGACCAGCCGGACTCCGGCCGAGATCTCGCTGCGGAGGCTTGCCCGCGGCCGTGGTGCGGGCGGCGCCGGCGCCGGCTCGGTCCTGATCCGCAGCAGGCACGCGGCCGAGACTAGGAAGCTGCCCGCGTTGATCAGCAGCGCCGTCGCCGCCCCCAGAGACCTGGCGGCGATGCCGGCCAGGCCGGGTCCGGCGAACGCCGCAGCCGAGGCGCTGCCCTGGAGCTTGGCGTTGCCCTCGGTAAGCTGATCCGCCGCGACCAGCGAGGCGAGGTTCACCTGGTACGCGGTCTGGAACATGACGCTGGTGGCGCCGCCCAGCAGCACGACCAGCGCCAGCTGGGCGAGTGTCAGCGCGCCGAGCCAGGCCGCGCATGGCACGCTCAGGTAGAGGACGGCGGAGACCAGGTCGCAGACGATCATCACGCGACGGGCCGGCAGCCGGTCCACCCAGGCTCCGGCCGGCAGCCCGATCACGAGCCAGGGCAGGTAGCCCGCGGCCGTCAGCAGGCCGACCTCGAAGGTCGACGCACGCAGCACGACCACGGCCAGCAGCGGCACCACGACCAGCGCCATCGCGTTGCCGAACTGGTTGACCGTCTCGCCGACCCACAGCAACCGGAAGTTACGGTGGCGCAGCAGCCCGCCCGGCGGCGCTATCGGCTGACGCCGTGGCCGGCGCCTTGTGCCTCCTAGCAGGAGGCGTGTTCCGGTCACGCCCCCGCGCCCGGAGGCCTGGCTACTGCCCATCGCCAGCAGTATGCGGGGTCGGTCGGCGCGGCCCGAAGTCGTTCTGCGCTCGGCAGAGTCGCGCGGGCGCGGGTAAGCCGGTCAGCGCGGACCGGCGGGCTACGGAACGCTCTTGATCTTCCAGACCAGGATCGAGCCGAACGCGGCCACGATGGCGGTGGCGCCGAAGAGCTCCGGGTAACCGAAGATCGACGTGATCGGTGCCGCAATGGCCGGGCCGATCGCGGCCGGGCCGGCGATCGCGATGTTAATGATGCCGAGATCCTTGGCCCGGTCCTTGGCCGCGGGCAGCACCTGCGTGATCAGCGCCTGGTCGACGGCCAGGTAGGCACCGAAGCCGACGCCGAACAAGACCGCCGCGACCAGCGTCGCGTTCCAGGTTTCGACGAAGGTCAGCAGCAGCGCGGCGAGCCCCATCAGGATCCCCGAGAGGGTGACGATCATCTTTCGCTTGCCCATGCGGTCGGAGATGATCCCGCCGACGACCGCGGTCAGGACGACGCAGACGGTGTAGATGATGATGAGGATCTCCAGGCCGTTCGTGGCGGCCGAGTGGAAGTGCTGCCGGTAGTGCACCGGGCCCTCGAGAAAGTACAGCAGGTACAGCGTGCCCATGGCGATCGCCAGCGAAGCAAGGAACCGGGTGATCCAGGCCCAGGCGAAATCGGGGTACTGCCTCGGGCTGATCCAGTAAGCCTTCAGGGTTTCGCGGAACGAGAACTGCTCCCTGTGCTCGGGCTCCAGCGGGTGGTCGGGCGTCATGAACACGAATGGCACCGCGAACACGACGAGCAGGACCGCCAGGCTCAGGTAGCCCGTGAAGATCTTGGTGAAGACGTCCACGACCAGCACGGTGCCGATGACCAGCCCCAGAGCCTGGGGCATGCCGACCCAGCCGGCCACTGTCGCGCGCTGCCGCACCGGCACGTGGTCGGGGATAGCCGCGCTTAGGCTGGCGTACTCGGCGTTCTGGAACGCACTAAAGATCACCCACAAGATCGCGATCCCGGCCACCGAGGTCACGCCGCCGAGGACGACCAGCGAGATCCCGCCCAAGATCGCCATGCCTAGGGTCCAGCGGTGCCGGCGACCGCGCATCCGCCCGAATCCGAGCGCGTGCGTGGTCCGGTCGGACAGCGCGCCCGCCAATGGGGTCGCGATCACGGCCGCCACCGCGCCCAGGCCGGTCACGATCCCAAGGAGGGCGATCTTGTGGTGCGGGTTAGCGGCCTGCAACTGGAGCGGCAGCAGGATCTGGATGGGCGTGAGGCCGGCCATCCACATGCCCAGGCTGACGAGGCTCAGCCCGGTGATCCAGCCCCATCGGACATGCGCAGTCGGCTCGGCCAGCGCGAGCGATGTCGCGCTGTGCTGCTTGACCGGCTGGTTGGTCATGACACCTCCGACTGAGGGGGCCGCCCGCGCTGGCATGTGCCTTGTTCTGGATCATGCCGTGTCGGGGATGATAGTGGTAGGGCCAGTTTTTGTCTGTTTCCTACCCACCCGATAAGAACGCCCCCCGATACCCTGAGGCACTGTGCTGACAACGATTGTGGGTTACGCGGGCAGCTATCCGGGCCCGGAGAGCTGTGCATCTTGTTACCTGATTGATACCGGCGGCTTCCGGTTGCTGCTCGATGTGGGGAACGGGGCGTTGGGGGCGCTGCAGCGGTACGCGAGCCTGGAGCGTATCGACGCGATCTGCCTGAGCCACCTGCATGCCGACCACTGCATCGACATGTGCTGCTACTCGGTTGCCCAGACAATGCACCCCGGCGGGCCGCGGCCCAAGATCCCGGTCTACGGCCCGGCCAGGACGGCCGAGCGACTGGGGCTGGCCATGGGCCTGGAACCTAACACCCGGATGACCGACGCCTTCGACTTCGCCGAGCTAGCGCCGGGAACCCTCGAGATAGGGCCGCTGCGGGTGACGACCGCGCGCATGAATCATCCGGTGGAAACATTCGGATTCCGGATCGAGCACGCCGGGCAGGTGCTGGCGTACTCGGCCGACACTGGCCCGACACCCGAGCTGGTCGGGCTGGCGGCGGGCGCGGACGTGCTGCTGTGCGAGGCGTCGTTCCTGGACGGGCCCGACCTGGTGCCTGACCTGCACCTGACCGCCCGTCAGGCAGGCGAATACGCCGCGCGGGCCGGCGTGGGTGAGTTGGTGCTGACGCACCTGGTGCCATGGAACGACCTGGCGGCGACGCTAGAGCAGGCCGCCGCCGCCTTCGACGGGCACCTGTCGCTGGCGAGCAGCGGACGGGAGTTGCTCGGACGACCCGGCCACTGACGAAACGCCTATTTCATCCGATTGCGCTCTCGTCGGGAACCAGCCATTTTTGCCCGGCCGGCGAGCCCGCGCGCGGCGCGACGATGTGATCCGAGCGCGGCATAGACTGCTCACCCATGCGCGTACTGGTCACCGGCGGCGCCGGGTTCATCGGGTCGCATCTCGTCGATGCCCTGGTCAGCAGGGGTGACGAGGTGACAGTCGTCGATGACCTGTCCGCTGGAAGGCCAGGGCGCATGGACGAGGGCGTCGCCCTGCATAAGGTCAGCGTCACCGAGGCGGACCTGCTCGAGGCCATCGCCGTCGACTGCGCGCCCGAGCTCATCTGCCACCTGGCGGCCCAGATCGACGTCCGGGCCTCGGTTTCGCAGCCAACCGCGGACGCCCAGGCAAACGTGGTAGGCACGATCAACGTGCTGGAAGCGGCCAGGTCCGTGGGCGCCAGGGTCGTGTTCTGCTCCACTGGCGGCGCGCTGTACGGCCGGGATGCGCCGATTCCGTCGCTGGAGGACGTGCTGCCGCTGCCCGAGTCGCCGTACGGGGTCGCCAAGCACTGCGCCGAGCAATACGTCATGCTGTACGACCGCCTGCACGGAACGGGGCACACCGTGCTGCGACTGGCCAACGTGTACGGGCCCCGTCAGGACCCAGCCGGCGAGGCGGGTGTCGTGGCGATCTTCTGCGCGCAGGTCGTGGCCAGGGAGCGGCCCACGATATTCGGCGATGGTCGGCAGACTCGGGATTACGTGTACATCGGAGATGCCGTCAAGGCACTCCTGGCCGCCGCCGACCGCGGACGACCTGGCATCTGGAACATTGGGTCAGGGATCGAGCTCAGCGTGCTGGAGTTGGCCCGCGTGATCAGTGAGGTGGCGGGCCGGCCGGTAGACCCGCTATTCGCGCCGGCGCGCCGCGGGGAGTTGCTGCGTAGCGCGCTCGCCTCGGAGCGGGCCTTCCGTGATCTGGGCTGGGCGGCTACCACCCCGCTGCCCGACGGCGTGGCCAAGGTATACCGCTGGATCGAGGCCGGTGCGCCCGAGCGGGCAGACTGGTAGCTCGAAGCTCCGGGCCGGGCCGGCGCCGATCGGTCGTCTTGAGGCCGACCCGTTAAGCTGCAAGCCATGGTGCGACGAGATGGCCGACGCCCCGATCAACTTCGCGACATCAAGATCACCAGAGGCTGGCTCGATCACGCCGAGGGCTCGGTGCTCGTCGAGTTCGGCGCGACGAGGGTGCTTTGCGCCGCCAGCGTGCAGGAGGACCTGCCGCGCTGGCGCCGTGGGAGCGGCCAGGGCTGGGTGACGGCCGAGTATGCGATGCTGCCGCGTTCGACCAATACGCGCAGCGAGCGTGAGTCGGTGAAGGGCAAACTCGGCGGCCGGACGCAGGAGATATCGCGGCTGGTCGGGCGCTCACTGCGCGCATGCGTCAATCCCAGGGCACTGGGCGAGAACACGATCGTCATCGACTGTGACGTCCTCCAGGCCGACGGTGGTACAAGGACGGCCGCGGTCACCGGCGGCTATGTCGCGCTAGCCGACGCCGTCTCTTGGCTCAAGGAGCGGGGCCGGTGCAAGGGCGAGCCGCTGGCCGCCTCGGTGGCCGCCGTCAGTGTCGGAATCGTTGACGGGCAGCCACTGCTTGACCTGTGCTACGACGAGGATGTCGCGGCTGAGACCGACATGAACGTCGTCTGTACGGGCGATGGCAGCTTCGTTGAGATCCAGGGCACGGCGGAGCGAGAGCCGTTCGGCCGCGACCTCCTGGACGAGCTGCTTAGCCTCGCGGTCGCTGGCTGCAGCGAGCTGACCAAGTTGCAGCACGCGGCCCTCGAGGCATGACGGTCGGCAGCCAGGCCGGTTCCACCCCGGGGCTGGTACTGGCCACGGCCAACCAGCACAAGCTCATCGAGCTGACCAGGATCCTGGCCGCGAGCCACGTTGACGTCGATGTCCGCGGGCTCGCTGATTTTCCTGGCGCGCCCGAGGTTCAGGAGACGGGTTCGACGTTCGCCGAGAACGCGCTGCTGAAGGCTCATGCTGTTGCTGCGTTCACCGGATTGCCGGCCGTGGCTGATGACTCAGGCCTGTGCGTGGATGCACTGAACGGAATGCCGGGCGTGCTGTCAGCCCGCTGGTCGGGTCGGCATGGCGATGATGCAGCCAACCTCCGGCTGGTGCTGGCTCAGATCTCTGACGTGCCGGAGGAGCGGCGCGGGGCGCAGTTCGTATGTGCGGCAGCCCTGGTGCTGCCCGACGGCCAGGAGCACGTCAGCGAGGGAGTCGTGCGCGGCTCGCTGGCACGTGAGCCGCGCGGGCAGAACGGGTTTGGCTACGATCCGATCTTTCTGCCGGTGAACTCGACCTTGACCACGGCCGAGATGGACCCGGCCGACAAGGACAAGATCAGCCACCGGGGCAGGGCGCTGCGCGCCCTGGCCCCGGTGATCGCTGCTCTAATTGGCTGACCGCGCTCAGCCTTGGCCTCACAGGCCGGATCCCGAATAGGGGACTACCTTGCTGGCAGGCGGGATGGTCACGGTCACGGGCTGATTGAACGACACGAAGTTAAAGGTCGCGTTCACGGTCTCTGAGGCGACGGTCTCGTTCTCGGTGAACTGCCTGATGTGATCATTGCCATCGATCCAGACGCTGAACTTGATGAGGCCGTGGATCTGCCCCATCGCCGGGGCAAGCGCCTTGCGCGCGCTCGGGGACAGTACCTTCAGCGCGGCGGCGGGTGTGAACGCTCCCACGTACCTGGTGGTCTGCACGCCGTCGATGACCTGAGTGCCATCGGCTCGCAGGTCTTTAGCGGCGAGCAGTTCCTGCATCTGCGAAGCCGGGTTCTCGTTCTGCACGCTCTGAAGCAGCGAGGAGAACTCGCCACCGTCCAGGCTGGACAGCGAGAACTCGATCCACTTGCCGACCAAGTCCGACGGCAGGCCGGCCATGTTGCCGAACTTGATGTACATGTTGTTGTCGGTCAGGATCGCGGACAACGGAATCGTCTGGCCCTCGACCGTCTCGGTCATGCCGATTGACATCTGCAGCGGCTTGCGGATCTCCTGGACCGAGCCGGTGATCGACCCGCTGGCTGTGCCGCTTATCTGCTCGCTATAGGTGGCCGAGAGCGAGCTGACCGTGGCCGAGTTGTGCGTGGCGGCGGCGAGTACCTGCGCCGGCGTCTGTGCCGAGCCGCCGAAAACGCCGGTCGCGGCGATGGCGATGGCCGCTACTGCGACCACGGCCACGGCCCCGCCCACCGCGGCAACCACCACGCGTCGGCGCGGCCGGCCAGGTGACGGCGGAGTCGAGACGCCGAATGCGACCGTGTCCGATGGCGTCGCGGCACCCGGCCATGCGCCAGCGCCCTGGTAGCCGGGAGGCGGGCCCTGCTGGTAGCCAGACGGCGTGCCCTGCTGGTAGCCGGAGGGAACACCCTGCGCGCCGGGGGGCATGCCTTGGTAACCGGGCGGGGTGCTCTGCTGGTAGCCGGGCGGCGTGCCCTGGTAGCTGGGTGGCGGCGGGACGTTGCCCTGGTAGCCGGGGGGCGTGCTCTGCTGGTAGCCGGGCGGCGTGCCCTGGTAGCTGGGTGGCGGCGGGACGTTGCCCTGGTAGCCGGCGGGCGCACCCTGGCCGGCCGCGGGCGCACCGGGCGGCGTGTCCTGCGGCCAAGAAGCGTATTGACTTGCGGCTGGCTCGGAGGGCAGGTGCTGCTCGCCGCTCTCTGCGGCTTGCTCGCCCTGCGTGTCGTCGTTCCAGTCGGATCCGGTCATCACAACCCCGTCCTGGTCGTGCACGGGCGGCGAAGCCGACAGCCCGTGCCAGCGTTCTGTAGGCCCCGCGTCATATATTCGCATCCTCGCGGCAAAGTCCGGTAGTCGAGTATTCCGCTGATGGGCGCTCCGCGCTTGGTACATGGCGAAGCTGCTGGGCCCCTGTACGGTAGGGGCAGTCACGATGCGATGGAGGGAGCCAGATAGTGGCTGGTCAACGACTTCAGGCCGGGGATGTCGCGCCGGAATTCACCCTGCCTGATGCCGAAGGCAACAAGGTGAGCCTGTCGTCCCTTCGCGGTCAGCGGGTGATCATCTACTTCTACCCGGCCGCGATGACGCCCGGCTGCACGACGCAAGCGTGCGACTTCCGTGACAGTCTGGCTTCGTTGTCGGCGGCCGGCGTGGCGGTGCTCGGAGTTTCGCCCGATGGTCCGGCCAAGCTAGCCAAGTTCCGCGACAAGGAGGGCCTGAACTTCCCGTTGCTCAGCGACGCCGATCATGCTGTCCTTGACGCTTACGGCGCTTACGGCGAAAAGATGATGTACGGCAAGACGTCGGTCGGGGTCATCAGGTCCACCTTCGTCGTCGGCCCCGATGGCAAGATCGAGCACGCGTATTACGGCGTCAAGGCGAAGGGGCACGTGCCGCGACTACGTAAGGACCTTGGTATCTGACAGTCGGCCGGTGCGCTTCGGATAACGCAACAAGGGGTCGTAGCCCAACGGCAGGAGGCGCAAGATTTAGGTTCTTGACAGTGTGGGTTCGAATCCCACCGGCCCCACCATTGTGATGTCTCAAGACATCGAGGACACCCCGAACCCACGTCAGGGTTCGGGGTGTCGGCGTCTGCGGGGTGTGCCGGGTTTTGGTCCGGGCGGGCGTCCGGTGGGCTGGTAGTTGCGGCCGGGGTCGAGGGTCAGCTCGCGCAGGAACTCGCCGGTGGCGGCGTCGATGATGCGGATGTGCAGGTCCTGGACGAGGAGCAGGA
>JASHOL010000135.1 GCA_030041135.1 Streptosporangiaceae bacterium | reverse complement strand
GCCCTTGACTCGCTTGATCGGGAGGCTCTGGGTGCCCTGGGCATGGTCTCCGGCACCGACGCTCCCGCACTGCCGATGCGCGCCGTGCCGAAGAAGCCGAGGCTCAGGGACGTCGCGACAAAGGATCGCTTCCGCATGACGCCCGCGGCAAAGAAAGTGCTCGAGGAAGCGTACAAGCCCAAGGGTCATCGGAAGCTCCAGTTCACCGGCCCCGAGGTGCTGGCCCAGATCCTCGCTCTCCAGCCACCAGATCCTGCGGCGGTGCTGCTGGGCGCTCTCGGCGTGAACACGCCAGAAGTTCGGTGCCGATTGGATGCAGTCACCCCGTTCAACGGCCAGTCACGCCGATGACGGCGGTCGTCGAAGCCGAGTCGCTGACCAAGCGCTTTGGTGAGGTCCCAGCGGTCACGGACCTGTCATTCGTGTTGGAGGCCGGGACGATCACGGGCTTTCTCGGCCCCAACGGTGCGGGCAAGACGACGACGCTGCGGATGATCCTGGGTCTGGCGGCGCCGACGAGCGGACGGGCACTGGTGTTCGATCATCCTTACGCGGAGTTGCCGCGCGCGCCACTGCGGATCGGTGCCGTGCTCGAGTCGACCGACTTCCATCCAGGCCGTTCGGGCCCCGATCACCTGCGGATGCTCGCGCAGGCCGTCGATGTTCCTGACTCACGTGCGGACGAGGTGCTGCGCCTGGTGGAGCTGGGTGACGCCGCCCGGCGGCGCGTGAAGGGATACTCGCTGGGGATGCGTCAGCGGCTCGGGCTCTCCTCCCCGCTGGCGGAACTGACCGCCCGTGCCGGCGGCGCGGTCCGCGTCCGCAGCGGCGACCCGCAGCAGCTCACCAAGGCGCTGCGTGATGAGGCGCTGCAGGTGACGACGGGTACTGACCACGCCCTGCTCGTCCAGGGAGCATCGAGCGAGCGGATCGGCGAGATCGCCTTCGCCGCCGGCGTCCCGGTGCACGAGCTGGTCAACGATGCGGGCTTGCTGGAGGACATCTTCCTCGAACTGACCTCGGAGGCATCGGCATGATCGCGCAGATCAGGGCAGAGCTGCTCAAGATTCGCTCGACCCGGACCACGCTCGGGCTGATCCTCGCGATGATCGCGCTGATCCTGCTCTTCACGCTGCTCACCGGGCTGCTCACCCACCCAGGCGGGCTTGCGAGCAAGGAGGACCAGCGTGACCTGCTCAGCGTGGGCAGTTTCGCAGGCGTGTTCTCCGCACTTGCCGGGGTGTTGCTGGTGACCAGCGAGTACCGCTTCGGCACCATCCGTCCGACGATCCTGTTCAACCCGGCGCGCTCACACGTCCTGGCCGCCAAGGTCGTCGCCGGCGCACTGGCCGGAATCGCATTCGGGGTGCTGGGCGAGGCAGTCAGCCGGACGGTCGGCTACGCGATTCTCGACGGGCGTGGCATTACCGTCGTGCTCGGCAGCGGCGACATGCTGCTGCTCACGCTCGGCGGGCTCGCCGGCGCGGCTCTGTGGGGCGCGATCGGCACCGGCCTCGGCGCAATCATCCACACTCAAGTCGGCGGCGTCATCGCGCTGCTCGCCTGGGGTCTCGTCGTCGACAACCTCCTGTTCGGCCTCGCCCCTTCGGTGGGGCGGTACATGCCAACCCGCGCCTCCGATGCACTCATGGCCTGCGAGTCGATCACCTGGTCTCGCCCGGCAGCGGCGCGATCATTTTGATCGCCTGGGCCGGCGCTCTGGGGGTTGTCGGTATCGCCCGGACCGTTCGGCAGGACCTCAACTGACTCCTTGCGTGACCGGCACGGGTCACGGCTACGCCGCACCAGTGACCAGAGGAGCCTGACAACGTCGCATCCGGCTAACGGCCGTACTGGGTCACGAAGGTCGCGGACAGAGCCCCGCGGTCGCCGGTGAGCCGGAAGTTGGGACGGTTCACTGTCCTGGCCGGGCTTGGGATCGGACTGACATGCGGATCAACCGACAGGCCCACCTTGCCCGTATCCCTCGCGGAGTGTGTGGCTCGCGCTGGGCATCGCACTGTCAATGACCGCCTGTGCCGGCACCGGCACAGCACAGCCCGCCCGGCAGGCGGGCCGCCGACGACTTCGTTTGCCCAGGCGACGTGCATGCTCTGGTTCAGCTGGGAGACGGAGTGACGGTCCGCGGCCGGGGCTTTGATCTGCTCAGCTCGCATGGGTTCAACGAGTTCACCTTGGAGGCGCTGGCTGAGGACTGGAGAGGCGGGGGGCCAGCGAGTACGTGATCTGCGTCGAACGCAGGGTGTCCAAGTCGCCCGACAAACTGATACGTACCGACGCCACCCTCATCACTCCCGCCTTGCGGGCGGTCAGCTGCATGCGGCTCGCAGGACGCGGCGACGTGATGATGGGCTCGATGTGGTTCGCCCGCTCTGCCAAGTTCAACGTCGCATGGGAGCCGGGGCTTGTCGCAGCGGATGGTCAGTGCCAATAACGGGCGCCACACAGTTCGTGCTGACCAGGGCGATGGCGCGCGAGGCCAGGCCGTGATCTAAAACAACGTCTCGCAGGCCGCGGTCTTGGGCGGAAGGCGCGGCGGAGTGCTCGGTCTCAGCGAGCCGGATGTCGGCGGGACGTGGTAGCTCCTGAAATCGCCCGGCACTCCCGCTGGCCGCCCTACGCTGGCCCCCATGCCAGCCACTTACGAATACCACTACACGCATTTCCCGTACCGTCGCATCGCAGGAGCCGTCCCGCCTGGGGTCCGCATGAACGAGATCGCACGCGATGGGTGGGAGCTCGTATCAGCCAGCTGGGAGACCATCAACCCCGTCGAAGGCGTGCACCATCTTTACTGGCGGCGGCCACTCCAGTCCTCCGCCACCGACACCAGCAGCGAGATGTGATGTCACGCCGCTAGGCGTCGCCTCCCGGTACGACTGGCTGAAAGGCCCGGGTCTTGCACCTGAGCCTGAGCGCGATTGCACTTCGGATCGAGCGGACTACGAAGATGCGGTGGCCGTGCCAGCCCGCAACTAAGGCGGCCTCGCAGTTCAGCGCGCTAGTACCGGGCCCACATGTACTACCAGGCTGAGCTGGCTAGCCGACGATCTCCGCCTCGCCCAGGACGACGGCGACGAGGACCCGCTGCCGCGCCGCCTGGCCGGCGCCCCGGACAAGGTCCTGGCCGCCGAGCGTGACCTGCGGCTCCTGCTCGCCTATGCCGTGCGTGGGCTAGCCAGCGCCTGCCGAGTATGCCTCGTCACTGGCCCGCCGCGTCTATGACCTGCGCCATGCGTGCGTCTCCACCTGGCTCAACGGCGGAGTTCCGCCCGCCCAGATCGCCGAGTGGGCCCGGCACAGCGTTGCCGTGCTGCTCAGGGTCTACGCCCAGTGCATCGACGGCCAGGACATGATGGCTAGGCGGCGCATCGAGGACGCGCTACGCCAGTCCGACGATGGCTGGGCCGCCGATACCGACCCAGACGACACCCAGAACCACAGCTGACTTGGGCGCGCATTGGGCGCAGCTAGCCGCCATCGGCCGTGAACAACCGTTGGCGGCCGGAGAACATTAGGCGACTCCGCCCAGCGTTTGCGCAGGTAGACACAGGCTCTTAAAAGTCAGAACGAGTGGTCAGGGGCGGGGTCGAATCGCCGACCTTCCGCATTTCAGGTCAACACGTGCGAGCGCTGTGCCGACCAGCGGACTCCCCCAGGTAATCCAAGAGCGCTATGCCATTAGGCGGAATGTGGATCGAACGTTAGCACGCAACGGACTATCCGTGATACTGGGCAGCGGAGGCCGCATCCTCAGCGGCCTGGAGCCCGAGCCTGGGCCCGAGCTGCGGCGCTTGCCGTCGTGGTCCGCGTGAGCTCGTGGCCCCCGGTGGTAGCCACGCTGTGTTCGCACCCGGCCTGGGCTCGTGCTCGCGATCCGGGCCGAGTATGAAGGCCGGGCCGGCAAGAGCAACGGGCCGTGCGGGTTGCGCAAGTGTGACCCACGTCAGACAGTGTCCGGTAGCTCTTGACTCAGCCTTAAGGCTCGCCGTTATGGTGCTGGTGTGCGTGCAGGGGAGATCTTGGCCGCTGTCGAGTCCAGCCTTCGGCACCAGCACCGCCGGGACCCGACGGTCTACAGGCGCGAGTGGAGCATTGGCGTCGGTGCCACCCGCGTTGACATCGCCGCGATCAACGGCACTATCACTGGCTGCGAGATTAAGAGCGCGCGCGATAACTTCGGCAGGCTTCCGGCGCAGGTCCGCGTTTACAGCGCGGTCCTCGACACGGCGATACTCGTTGTCGAGGGCGACGCGGCGGCAGAGCGCGCTGAGCACGTCGTGCCGGAGTGGTGGGGCATCTGGTCTGCCCGCGGTAGCTCAGGTAATGCCGCGATCCTGACTGTTCTACGAGATGGCCGGCGCAATCCCGCGCCAGACCCGCTGTCAGTCGCTCAGCTACTGTGGCGTGATGAGGCATTTGAGGTCCTCGACCGCCGAGGGATGACTGCGGGCATGCGCGCGGCAACCAGGTGGCGGCTGTGGCAGGCGCTCGCTGAGCAGCTATCGCTGCCAGACCTGCAGTTCGAGGTACGCGAGGCGATCAAGGCTCGCCCAGAGTGGTGAGCCGCTGCACGATGTAATCAAGATGGTGCGCTGTCCCGACAGCGCGCCAGGTCGTCGCGTTTCCCGGACCATGCCCGTTAGCCCGCGGACTGGCGATCCTGGCGTCGGCTGTGCCCAGGCCCGCGCCGACGAATTCCGGATGCAGGGCGATTCGCTCGCAGATCTCATAGAACTGGTCGTGACCACGCGGGTCGTTGAGTCGGCCCTTCAGGAACAGCCACCTGTCGGCCACGGCATAGCGCAGACTCGGCGCTGACCTGAACGCCGCGCTGGTCGCTACCGGGTTAGTGACCGCGTAGTCCCCGAAGACCAGCTCGCACGGCAGCCGCCGACGTCCCTGCAGGCGGTCGAATAGCGCGGCGTCCCATCGGGGAAGCTCGCCGATTTCCCAGGCGACGATCTCGCCGAGATCGGCAGGGAACGCGCCGGCCGCGACGATCACGTGACGCCACTCATCGGCAGCAGTCAGGCCGCGCAGCACGTCAGCGGCCAGTCGCGAGCCCGCTACCGCGGGCAGATCGCCGATGACGCAGCCGAGGTCGAGCACAAGATCGACGTCCGACGGCTGCAGCGCGAGGTCTCCGAGAAGTGAGGCCAGGACGTCGTCAAGATCCTCGGGCTCCTCGTCCATGTCAGCATCGCTCAGCCGGATCGCGACCCCTGTCCGCAGGTCTGCGTGCGCAGCTTGGGCATCCTTGCGTGCCAGAAGACCGTCGTCGAGCCGCAGCACGGGCGTCGCCCGCACGCCATGGTCCAGTGCCTGGGACACGGCGTAGCCGATCGCGCCAGCGTCGTCCTCGATCACAACCTCTGTATCGAGCAGGCCGACGTCGAGCAGCAACTCCTGGCCTGCCCAGCACCCGAGCCTGCCCACCGCCTTGTCGATCGCCTTTTTCCCGACCGGGCGCCCGTAGTCCTCATCCGTGGTGCCAGGCTCGATCTGCAGCAGCGGCAGGAGATGCTGCCGGGTCACCGGCTGTATCCAGCCCAGCGCCGTCAACTCTCCCATCCGTGCCTTGAGCACCGGGGTGTACATGACCTCACGCACGACGCGGCTCCTGTCTGCCGCCGCGATGCTCGGCTACCCGGACTGCTGTCCTGGCCGTGCCGCGACGCCGCGGCGGCCCTAGCCGCAGCCCATTCCGCTCCTCGTCGATCGCCTGGGCCTCGCCCTCGGGCATGGTTGGCTGATCTTGAACGCCGGTCTCATCCAGCCGCTCGATAACCAATTGCCGGATCAGCGCACTCGGCGCGATCCCCAGGCTATCGGCCAGTTCGCGCAGCCGACGGAGCCGCGAAACCGGGATCCGGACTGTGTATACCTGCGACGGATCCTCTGCGCGCTTCCGCCCGCGCTGACCTGGCGTCGGCCTGATATCGCCGCGCTCCTCGGCCTCGGCCTGGGCTTCCGCCTCGGCAGCCTCGCGAGCGAGGATCTCCCTCACACTCTCGCTCATTGGCCCTCCTCATATCTCTTGACCTCGGACGGCTTGGCTTCCCACGCCGTCGCTTCCCCACCACCGTCGCAACGGGGGCGGTCTTTCGGTGCGACGATCACGGTCACGACAAATCCGGCCATCGCCGAGTATCCGGTCACCTTGACCGTCAGCCCGGACCCGCTGCCCGCCGAGCGGATCCACCGCGCGTCGTCCTGGCACGCCTCGGTGGCCCACTCTGTGTGAACGTCCCGCTCGGTGCTGCCCTTGCGCTCAGAACGCCGGGCCGGGTCGTGCTCGCCGATCTCTGACCAGTCGATGTCCTCGAAGATCAGGTCGCCGTACGGCACTCCGTCGTAATCGTGTTCGCCTGCTGGCACCAGGCCAGTATACAAAACCGTAACACGGAAATTCAACTTCAGCGGTTTATCCGTGTTACGCAGGCTGCGGTCGGAGGCATGTCTGGCCGCTCGATCAAGGCGCCCCGGCGAGCTGCACCGCCGGCCGTCGTGCTCGCGCGTCACTCCGCGCTGACGGGCCGCATCAGCTCACCTGCCGGCAGGCCGGGCACACCAGCCGGCTCATCACCCGCGCCCTGGCCAGAACCAAGCCCGACGGCGCCCCCTCCCGCAACCTGCAGCAACTGTGCGACCAGCTGACCGAAGCCAGCATCCCCGGCGCACCGGCTGGGCCGCAAGACCGACAACACCGCCGCTGAGAAGCGGCGCCTCGTTGACCTCTTCCAGGCCGGACTGATCGACATGCCCGAACTGCAGCGCCGATCCCGCGAGGTCACCGCCCGGCACCACGAGCTGACCACCAGACGCGGCTCGCTGGCCGCACAGCGAACGCTCTGGCTCGAGGAAACCTGCTCCGCCGGCGCGTTACCGACTTCGCCAGCCAGATCCACGGAGTGATCGATCAGCTCAACCGTGAGCAGCGCCAGCAGCTGATGCGCCTGCTTATCGAAGAGGTGCACGTCGCCGGCTCGCACGTCCAGATCCAGCTACGCATCCCACTCGATCCGCCCGATCCTGGCCCCCGGCCAGGCAACCCCGGTCCGAACACCAGCGGCCCGCGATCAGTGTCAAGCAAAGACCGTTTGCGTTCCCTTCGTGGCCCTCAAAGGCGACTCCTGCCGGCTCCGAAACCGGGACCTCGGCCGGGTCCCCGCAGCCATCAGCGACGAGCAATGACAACCAAGGGGGTCAGTTTCAACCGGCGCCAGGGGTCAATTTTGGAGCGGCGTAGGGACAGCCCTAAGGCTCGGCCTACATATCGGATCCGGAACTATAGGGCCATGCTGAGGCCTTGCTGGGCAAGAATAGTTGGGCATCCTGCTACTTCAGCTGCCTCCATAAGCAAGTCCCGGTGGTTGTGCCATGGGCGCAGATGGGTCAGAACCAGCAGCCTCGCTCCCGACCGTGCGGCCAGGCGTCCAGCATCACCGGCGGTCAGGTGGCCGGTCATCGGGCCGTCGGCGTCAAAGCCCGAAGCCTCGGCCAGCAGCACACGGCAACTGCGGGCCAGCTCATCAAGGGCTGCGCAGGGTTCACTGTCGGCGGTGTAGCACAGGGCGTCGCCGATCCTGGTCGCCCAGCACTCACCGTGCTTCACTCTTGCCAGCCGGGCCGTGATCGGCCCTACCTCCAGCTGTCCGGGCTCAGCTACAGACGTTGTCCAGCAGTCAGGATTGGTCCGCAGAACCTCTGGCATGTCAGATGGCCCGATTACCGGCAAGGCAGGCGCCTGTGTCACCTCGCGGAGCCGCCACAGCTGGGTGAGGTCTGCGGAGTGATCAGAGTGACTATGCGACAAGATCACGGCATCCACGGCAGAGGGCGAGACGTACCGCTGCAGCGGCCCGGACGCTCCGGCACCGAGATCAAGCAGCAGCCGGTAGCGGTCCGTCTCGATCAGATAACACGAGCCAGCCGACTCTGGTCCCGGGGCTGACCCCGCGCAGCCAACAACGGTGAGTTGCACTCTCCGAATCTAGCCGACCGCTTTGTACCGCCGGATTGGGAGTCTGTGCGGTTTCAGGCCAATATCCGGGGTGTGGTCCGGGAGATCGTCGGTCACTCGGACATCGAGGTCACGATGACGATCTACGTACACGTCTCGCTCGACGAGAAGCGCAAAACGCTGGCGAAGATCGGGGAGGCCTCGGATAATGCGGTTGCTGTCACCGTTGCTGTCAATGGCCCAATTGGCGGCCGACGGCCAGAGCATCGCCGCAGCTCAGAAGTGGTGGTCAGGGGCGGGGTCGAACCGCCGACCTTCCGCTTTTCAGGCGGACGCTCGTACCAACTGAGCTACCTGACCGCGGCGGCCGCCATTTCCCGGAAATTGGCGACCGCGGAGCGGTCCTGACGGGATTTGAACCCGCGACCTCCACCTTGACAGGGTGGCGAGCACTCCGAGCTGCTCTACAGGACCTTGTTGTTCTGGCTTGGCCAGCCGTGCCCCCAACGGGATTCGAACCCGTGCCGCCGCCTTGAAAGGGCGGTGTCCTAGGCCGCTAGACGATGGGGGCTCGACGATCGCCGCCTTTGCCCGTGGCGCCTGCCGTCGGGGACCGCCCCAGCATAGGGGACGGAAGCCAGTGCCGGCAAAGCGACCGTCCGGCCGACTCCAGGAGAATGATCTTGGGTCCCAGCGAGCGGCGCAGGCCAGTACTCGGCTGGGCCCTTGGACCCAGTTCAGGCCCTGCTCGCATCGCGCCGGAGGCCGGGCACGCCGCGGGCGGCGCTAGCTTCCGATCTTGCTGGCGAGCCGCTCCACGATCGAGCCGGTCTCGCCTTCCTCGGGAATCAGGAGCCAGCCAGCCAGGTACATCAGGACGCCGATCCCGCCGATGCAGGCCGCGAACGCGAATACCAGCCGCACGATCGTGGCATCCACTTCGAAGTACTCGCCGATGCCGGCCGCTACCCCGGCGACCAGGCGACCCTTCCGAGGTCGTTCGAGCTTCTTATCTGCGACGTTGCTCATGTCACCATCATGCCCAATCCGGTCCGGCGCCGTTAGCCCCGGCCTGGCCCGCATACGCTAGCGGCGAGGCCAGCCAGGGCAGCCAGGCCACCGGCGGGGCCAGCCAGGCCAGCCAGGAAGGAGCCCACCATGCCGCGGACCACGGATCCAGCGCCCACCGACCTGCTCAGGATCGACGACCAGCTGACCGATGAGGAGCGCCTCGTCCGCGACACCGTGCGCAGGTTTGCTGATGACCGGGTCATGCCCGATATCGCCGACTGGTTCGAGGCGGGCACCCTGCCGCGGGACCTGCTGCCCGAGGTGGGCAAGCTCGGCCTGCTCGGGATGCACCTGCAGGGCTACGGCTGCGCCGGGATGGGCGCGATCGCGTACGGGGTCGCCTGCCGGGAACTCGAGGCCGCGGACTCCGGCTTGCGCAGCATGGTGTCGGTGCAGGGCTCCCTGGCCATGTTCCCGATCTGGAAGTACGGCTCTGACGAGCAGAAAGAGGAGTGGCTGCCCCGGATGGCGGCCGGAGAGGCGGCCGGCTGCTTCGGACTCACCGAACCCGACCACGGCTCCGACCCATCCAGCATGAAAACCCGTGCCAGACGGAACGGGGCCGACTGGGTGCTGGCCGGGTCCAAGATGTGGATCACGAACGGCTCAATCGCCGATATCGCCGTTGTCTGGGCGGCCACCGACAATGGCATCCGCGGCTTCCTCGTGCCGCGCGGCGCCCGCGGCTTCACGGCTCGCAATATCCACAAGAAGCTCTCGTTGCGAGCGTCGGTCACCTCAGAGCTGTACTTCGATGACGTGAAGCTGCCTGGCTCTGCCGTTCTTCCTGGCGTGCAGGGACTGAAGGGCCCGCTGTCCTGCCTGTCGGAGGCCAGGTACGGCATCCTGTGGGGCGTGACCGGCGCGGCCAGGACCTGTTTCGAGACGGCCGCGCAGTACGCCAGGACCCGCGAGCAGTTCGGCCAGAAGATCGGCGGCTTCCAGCTCACTCAGCGCAAGCTCGCCTGGATGCTGGCCGACCTGCAGCGCGCGCAGTTGCTTGCCCTGCACCTCGGCCGGCTCAAGGAGGCGGGCACGATCACGCCTGAGCAGGTAAGCCTCGGCAAGATGAGCAACGTCAGGACCGCGATCGACATTGCCAGGGAAGCCAGGACGGTACTGGGCGCGAACGGCGTCACCCTCGAGTACCCGGTCATCCGGCATGCCAACAACCTGGAGTCGGTGCTGACCTACGAAGGCACAGAGGAGATCCATACGCTGGCCCTGGGCCAGGCGATCACCGGGATCTCGGCCTACCGGTAGCGATCGGAGTTCCGGCAGGACGCCGGGACGCGGCTACGCTCACTCAGGTGAGGCTTGAAGTCTGATGGTCGCGACCGGACGAGCAGCCGCATGCGAGGCGTTGGCCGCAGTTCTCGACTCAGTAGCGAGCGCGCGCTTCCCGCCGGCCGACGGCCGCGTGACGATCCTGCCGCAGCCCTCTGCCCGCGATGCCGGAGTCTTCGCCTTCACCGGCCACTCGGTGATCTTCGCCGACGCCGACCCGGCCTGGGTGGCCGCGCAGCTGCCGCCTGGCGACCTCAGCGCGCCGCTCAGCCCCCGGTTCCTGCATGCTCTGGCCGCGCGCATAGGCCGGGAGGCGCACCAGACGGACATGCTCGCGTGCGCCACCGCGCTGCCGGGGCCGCCGCCGGTCAAGCTGACGGCCGAGGCCGATCCGGCCCACCCGCGGGTCACCAGGGCGCTCCACTATCGCGATGAGATCCGCACCTGGCAGGCCGATGGCGGAGTCCTCCTGCTCGGCCGCGGAGCCGCCGGCCGCTGGGAGGTCGCGATCGAGGTCGACGCCGATCACCGCGGGTGTGGCCTCGGCCGGTCGCTGGCTCTGGCGGCACGGCACCTGGTCCCCGGCGGCGCGCCGCTGTGGGCTCAGATCGCGCCCGGCAATGCCGCGAGCGTGCGGGCCTTCCTGGCGGCGGGATTCCGGCCGGTTGGGGCCGAGTCCGTCCTGACGCTTCCGTGAGAAGACCTTGTGATAACTGACGCGGATGAGCAGGGAACGAGGTCGTCGCACGCTACTGCCCGCTGCCGGCGCGCAATGTTCTCCTGACCTGCTCTGCACTCGGCCCTCCGGATTCCCGGCGAGGCGCTAATGCGACGATGGCGGCTATGACACAGGCACCGCAGGTCATCGACAACGCCGAGAAGTCGCGCTTCGAGGTCAGCATGGACGGCGTACTTGCCGAGCTGACCTATCGGCGGCGAGCCGGCCGGCTGATCCTGGTGCACACCGGCGTACCTGAAGAACTCGGCGGTCGCGGACTCGGCGGAATGCTCGTGCGGGCTGCGATCACCAAGGCCACCGCCGAGGGCCTGACCGTCGTCCCGCTTTGCCCCTTCGCCCGGAGCTGGCTGGAGCGTCACCCGGATGTGGCATCGGGGATCACCGTCGACTGGGGCGAGCCGGTTGACTAGGGAGCGCTGCGGCCGGCGGAGCGCAGTCGCGGGGGAGACGCCTCGTTCCCCCAGAAGTAAGCCGAGGCAACAGGGGCGGCACAGCGGCCAGTCACCTAGCCGGCCGAGCTGGTCAGTACATCGTGGCGCCGGCGTGCGCCGGTCATGAATCGCGCCAGGTCAGTATCGAGGGCATGTCCCTGGCCCGCGCGAGCCAGCAGGCTTGCGCGGCAGCCCGCCACGAGCAGGACGCGCGCCCCGGTCTCGGCAAGCCAGCCAGCGGCAAGATCCGCAGTGAGCAGGCCGGGCCGAGGGCTGAGCAGCGGACGGCCGAGCCGCCGCGCGGCCGTGGCCGTCTCGCGGCAGCCAGGACCGCCAGCCGGGTCGAGCAGCAGCACAGCGTCACTCACGTACACGCACGTCCAGGTGCGGTAGCGGAAGGTGGCATCGGGCAGCTCGTGAACCGCCGCGCCCGCCAGCTGCTCACGGCGCGATGTCGTCAGGCCGCCATCCTCTTGCCGGAGTCCGGCCGGGAAGATCAGGTGCACCCTCAGCCCGGCCCGCAGCGCTGCCAGCGCGGCACACGTGTCGACGCCGGTCTGGCCGCCGGTCACGATCGTGAGACCGGCGCCCTCACGGACGTCATGCCTCAGGCGCGCCTCCGCGTCGGGCTTGGTCATCCTGCCTTCCTCGCGCGTACGCCGCGCTGGTATTCAGGCGGTCGCCACGAGCTGCGTCTGCAGCCCGGTCCCGACGACGCCATCGCGATCCGATAGCAAGGTCTCGGTCATGCCCGTGCCGTTCCCGCCCATGGTGGTCAGCGCGTCCAGCAGCAGCCACTCGCCCACCGGATCGCGCTGCAGAACCACGGTGAGGTCCACGTTGAGGAAGAGGTATTTCCTCGGGTCGAGCGCCATGCCGACTCCGCCACCCGAGTCGGCGAGCAGCAACGTCCGCGTCATGGACGTCAGCTCCTCCCCCGCCAGCAGCGGGATCCGCGGCCGGCCCCAGGCCTGCGAGGGGCCGAACTGGCTAAACCCGCCTGACACAAATCGCCAGTCGATCGCGGCCAGGTACCCGTCCATGTAACCGCCGGGGAAGACAGGCACGGACGCGCTGTTGGGGATGGCAGGCACGCTGCCTTCCCTCGCGATCACTGGGAGATCGGCTGTCCGGCCGATCCGCCAGCCCCGGGCATACAGGACGTCCTGGCCGCCGGACTCCATGACCGTCTCGAGCAGGGCGACCCGTCGCCCCGGCCGCAGCGTCCGGGTCCTGAGCGTGACCGTGTCGACCGGGATCGGGCGCAGGATGTCCACCGCTACCCTGGCCAGCCGCATGCGCTCGTCCGGCTCGTGTCGCTCCATGTCCCTGGCCGCGAGCGCTGATGGCGGACCGCCATGCTGAGCGCTGGCGCTCCACGGCCCGGCGGTCGCCGCGGTCGCCCGGTAGGCGTCCGGGCCGACCTGCTCAAAGAACTCTGGGCCGACCTGCTCGAAGAACTCTGGGTCGACGTGCTCCAAGAACTCTGGGCCGACGTGCTCCAAGAACTCTGCCTCCACGGGGCGCGATGTTACCGGCGCGATGTGGGTCACGGCGGCGGCGGGCTAGCCGGGCGCGAGGGCAGCAACTTGCCCATGTACAGCTCGTCGGCCAGCTCCCCGTCGACGGTCAGGCACTCCCGCCGCTGGCCTTCGACCTCGAATCCCATCCGCTCGTAGAGGCGGCGGGCGCGCTCGTTGTGCGCCATCACGGTCAGCTCGAGGCGATGAACGCCGTGCGCGGGCGCCCAGCGCTCGATCGCCCGCAGCAGGCCGGACCCGACTCCTTGCCCGCCAGCGGTCGCGAGCACGCCGATGACCACGTATGCGGTGGCCCGGTTCCGGCGGAATTCGCCACCACGGGCGTCTATGTAGCCGACGACGCCGCCTGGGCCTTCGGCGAGGATGACGACCGAGTTGGAGCCGGCCAGGCACTGCAGGTCGGCGGCGATATTTTGCGCCGTTTCCGTGCGCTCGTCGGGCTCGAGCAGCATGAAGCTGGTCTCGCGGTCGAGCTGCTGCTTGACCGCCAGCAGTGCCCCGGCGTCGGCCGGCCGAGCCTCCCGGAAAAGGACGCGAGCGATGGTCGTGCCCGCGGGTGGCTCGGAAGGCGGCGCGGCGTGGGTCACTTACCGAGCATGACCCAGTATTCGCGCGATTGCCGGGTATCCGGCGCCGGAGCCGCGGCCGAGCCGGTCCCGCGGCCGAGCCGGTCCCGCGGCCGACGGCAACTCTGTCCAGGAGCGCCAGTAGCCGACCGCGGCTGTCCCATCTTCCAATCACCGGCAGTCCAGCGCCGGCGTAACGAAAGCGGCGCCACGCTCGTTCCGAAGATGGCCTCAGCGAGCCAGGCTTCGCGGCGCTGACGGGTTGCGTCCGTGCTGCTTTGCGGCCGTGCCCCGCCGCACGCTCGCGGTTGGACGCGAGGAAGGTGGAGAGCGTCACGGTCGTGACACCGCCAATCACACCTGGCATATCGTTGGCTGCCAGGAAGGCTGCGACTGACCGCGAGATAGCACCGGCCCAGCTAGTTGGCCAGGTCTCACGACGAGTTCCACGGAGGGCAAACCACAGGCCAGAGCCGCAGTTGATCTCGGGGTGTTAGCTCAATGGTAGAGCAGCGGACTTTTAATCCGTTGGTTCTGGGTTCGAGCCCCAGGCGCCCCACTGCCTGAACTGGTCAGGCTCCCCTGACCCGACCGCGCTGGCCCACGACGTGGCAGTCGCGGAGGAACCGGAACCGCCGGACAAATCACCTTCGGCACCGGTGGCTGCCAAAGGGTAGGTGCCGAACGAGGAACGACATCGGAGTGATGCAGCCACGCGAGCGCGCACCGATTTGCCTGGCTTGTCACCCGCACGCGCCTAGCTCGGCATCGGCCGAGAACGTCAGCCGCCACCGATCGACTCGGCGGCACGAGGCAGGCCAGGCGTGCATAGGTTCGCTCAATCCTGATCGTGCCTGAGCGGGAACCCGCGCGTGATCGTCTCGTCGGGGCCCGGCGCACCGGGCTCGCCATCCCGACCGGGCGGGCGGAGCTGGCGCTAGCCCGGTCAGGGGATTGTTTTGCGGTAGACCTGGCGGGAGCCGCCTTCTGGGCCAGGTGGTGCGGCCTCGGCGGGAGTGAATCCGAGCCGTTCGTAGAAGACCCGAGCTCCGCTGGCATCGGCGCCTGGGTGATCGGCGCCGAAGGTCACCACTTCCACGATGCCCGCGGGCCGGACGAACCGCTGGATCGCCTCAGTAACGAGGGCGCGGCCGACGCCCTGCCCGCGTGCTTGCTCGGTGACGACTAGCCAGCGCAGGTGGTAGAGCGGCGGCTGTGCACTGACGAGCAGGCCGCCGAGCAGATCGGTTTCGTTGTCGGTGACGGCCACGAGGGCGGAGGCCTGCTGGATGTGCTTGCCGACGGCGGCGCGGAAACCTGGGTTATCGACCATGGGACCAAACCAGCGCTCGACCGGTCCTGCCAGGCCGATGAAACCGGGCATGTCCTGGTCGCGGGCCAGTCTGACGATCACCCTGACAGTCTTGCAGCGGTCGCGCGCGCGGTCTGCCATGCGGAGAGGCTGAGCACACTTGACCACTGCGGTCAGCTCGTGGCTCGCCAGTTCGCCGCATCGCCGGCCGATGAGCTTGTCGACCGGGCGATGGGCGCCGCCGCGCTATCGTGAGTTCCTGCAACTCCCAAGATCTTCCCGGCCACGTGCTACGCCTCGCCACGTGCAACGAACGCAACTCTGATAGGACATCATGGGACCAAGGGCGATCATCTTCCATGGCACGGGTGCCCGACCCGATTACATCTGGTATCCCTGGCTCGCGGACAGGCTGAGAAGCCGCGGCCGCATCGTGGAAGTGCCGCACCATCCGGGCATCAACACCGAACCGATCGCGACGTTCCTGCCGAAGGTGCTCGCCGCCCACACCTACGACGAGGACACTGTGCTCGTCGGGCACTCAGGCGGTGCCGCACTGTTGCTCGCGATCCTCGAGCGTCTCGACGTCGTCGCCCCGCAAGCTTTCCTTGTGGCGGGATACTGCACGCAACCCAATACCGAGGACGAGCCGGTCCTCCAGGAAAGGTACGACTGGGATTCGATACGAGCGCACGCCCGCGACATCTATTTCATGAACTCGGTCAAAGACGAATTCGGCTGTGACGCCGACCAGGGTCGTGCGATGTTTGACCGCCTCGGCGGGACGCTGATCGTCAGGAACGACGGCCACTTCACCTCAGAGACGCTCCCGATCGTCGACCAGCTGATCGCCTGAGGCTGCACCTTCGTAGGCATGTTCGTACATGCTCTGCGTTGGCTCGTAACTGACTAGTCATTTCGGGTGGTTTCCGCATACCAGACGTAAGCGCAG
>JASHOL010000134.1 GCA_030041135.1 Streptosporangiaceae bacterium | reverse complement strand
CGGCCGCGTCGCGGGGTCCGCCGGCCGCGTCGCGGGGTCCGCCGGCCGCGTCGCTGCGCCCGCCCGCGGAGGCGAGCAGCACGGCCGAGGTGACCTGCTCGATATGGCGTTGGGCGATCTCCGGATGGCCGTACCTGGCGAAGATCACCTCGCCCTGCTCGGTGACCTTGAACTTGCCGCCCACCGAGCCGGGAGCCTGCGCCAGGACGGCCCGGCCGGCTGGGCCGCCGCCCCGACCGAGCGCCCCACCGCGGCCGTGGAAGAGCACCAGCGTGACATCCCGCTCCTCGGCCCAGCGCGCCAGGCGGAACTGGGCGTCGTACAGGCGCAGGCTGGCGCTCACCATGCCGAGTTCCTTGGCTGAGTCGGAGTAGCCCAGCATGACCTCAAGCCGCCTGCCGGTCTCGGCCAGGCGCTGCCTGACCGGCGCCAGTTCAATCATCTCGTCGAGGACATGAACGGCGTTGGCGAGGTCATCGCCGCTCTCAAACAGCGGGACCACGTCCAGAACAGGAGGCTCGTCGGGGCAGGCCAGCTCGGCCAGCTCGTATACGGCGGCGATATCGGCCGCCGAGGTCGTGAAGCTGACGACGTAGCGGTGACAGGCCTCGATCCCGTGCCTTCGCTGGATCGAGGCGACTGCGCGGAATGTCGCGAGCACCTCCCGTGTGGCGGCCGCCGGCTCCTGGTCGGCCGAAGGCTCGCGCAGCTCGCGGACTGCGGCCGCGTGCACGGCGCTGTGCTGGCGCACCTCGAGCCCGGCCAGGTGGAACCCGAATGTCTCGGCCTGCCAGATGAGGTGCTGCAGCTCCCCATGGGCCTGCCGGGCCACGCCGGAGTCGGCGAGCGCATGCTGGACCAGCCGTAGGTCGGCGAGGAAGTCGGCCGCAGAGCCGTAGGCCAGGCCGCTCTCGCCCGATCCGTCCAGCCTGGTGGCCTGCAGCCGGTGCCCGAGGTAGAGCAGGAAGGTGCGAAACGGCTCGCCCGGCGAGCGCGATGTCAGTTCGCCGAGGAGATCAGGATGGGCTGCCGCCGCGCCGCTCAGCGCCGCGGCCAGACCGGCCTCGCCAGCGGCCGCGTCCGAGCCGGTCAGCGTGGCGTCTATCGTCAGCGACCGGCCGATCCTGGCCGTCGCGTTCTCAAGCGCCCGCAGTACGTGCTCGGAGAGGATCTGCGCGGTCTGCTCCGTGACCGCGGCCGTCACGTAGGGGTTGCCGTCTCGATCACCCCCGATCCAGCTGCCGAACCGGAGGAACGCCGGTGCCAGCGGCGCGGCCTGGCCGGACCGGTCACCCTGCAGTGCCTCATCGAGTGCCCGGTACACGATCGGTGCGAGCCGGAATAGTGTCTCGTCGAAGATCGCGGTCCCTGACCTGACCTCGTCGAGCGGCTGCATGGCCTGGATGCGCAGTGCGGATGTCCGCCATAGCAAGTCGATCTCCTCCCGCAAGCGCCGCAGAGCCTCGGCCATGGCGGCTGCGCCGAGCTGCGGGTCGTCCAACCGGTCGAGCTGAGCCCCGATGCGGCGAAGCGCTTCGGTGACCGCACGCCGCCTAGCCTCGGTGGGGTGCGCCGTCAGCACGGGGTTCACCTCGAGGCGGCGGAGCAAGGCGGTCCGCTGTCCGGCGCTCAGCGTCTGTCGGAGGCTGGCCACCGCCGCCGCGAGCGATTCGGGTACCGGCCCGGCACCGTCATCCCGTTCGCGCAGGGTACGGACTCGCTGATGCTCCTCGGCGAGGTTAGCCAGGTGGAAGTACACGGTGAAGGCGCGTGCCACCGCCTCGGCTCTGGCCAGCGGCCAGCCCGCCACCAGCGCGGCGATCTCATCGTCGGCACCGGATCCTGAGGCGTCGCGACCAGCCGACCCGCCCCCCGCGGCGTCATGCCCGCGCGCGGCGATCACGCGGTGCCGCAGGTCCTCGACGTCATCCAGCAGGTCCTGCCCCTCGGACTCGCAGATGACCTGACCGAGAATCTCGCCGAGCACCCGGACGTCGTGCCGCATCGCCGCCGGGACTTGACGGCTGTCGGCGTTCCTGGCCACTGTGCCAGCGTATGGGAGAGCACTGGGCCGCCGACCTGCGTGGTAGCCTTTCCGATGATCATCTGCGCCGCCTCGCTGCGCTCACCGCGGCCGTCGCGCGGCGTCGGTCTCGCCGCCTTCCAGAGCAGCCCATCGTGACCAGACAGGTAATCAAGCTCGGCTCCAGTTCCATTGCCAGCCACGACGGGCTCGCCCTGGACGTCATCGCCGGGCTGGTTAACCAGATCGCCACCGCGCAGCGGGCGGGGCACGAGATCATCCTCGTAACCTCGGGTGCGGCCAGGCTTGGCCGGCGGCTGCTTGCCTTCGAGGGCCCGACCGCCGGAGCCGCGCCCGCGCTGCGGGCCTTGGTTGACTCGGTCCGGGCCTCGGTCGGAGCGGCAGCGGCGGCCGGCACTGGTGAGTACGGCCGCTTGATCGAGGACCTGCAGGAAACACTGCGCCGGTACACCGAGCCCGCGGCCGTGGCGCAGGCAGCGGAATTCGCGCTGCCGGCCGCGGTGGGCCAGCCGGCGCTGATGGCCCTGTACCGGCAGCTCGCGGCGGCCGTCGGCGTCGAGGTGTGCCAGATCCTGGTATCCCGCAGCGACTTGTCCTCGGCGCGCGCGATGACCGACCTCGGGCAATTGCTGATCGGCGCGGTCGGCCGCGGCCTGCTGCCGATCGTGAACGGCAACGACGCGACCGATCCCCTGTCCGCCCTCGACAATGACCAGGTCGCGGTCGCGGTCTCGGTCGCCGCGGAGGCGTCCAGGCTGCTGTTCCTGACCGACGTCAGAGCCGCCTACCGTGACGCATCGCTCCGCGACCGGATCACCCGGCTGACCCCGGAGCAGGCGCGGGCCGTCCGGGTCATCACGAGCGGCAGCGGGCGGGGTGGGATGGGCTCGAAACTCGACGCGGCGGCCCGAGCGGCGTGCTGCGGCGTCGAATGCGTCATCGGCTCGGCCCGCGAGCCTGACGTGGTCAGCCGCAGTCTCAATCCGCGGGCCAGGCTGGGAACAGCGGTGCGGCCAGCCGGCGCGCAACTTGACCCGTCGAGGCGATGGATCGGCGGCATGGCGTACTCGGCAGGCTCGGTTTACGTGAACCGGGAGGCTGAGATGAGCCTGCGCACCGGGAGCACGCTGTTCCTGTCCGGCGTCAAGCGGGTGGACGGAGACTTCCCGGCGGGGTCCGTGGTCGAGATCGTCGACGTGCGGCACCCGGAACGCCTGCTCGGCCGCGGATCGGTTGCCCTTCCGTCGAGCGTTCTCCGGCTGCTGCGGGCACTGTCACCGCAGCAGGCCGGCTGCGTCATCTCGGTACTCCTTCGGCTGCGGTACGCGGGCCAGGCGCGCCCCGGCGGCGAGCCGGGCCTGACGGTTGCCGCGGCCCGGCCGTCTGCCGCCGCGCTGGTCGACCCGGCCACCTACCGAGACTGCCGCGAGCTACAAGCAGGCGAGTCGCGGGCTAGCCAGGAGGCGTATGCGCAGCTGGCAGCCCTCTCCGCGGACCGGATCGCCGAGCTGGGCGACTCGTTGCTGCTGGCTCAGCCAGGCCTGTGCGCCACGTTCCTTCTCGACGGCGGGTTCCTGCACGGCGACGTCCCGGCGGACGCCGCCGCCCGCCGGGCGGTCAGGGGCATCCACGCGGTGCACCGCGAGTCGCTCGTTGTGTTTCCGGCCGGAAGCTCACCGCTCAGGCCGTCGTCTTCGGCGTGACCACGTACTGGCGCAGGTACAAGTCGCGGAAGGTGACCGGGCCGCGGGGGCCGGGGACAACGTCGACGTTGATCCCGGTCTCCGGCACCGACAGCAGCCTGAACCCGTCAAGCAGCCGCGGTGTCGTGTTCCAGAAGGCGCCGGTCCCGGCGTAGCCATCGAGGAACCGGCCGGCGGCCGCGTCGTCGCTGGTGACAATCGACGCGGCCAGCCCCGACGTCTCGGCGTTGGCAATTGCCGCGGCGTCATCCGCGCTTGCCGCGGGCGCGATCGTGATGGTGGCCTCGGCCCCGGAATCGAGCGCCCACTCATGCCCGAGCCGGTGCTCGTGCGGCGGCAGCGACAGGGAGATGCCCAGACGCTGCGCCAGCGCGGTCAGCGGAGGCAGGATCGAGCCCCAGATCGAGCCGTGGACGAGCAGCAGGTTCAGCCGGTTGCAGACGCCGAGCCGGTCTAGGCTCTGCTCGATCAGCCGCAGCGCGAGGGCCGGGTCGGCTGACTCGTCGAGGTAGATCACCGCTCCGCCGTCGGCGTGCGCCAGGGTCCGTACGCCGTGCATCGCCGCTTCCCGCGCGAGTGCGCGCGTGCTGTCACCGCTGCCGCGCAAGATGACCAATGGGATCAGCTCTGGATGGCGCACCAAGGCGAAGGCGCTGTCGCGGCCGGGGACGCGCACCAGCTGGATCGCAGCCGGATCGAGCCCGGCCGCGGCCAGCGCCGGGCCTACCACCTCGTCGACCAGCAGGGCGGCCGAGCGTATGGCGCTCGAGCCGGTGCGCAGGACGCCCGCGTTTCTGGACTTGATGAGCTGCGAGGCGATGTCGACGACTACGTTCGGGCGGGCCTCGAAGTTCGCTCCGATGACGCCGACTGGGCGGCGCCGTTCCCGCAGTTCGAGCTCGCCTGGCAGGTCCCTGATCGTGGTGCTGTCGGGCTCGGCCGGCACTTGCGCCAGCGCGTGGAGCTGGCCCGACATGGCCGCGATGCGGGTCTCGTCCAGGGTCAGCCGATCCACGAACCCGCCCGCAAGGCCGTGCTCACGAGCGTCGCGCACGTCCTGAGCATTTGCGGCAAGCACCGCGCCGGTCCGCACCGTCAGGTGCGCCGCGATAGCGCGCAACGCCTCGTTCAGGCCGTCGACCGATATGTGACGCAAGTCCCTGGCCGCGTGATGGGCAGCGGTCCCCGCGACGACAATGGCCCTGTCCGCGTCCGCCCGAACTCCCGCGGGCGGGACGGGCGTCTCGCCAGCCATGATCATCAATCTCCCCGTGCGGACTGGGCGCACCCGCGCCAGAAGGCATGACGAGCATAGCCGCCGGCACTGGAGGATCTCCTGGCTGCGGACCGCCGGCCGCACGCCGTGGTGTCAGGGCTGGTAGCCGTACCCGCGGACTACGGTCTCGCAGCACCAGTCCCCAACGGGCACCCCACCGCCCCAGACGAGCACCTCCTGTCCGGTCCAGAGCTCGTGAGCCAACTGCCGGTCCGGCACCGGTGCCTTCGGCCCAAGTGACCATTTCAGGGTGGCCAGGTCGAGGCTGAGAGGGCGCCCGCCAGCAACCCCGTCCTCGATTGTGATCACCGACCTGCCGGTCCATATATCCCAGGCCCTCGCCGCCATTACGGAGCCCTCGAAACCCACGGGCGCATCCGGCAGTCGCCTCCACCTGTTCGTGACGGGGTCGTACAGAGCGGCGTCCTTCCGGAGGGTGGGCTTCACGGGCTTCACCCCCACGCGGTCCACCTTCGTGCGCCCGTCCTCGTCCTTGCTCGTCTGGTTCGGGGCCAAGCCGCCACCGACGACCATGTACGTGCCCGTCCAGACGGCGAGCATGTCATTGCGATTAACCTCACCGAGCGGTGAGGCAGGCAACGACGCCCATCTGCGTGTCGTTGGGTCGTAGCTGAGTCCCCCGAGATGTCCCGCCGCCGACCTGCCCCAGACGAGCATCTCCTTTCCGGTCCAAAAGGCGTCACCGAACAGCGGTGCCTCCGTCGGGGCGATCGCTCCGGTCTCCCACCGGTTCGTCGCCGGGTTGTAGGCGGCAGCCGCGAGCGAGCCGCCCCCGTCGGCGCCCGCCTCGTTCCCGAAGAAACCCCAGACCAGCATGACCTTTCCCGTCCACACGGCGTAGCTGCCGCTGTCCGTGAGGTTGCCGAGCGACCGGGGGGTTGGTGCCAGCTTGCGCCAGGTGTTCGTCGAGGGGTTGTAGGCGGCCCCATCGTAATATGCGACCCCCCCGGTGGTGGGTTTGCTACCGGGGCCGCCGCCACCGAAGACGAGCATCTCCGTGCCCGTCCATACCGCGACGGACGCTTCTCGAGGGGCGAGAGGGCTGGCTGCGATTGTCTTCCACGTCCGCGTCGTGGGGTCGTATGCGGCACCGTCATTGTAAAAGACGACATGCGCGGTGACGGGGAAAGACCCGTTCCACGAGTACCCGCCCCAGACGATCATCTCCTTGCCGGTCCATACGGCGGTGTACTCGTTGCGAGCAGGGATCGGGGCGTCGGGAAGACGCGACCACCCGGAGGGAATCGAACCCGGCTCGGAGGATCGCTCGGCGTTAGCGGAAAGGGCGGTGCCAGGGACGGCCACCGCCGCGGCGACCGCCACCACCGCGATGGCGCCGGCCCCGACCAAGCGCAGCCGCCGGCGGCGGCCGCGGCGACGGGCAGCTGGCCGGATGCTTTCGGTCCCGTGCTCATGAGGGGGGAGTAGGTCCATACCTACTAGGAGGGAGCAGGCAGGCGCTTTGTTGCCCGCGGCTTTTCCGGTCGGCGGCAACGACCACCACGGCACTTTTCCCGATGCCTGGCGAAGCAGCATGCCAACAGCCGGTGGAAGTGTCAACACCAAGTCGGCACGCAGCTCAGAGGCGGGGATCAACCGGCTCGGACTCGAGCGCGAGCACCGCGAACACGCACTCGTGCACGCGCCAGAGTGGCTCGCCGCGCGCGACGCGGTCGACCGCCTCCAGCCCGAGTCCGTACTCACGCAGCGCGAGGGAGCGCTTATGGCCGAGCCCGCGGTCGCGCAGCCGCGGCAGGTTCTCCGGCGTGGTGTAGTCGGGTCCGTAGATGATCCGCAGATACTCCCGGCCGCGCACCTTGAGGCCTGGCTGCACCAGGCCGTGCGGGCCGCGGACGAGATTCGCGGCCGGCTTAACTACCATGCCCTCGCCGCCGGCCGCGGTCAGCTCGGCCCACCACTGCGTGGCGGCAGCGGCCGACTCCGGGTCGGTCGTGGCCGCGAAGATCCGCCGGGTGGGTGCGATCAGGTCGGGCGCGGCCTTCACCAGCCGGTCAGCGATATCGAGATGCCAGGCGTGCGGCAGCCGATGGCAGGCCGTTCCCTCGTAGGCGACCAGCTGAAACGGGGCGATCCGCACGCCCGCCAGCCCGTCCGTGGGCCAGCAGTACCGTCGGTAGGCAGTGGTGAACGCGGCGGCGTTAGCCTCGCGCAACGCAGTACGCGCGAGCAGCCCGGCCACATCCAGCCCGCGGCCGGCCGCGTCCTCAAGCGCGGAGACGGCGCCCGGCAGCGCACTGCGGGCGGCTGCGCCGACGGCGGCGTACTGCTCGCGCACGAGCGCGCCGGCCTTGGCACTCCACGGCAGCAGTTCGGCGTCGAGCAGCAGCCAGGACGTGCCGAGCTCGTCGAACAGGCCGGCGGTCTCGGCGGCCGCGGCCAGCCGCGCTACCAGTTGCGAGGTCAGGTCCGGCCGGAAAAACGGCCGTCCGGTCCTGGTCCATACCGCCCCGGCGAGCCCGCCGGACACGTCAAACCGCTCCCTGGCGGCGGCGGCCGATCGGCACACGAGCGCCACCGCCCGCGAGCCCATGTGCTTCTCCTCGCATACGACGGCATCGACTCCGTCGCCGCGGTAGGCCTCGAACGCCTGGTCTGGGTGCTCGAGCAGGTCAGGAAGCATCGACGTCGCAACCGGGCTCATGGTCGGCGGCAGGTACACCAGCCAGCGCGGGTCGACCGCGAACCGGCTCATCACCTCCAGCGCCGCGGCGGCGTTCTCCGGCCGCACGCCGATGCGCTTGTGGTAGGCCGTATCGAGTACGCGGGTTCCGAGCACGTCGGCGATGTCGAGCACCGTGGGCTCGCGCCGCGGCACGGAACTGACCGCGCCGGGCGTCGCCGGGAACGGCTTGGCGGGCGCGTAGTAGACGGCTCCGGCCGGCACCGAGACCAGTTCCCGCTCCGGGTAGCGAAGCGCGGTCAGGCGGCCCCCGAACACGCACCCGGTATCCAGGCACAGCGTGTTGTTGATCCACTCAGGTTCGGGAACCGGCGTATGCCCGTACAGCACCATCGCCCGGCCGCGGTACTCCTGCGCCCACGGGTATCGAACCGGTAGTCCGTACTCGTCGGTCTCGCCAGTGGTCTCGCCGTACAGGCAGAATTCACGGACCCTACGGGAGGCGCGGCCCTGGTAGCGCTCGAGCAGCCCGGCGTGCGCGACCACGAGCTTCCCGCCGTCCAGCACGTAATGCGAGATCAGGCCGTCCAGGAATTTCTCTGCCTCAGATCGGAACGAGGTGGGTTCCGCAGACAGCTGCTCTAGCGATTCGGCTAGTCCGTGTCTGATCTGAACGGACCGTCCCCGCATCGCGCGCACCAGCTTGTGCTCGTGGTTGCCTGGCACGCACAGCGCGTCGCCCGCGGCCACCATGCCCATCACCAGCCGGAGTACGCCGGGGGTGTCAGGACCCCGGTCGACCAGGTCACCGAGGAAGATGACCCGCCTGCCCTCGGCATGGCGGGCGGAGATCGCCCGGCCGCCCGAGTCCGTTCCGATTGCGTAACCGAGCCGGCCCAGGAGTTCGCGCAGCTCGGCCGCGCAGCCGTGGATGTCGCCGATCACGTCGAACGGCCCGGTCTCGTGGCGCAGATCATTGAACAGCCTGGTCCTCGTGATCTGCGCCTGCGCGATCTCGGTTTCGCCCCGGAGCGCGTGCACGGCGGCGAAGCCCTCTCGCTTGAGGCCTTTCAGACCGCGCCGGAGCTGGTCCTTCTGCCGGCGGACGACGTCGGCGCCGAAGTCGCGGTCGGGGCGGCGCGCGTTCCGCGCGACGCACACCTTGTCCGGGACGTCGAGCACGATGGCGACGGGCAGCACGTCATGCTCGCGAGCCACGGCGATGAGGTCACGGCGCGAGGCGGGCTGGACGTTCGTGGCGTCCACCACGGTCAGCCGGCCCGCCGCCAGGCGCTTGCCGACGATGTAGCGCAGCAGTTCGAACGCGTCGGCCGTCGCGGCCTGGTTGTTCTCGTCGTCGGACACCAGGCCGCGGCAGAAGTCGGACGAGATGACCTCGGTCGGCCGGAAGTGAGCCCGGCCGAACGTCGACTTGCCCGAGCCGGTGACGCCGATAAGGACGACAAGGCTAAGTTCCGGGATGCCCAAGTCCCGGATGCCCAGATCCAGGCTGGACTGCGTGGGCTCGTCGCTCATCAAGCCGCCTTCCTGGTGAAGACGGCCATCTGCGTCGGCGGCCCGACCTCCGGGTCGTCGGGTCCGACCGGCAGGTAGCGGACGTCGTACCCGTGCGCGGCCGCTACCCGGCTGGCCCAGTCCCGCAGCTGCGCCCTTGTCCACTCGAACCGGTGATCGGCGTGCCGCAGCGTCCCGGCGGGCAGAGACTCGAACCGGATGTTGTGCTCGACGTTCGGGGTTGTGACGATCACCGTTCCTGGCGCGGCGTGAGCGAAGACCGCCCGCTCCAGCGCGTCCAGCCGCGGCGGGTCGACATGCTCGATAACCTCCATGAGCACCGCAGCGTCCAGCCGGGCCAGGCGATCGTCGCGGTAGGTGAGCGAGGACTGGAAGATCTCCAGCCGGGCGCGCTGGCGTTCGGTCATCCGGTCGAGCCGGAGCTTGCTGGCGGCGGTCCGCAGCGCCCGCGAGGACACGTCCGTGGCCACGACTTGCTCGATGGCGGAGTCGGCGAGCAGGTCACGCACCAGCGCACCCTCGCCGCAGCCAAGGTCCCCGACCCGGCGCGCGCCCGATGAGCGGAGCGCAGCCAGCACGGCGCCCCGGCGCACCTGGCTCAGCGGCACCGGCTTTTCCGTGGAGGTCAGGTCGCGCGCGCCCTCGAGTGCGTTGTCGATCTCCCCGGCATCGGCGTCGTCCGCCTCGGCCAGCCTGGCCAGCGCGGACTCGGTCAGCTCGCGCCGGTGGGCCAGGTACCGGCTGGTGATCACGGGCCGTGCGGGGTGCGTGGCCAGCCAGCCTTCCCCGGCCCGGATCAGCTTGTCGATCTCGGCCGCGGTGACCCAGTAGTGCTTGGCGTCGTCGAGCACGGGCAGCAGCACGTACAGGTGGTTGAGCGCGTCCTTGAGCCGCATCTCGCCGGCCAGGTGGACGCTGAGGTAGCGGGACTCGCCCCAGTCGGGGAACTCGGGGTCGAGATCGGAGGCCGTGGCCTGGACCCGCCAGCCAAGCGGCTCGAAGACTCGGCGCGCCAGGTCGGCCCCGCCCCGGCAGGGCAGCGCCGGGATCGTGATCTCCAGCGGTAGCGGTGCCGCCGCCGCCTCCGGACGGGCGTCGCACTGACCGTTCATCGCCGTCCTGAACACGTCCTTCAGCACGACGGCCATCATGCTGGAGGCCGCATAGGGCCGGTCGTTGACGTATTGTCCGAGGGCGAAGCCGTCCTGACCGCGGGCCCGGCGCCCGCGTACCAGAGCGATCGGATCGACCTCGAGCAGCAGCGCGGCCGTAAACCTGGCTGGGTCGGCCCGCGGGTAGAACACGTGCGCCTGGCCCACGGACTGACTGAAGGTCTGGACTCGGTCCGGGTGCTTGTGAAGCAGGAAGCTCAGGTCGCTCGTCGGTGCGCGCGCGGTGGAAATCGTCAGAAGCACGTGTGGCAGTCTCCCTGAGCGCGCCCGCACCCGTCGCGCCTATTTTGGCGGCCAGACACACTTTCGCGAAAAAGTCTCGTAACGCTCGGGTAAATTCACCCAGCCTGGTCTCAGCTTTCAGCTGTTCGTCGGCCTCTATTTGGGTGTGGAGGTGAC
>JASHOL010000133.1 GCA_030041135.1 Streptosporangiaceae bacterium | reverse complement strand
GGTCAGACTGGCGGAGGCTCGGGGATTTGAACCCCGGATGGGCGCGAACCCAAACCGCATTAGCAGTGCGGCGCCATAGACCGGACTAGGCGAAGCCTCCTGGCAGCCCGCATCGGGCCGGCCCCTAGGGTATCGGGTCCGCCAGTGGCGGGGCAAAGCACGGCCGACCTGGCTGCGGCCCCGGCGCTGGCTCGCTGCTCAGCGCGCAGGCAGCCAGCGCTCCTGACGGTCAGTGCACCTCGATGACCTCATAATCCCCACGCGCGTACGCATCGCGCATCCTGGTCTTGGCGAACTTGCCGACGCTCGTCTTTGGCACCTCGTCGATGAAGGCCCAGCGCTCGGGCACCTGCCAGCGTGGGACCTTCTCGGCCAGGAAGGCCCTGAGCTGCGCGGCGGTGACGGTGGACCCATCGGGCACGACGACAGCTGCCAGCGGTCGCTCGCCCCACTTCTCGTCCGCCACTCCGATGACGGCCGCCTCGGTCACCTCAGGATGGGCCATCAACTGGTTCTCCAGCTCCATCGACGAGATCCACTCGCCGCCGGACTTGATGACGTCCTTGGCCCGGTCGGTCAGGTTCACGTAACCGAGCTCGTCAATCGTGCCGACGTCTCCGGTTCGGAGCCAGCCGTCGTCGAACTTCTGCGGATCGTCGTCCTTGTAGTAGGCGCCTGTCACCCACGGACCGCGCACCTCTATCTCCCCGACCGCCTCGCCGTCGCACGGGAGCAGGACCCCGCCCTCGCCGACTAGCCGGTGTTCGACCTGGCACATCAGCCGTCCGGCCGAGTCGCGGTAGCGCCACGCCTCCTCTTCGGTCACGTCCGCCGGGGGGTACGCCACGCTGCCAAGCGGCGAGGTCTCCGTCATCCCCCATGCCTGGAGGATGCGCACCCCTAGTTCCTTCTCGTAGGCCTCCTGGAGAGAGTGCGGCACGGCCGACCCCCCGCACGGCACCAGGCGCAGCGACGACAGGTCGCCGCCCTGCGTCCTGACGTGCTGGAGCAGGCCGTTCCAGATCGTCGGCACCGCGCCTGCCACCGTGGGCCGCTCCGCTTCGATCAGCCTGACGAGCGGCTCAGGCTGCAAGAACCGGTCCGGCATGACCAGATCGGCCCCTGCCAGCATGGCCGCATATGGCAGCCCCCAGGCGTTAGCGTGGAACATCGGGACGACGGGCAGCACCCGGTCCCGATCGGACAGGCCGAACACGCCGCCCATGCAGACCGCCATCGAATGCAGGTGCATCGACCGGTGGCTGTAGACGACCCCCTTCGGGTGCCCGGTGGTGCCGCTCGTATAACACATGGCGGCGGCCGAGCGCTCGTCTGCCTCGGGCCAGTCGAAGGAGGCGGGCTGGGCGGCAAGCAGCGCCTCGTAGGAGTGCACGGGCCGGCCGAGGGCGGCAAGCTCGGCCGGGGGGACGAACTCGGCCCCGCCCTCGGCCGAGGTCACGATGACGTGCCGGATGGCTGGCGCATGCGGCAGCACCCGGGCCAGGAGCGGCACCAGCGTCGGATCCACGATCACGACGTCGTCGCCAGCGTGGTCGGCGATGTACCCGATCACCTGCGGGTCCAGCCGCAGGTTAAGGGTGTGGAGCACCGCGCCCATAGACGGAATCGCCAGGTAGGCCTCGAGATGCTGGGAGTTGTTCCACATCAGCGTTGCCACTCGCTGGTCTGCGTCGATTCCCAGCGCCCGGAGCGCGTTCGCCAGCCGGGCCGCCCTGGCGCCGGTCTCGGCGTAGCTCTGCCGCCTGGTGCCGACGTCGGTCAGCGTGACGACCTCACTGCTGCCATAGGCGGTGGTGCCATGCCGCATGATCGCGGTAACCGTGAGCGGGACATCCATCATTGTGCTGCGCATGGCGCAACCCCCTGGCGACCGACATGGGTACCGGCCACTGCCGGCTGGCCGTGCCGGTAACCGCCCTGACGTGGATAGTGCCACGGTATAGGCAAAACGTCGGGCCGTCAGCAGCCAGTGATCAACGCCGATGCATGATCTCGATCCTGATGAGCGTCATTCCGCCTGCAGGTCGGAGTCGGTCCTGAGCTTGGCCACGGCGCGCGACACGGTGCTCTTCACCGTCCCCAGGCTCACGCCGAGCACCTCTGCCACTTCGGCTTCGGTCATGTCCTCGTAATAGCGCAGCACAACCGCCGCACGCATCCGCTGCGGCAGCCGGTCAATCGCCCGTCGGAGGGTTTCCTGCAGGTCGCTTGACACGGCGTGATCGGCCACGGCCTGGTCGGGGATCTCATCGGTCGGGTACTCCTCTACCCGCCGCCTCCGCCACCAGGAGATTTGTGTGTTGACCATGGCCCGCCGAACATAGCCGTCCACCGCGGCGCGGTCCTCGATGCGGTCCCAGGCCAGGAACGTCTTCGCCAGCGCGGCCTGGACGAGATCTTCGGCGTCGGCCACGTTGCCGGTCAGCAGGTAGGCGGTCCGCAGCAAGGCGCGGCCGCGTGCCGAGACATATTCACCGAACGCGCGATCGTCCGGACCGCTCATTCGACTGCCGTCTGGATCGCGCGTGCGGCTGCCATTCGGGCCGCCTGTGCGGCCGCCGTGGCGAGCGCGCGGGATTACTGGCGGCTCCGGCCCGGCCTGCGCGTTCTGGACGACTGCTGGCTCGCTGAGCGCCCTGACCTCGGGCATCACCTGGGGATCCGGAATGGCCGACGAGTCCTGTTCTCCGGCAGACTCCCTGGCTCCCGCCGTCTCGGCCTGCGCGTCTTTAGTCAGGGATGTGATGCCGTGGCGATCGTCAGCCCGGTCTTGCCGCCGGCCGGGCGGGGCTTCGCAGGCGTCGTCGGCCGCACGCGCCGCCGCTACTCGCGGTGCCACCCCCGCGGCCGAGCATGTGTTAGCAAAGCCGTGATCGCCCCCGACGCTCACACTTCCACGTTACCCACGACCAGGCAGGAGCAGTCGTCACGCCATGTGATGGCGCGTTACGCGTCGCGGATATTTGCAGACTGGAAGGCTAGACGGGCCGGCCTCGGTACACTCGCCGCCTAGGTACCTACGATACCTACGTGTCAGCTAGGCCGGAAAGATCACCAAATGGCAGTGACCGGGCCGCGGCGGGCGAGACCCGCCAGGCGGCCTGGCGCCGGGACCGGAGGTATGCCGATGCCATCCGGGCAGAATGTCCGGAGCTGTTGTGACCGCTGCGCCCGAGTCGGGGAATCGGCCGCCGCGGCGGTCGTGGTACGCCGACGGCTGCTGAAGGCCGCCGTCTTTCCCTCGCGCTCGGGCCAGGTGATGCCGGTTAAGCCGCCGGAACGCTCCAAATCGGGCCTTCCGGGCATCCCCGCGCCGCGGCAGCCGGAAGCGGGCGAGGCGGAGAGTCGACAGCCGGGGGCAGGCCGGTCCGGCGTCGGCTTCGCCGATACCGGACACCTACCGCGGGCGGTGTCCGGGATGGTCCTGGACGTGAGCCCGCAGGTGCTGGTGCTCGGAGATGCCGGTGACGAGCAGCGCTTCACCTTGACTCCTGATGCCGTCGCTTGGCGAGGCGCCCAGTTAGAGCCCACGGCCGTGCGGCCCGGCGACCACGCCGTCGTGCGTCTGCATCCCTCGAGCCGCCAGACGGCCGACCGCATCTGGGCAAATATCGGCCGCGTCACCGGAGTCATCACCGAGCGATCTGGCAGTCGGCTCGTGGTTAGCGAGGGCGCGACCAGGAAGCTGCGAGTCGTCGCCATCCAGCCGCGGGCCATCGGTCGCATCCAGGTCAGGTTTCCCTCGCTGGAGCCCGGCTACCTCATTGACATCATCGGGCTGCGCCGCGACGACGAGCTGGACGGCATGATCCCGGCGACCTCGCAGCCGGCCTACCCGGCGGCCAGGCTGCCGATGCCCCCGCTAGTCAGCGGGTATGCGCCGGACTCGATCTCCGGCTCGGCGACCTGGCATGAGCCAGGCGATGAGCCGCCCGGCGTCCTCGGCGTCTGCTATCCGGCGCTCGACCCAGAAACGGGCTGCGCCGAGGACGCGCAGATGGGTCAGACCCACGGTTTTGCGCGCATGCCCTATCTGGCTATTGGCAGCGTGCTACGGGTGACGAACGAGTGCACCGATCTCGACTGCATGCTCCCGGTTACGGGCTGTGCGCCGGTGGCCAGACTCTTCAATGACCGCTGCGTCACCTGCGGGACTTCGCCGCGCGGGCGGATCGCCGACCTGACGATGGCGGGCTTCGTCGCGCTCGGCGGTGAGCTGGACCGCGGCTGTTTCAATGCCACTATCAGGATTGGCGAATGACCGTGCTTAATGCCATCCGTGAGGTGCAGATCCCGCTCATTGCCGCCCTCCTCATCGGAGCGTGCGGAACGAAGCTGATGCGCGCGATGCGAACTGGCTCGATGGACGGGGCCCTCGGCCCGACTGCCTTGTTTCCGACGCGCATGCGCATGCCGCTGGCAATGGTCATATGCGCCATCGAGTTCGGGCTGGGCGGCGGGCTGGTCATCACCGCGGGCCGCCTCGGCCATGGCGCACCCGCCACCTGCATCCGGCTGGGCGCGGGCCTTATGTTCCTGGTCGCGACCAGCGCACTGATCGAGTTGCGGGCGGCCAAACCGGACGTCGGCTGCGGATGTTTCGGTGACTTCAGCACGGCTCCAGTAAGCGGCAGGACGCTGGCCAGGTCCGGCCTGTTGTCGGTGGCCGCGCTGTCCACCATCGGGCTCCCCGCGGTTACCGAGCCCAAGTCCGGCGCGCAGCTTGCTCGGTTACTGGTCATCATGGCGGTCGAGCTCATCGTGCTTGCCGCACTGTCTCCTGAGCTGGGCGAGGGCCTCATCCGCCTCGGTTACTCCGAGCCGTGCGAGCTGCGAGCACTGCCGGCCGAGCGGACGCTGGCGGCGCTGCGGCACAGCAAAGCCTGGCGGCGTCACTCCTCCGTGATCACCTCGTACGAGCCCACCGACATGTGGCGCGAACTGTGCTGGCGCTACGTCGTGTTTCCGGCAAGCTGCCAGGGCCGGCCAAGCGAGGTGGTCTTCGCAGTCTTCCTGACCCAGCGGCGGCCCGCGATTCACGCGGCACTAGTCGACGAGGTAACCGCCGAACCCCTGCCGTGGCCGGTCCACCTGCCCCGACTGCGCCGCCGCAGGCAGCTGGCGCCCGGCATCGCCGCCGACACGCTCGCGGCGCCCGCCAGTCGCTCCGGGGCCGATATGCCGTTGTCTATTGATCTCTAGTCCACGGCGTAGACGAGCCTATACAGATTGATATCCACGGCGGAACGAGGTGTGTCCAGCCGACCGCCGCCTGTCGCCGAGCGTCGGCCGCCCAACCGCTGCGCCCGGCTGAGGCAGTTCGCCGGCCAGTGCGCTCAGGCCGGCTGCGTCCGGAGGAACCGCCCGAAGTGTGGCACGGTGAACGCGATGAGGCCGCGCTCCGAGCTGTAGATCAGGCCCTTCTTGATCAGGTTGTCCCGAGCCGGCGAGACACTTGACGGCTTACGGCCCAGTTCCTCCGCTACCTGCGCGGTCTGCACGGGCTCATCGCCCAGCATGGCCATTGCCCGCATGTACTCCCGCTCGGCCGGCGTCGCTCGCTCATACCTGCTGCCGAAGAATCCGACGGCGAGTTCGCCGGCCGCCACCGGCCCGGCGACCTCGACGTCATGTGCGGTCACGGGGCTGGAGGCGGCAACATCCCAGGTGACCTTCCCGTAGGCCTGGACGAAGTAGGGGTAGCCGTCGGCGGCCGCATAGAGCGCATCCAGCGCAGCGGGCTGAAAGTCGGCTCCCTCGCGGCGGGCCGGCGCCAGCAGGGCGATGTCTGCCGACTGCCGGTCAAGCCGGTCAATCGGCACGTACCGGAACAGCCGCTCGGAGTAACTCTTGCTCGCCGAGAGGACCGACGGCAGGTGCGGCAGCCCGGCGCCGACGACGATGAGAGGGCCGCTGCTCTGTGACAGCTCGTGGCAGGCGGCGCACAATGCGGAGATGTCGCCGGCAGGCACGTCCTGCATTTCGTCCACGAACAGTGCGATGCCGACGCCAAGGTCGGCCGCCACCGACGCCGCATCGGTCAGCAACTCGGTCAGGTCGACCTCGAGGTCACCGGAGTCGGCCCGGCCGCGCACAGCCGGAACGTCGATGCCGAGCTGGGTCAGGGCCGAGCCCTTAGGAGCCCGCAGGTCCCGGGCGGCGAAGGCCTTGAGTACGCCGAGGAAGTGGTCGATCCGGTCGGGAGCCCGATGCCGCGGGGCGAGTTCGCGCACCGCCATGTGCAGCGCACCCGCCACCGGCCGCCGAATCGACTGATCTGGCCTGGCCTCGAGCTTGCCTGTGCCCCACAGTCGCTGCATCGCCATCGAGCGGAACGAATTCAGCAGCACGGTCTTGCCGACCCCGCGCAGGCCGGTGAGCACCATGCTGCGTTCGGGCCTGCCGCGGGCCACGCGCTCGAGCACAACCTCGAACTGGGCGATCTCCCGGTCCCGCCCGGCCAGCTCGGGCGGGCGCTGGCCGGCGCCCGGAGCGTAGGGATTGCGCACTGGGTCCATGCCCTAGGACCCTATGAGCCGATCTAGCGGATTCCCTAGATTGACCTAGAAAGCACTTCGCCGGCGTGTCGCGGTACAGCCCGACCTTCACGAGGCGTCTGCCGCCAGCCGACACAACTGATAGATCGGACAAATCACCGCACGCTGGCATTGGCTGGGTACGCGCGATGGCGCCCGCCGAGCCAGTCATGGAACGGGGCCATTAGTCCCATGACGCGGCCCGGCGGGCCACGCTCCGCGCCAACGGGTGCGGCCAAGGCACGGTGCTTCCTACAAGTACGGAACCGAGCCCCGCGCGGTTCAGCGTGGCGGCGACTTTATCTGGCCGATCCCGGCGGGGGCTGGTGCAGCCGAGCCAGGTAGGCGTTGTACGCCGCTAGCTGGTCGTCATCGTCGTCGATCCCGGCCCGGTTGGTGGCATTCGCGGACGTGGCGGGGCCTGCTGCGCCGGCTGCCGCCTGGTCAGCCGGCGTGGCCGGGGCGACCTGCTGGGATGCCAGCAGCGAGGCCAGATTCTCCCGCCTGGCCAGCTCGAACCAGCCGCGTGCGTGCGTAACGGCCCGCTCGTCGGTGGCCCACCTCGCGAACACGAGCATCATCAGCGCGAACATGAGGCAGTCGCCGCCGATCCACATGACCGCTCCGCCCAGATGCAGGTCTTGGACCGGACTCGGCGCCCAGGCCGGACGCGGGCCGGTCGGGATGCCGGGCGAGGTGGCGCCGCCGTACCCGAGCACCAGGCCGGTAAAGGTGTCCACCGGCATGATCAGCACGAGCACCACGAACCGCACCGGGTAAGACAGCTGCCACCTGATCGGCTCGGAGCCGAGGATCGGCAGGAAGAACAGGTAGCCGATGATCAGGAACGCAGCGTGCTCGAGGTTGTGCACCGTCTGGTTACGCTCGACCAGGTTGGCCACGTCGGTCAGGTGGGCGCCTGCGATCGCGGCAGCGTAGGCGACCGCGCCGAATACCGGCCATGTCAAGAACGTGGCGACCTTGGACCTGAGCGCGCGCTTGGTCCACGTGTGCAGGGGATTCCGGCTCGCGTGCATCAGCAGCGTGATCGGCTGACCGGCGATGAGCAACGGCGGCGCTACCATGATCAGCATCAGGTGCTGCACCATGTGATCCCAGTACAGCAGGTCGTCATAGACGCCGATGCCACTCTCGGTCGCGATCACCACGACGGCGAGGCCGCCGGCGAACATTGCGGTCCTCCACCACGGCCACGGACGCGCCCGGTGCCGCCTGGCCACTCGCACGACGCCCCAGCCGTAAAGGCCGGCCGCGATGACAACAAAGCCGGTGACGATCGGCGCGAACTGCCATTGCGTCACCACTGCCGACCAGCCGAATGGACCGAGCATGCCGCCTCCTTCCAGAGGTGAGCCTACTCATCGGCTCGCTCTGCTAGCCGCGCAGGCCAGCGACACCGCTATCGTTATCGGCGGAGGGTTCGCCTAGTGGCCGAGGGCGACGGTCTTGAAAATCGTTGTGGCGTGCAAGCGTCACCGTGGGTTCGAATCCCACACCCTCCGCACTGTGATGTCTCAAGACATCGAGGACACCCCGAACCCACGTCAGGGTTCGGGGTGTCGGCGTCTGCGGGGTGTGCCGGGTTTTGGTCCGGGCGGGCGTCCGGTGGGCTGGTAGTTGCGGCCCGGGTCGAGGGTCAGCTCGCGCAGGAACTCGCCCGTAGTCCTTTACCACCAGCCTGTCTTGCGACCTCGCGGAAGCGCGCTGCTGCCGTTGCGGCACCTGCGCGATCGCTACCCGGATCTATACGAGCGCCACGTGCGCAAGTACGACCGCCGACCCGACGTGCTGCGAATCCCGGTCGAACCATTGCACTGCACGCCACGCTCAGGGCCGTCAGCCGGGTGACACAAGCCGCCATCGACCGCCTCAGCCACCTGCAGCCCGGCGACCCGGTGCTGCCCTGGGTTGACGTCCCGCACATCCTGCATCGCGGGGCCATCCCGATCGACTGGTTCACCCGCGGATGATGCCGTCAGCGAAGCGGACTAGCTAGTGCTTCGCCGGTCTTCTCGAGCAACTCGTATGCGAGCGCGGGCTGCTGGTCCAACTCGACCGAGGCCATCAGCCTTGGCTGCGGTCCGGCCACCATGCGTTTCCAGTCTCAGACAAGATCGTCGCCGCGCCAGTTGCCTCGCTCTGGTCATGACACCTAACGAATGTCGGGCGTCAGCAACGTCGGACTCGGCCCAGCAGGGACGCGCCGAGCCTGGCACAGGAGTGGCACGAGAATGACGACGATGCCGCCTCGGCCGTCGCACAGCCGAGCTGAGCTGGGCGGTCACCGCGGAGCGGAGGTGTGGGATGACCATCTTGAAGTGGTCCCGAACCCACGTCAGGGTTCTGGATCATTGCCGTCGCCGGGTGTTCTGGGGTGTGGGCGAGCGCCTACCTGCTAAGGAACCCGGCCAGTGCTCGCACGCTGCTGGCGCCGATTGACCGCCTGGGGTGCATACGTGGCTGGCGGCCCGTGCCGATGAGCCAGAAGATGCAGCCGGGTTTCAGGTCCCGCTGCCGACCCCGTGGTGGATGACGAACAGGCCATCGGGGTCGTAGCGTTCCTTCACCTGCAGCAGGCGAGCGTAGTTGTCGCCCCAGAACGCGGTCTGCCAGTCTTCCTGGAAGTAGTCCGTTTCCCAGACGTAGCTCGCGGGCCGGTCTCTGAGTGCCTTGAGCGGCGCCACCGCATCGGCTACCAGTTTCGCCTTGAGCCGTCCCTGCGTGACGTCCGGCTGACGGCCGGCGATGCCGGGATACACCTGCTGCTCGTGGGCCCCGGTGAGCGCCAGCGCGAAGGAGTCAAGGACGGCGGGGTT
>JASHOL010000013.1 GCA_030041135.1 Streptosporangiaceae bacterium | reverse complement strand
TTCGTCAGCGACAGCTTAGGGCGGTTTACTGTCGTACGGCGGCCTCCGGAACGACACCGCAGGTGCCAGAGCTGCCGCAAGAACAGCAGCAAAGCGCCCTGAGCTGTCGTTCCCGCGGCTGGGTAGCGACAGTGAAGTACCCAACGCTGTTCCTAGGCAGGCGCCCTCGTGCGAGTACGGCCAAAGGCTGGCACGAGGCATGATCATTGCTAGAGTTCCGCTATGGGACGGGGTGTCCAGGTGACCTTTGATGCGGCGGATCCGCACCTGCTCGCCCGCTGGTGGGCTGACCTCTTGAGCTACCAGATCGAGGACTCTCACGAGCTTGTCACTCGCTTACTGGCCGAAGGCGCCATTACCGAGAGCGAGGTCGTCCGCGTTGATGGCCGCCTGTTCCTGGCCGGCGCTGTCGCGGCCAGCGACCCGACGGGCAACGGGCCACGGCTCTTCTTCCAGCGCGTGCCTGAGCCCAAGTCATCGAAGAACCGGGTTCATCTCGACGTGCCGGTAGCAGCGAGCCAGCTTGACGATGAGGTGCAGCGGCTCGTCTTGTCGGGAGCAAGCCTGACCGGGTACAACACCTATCCCGGGCACCGGGCTGCCGTGATGCGTGATCCGGAAGGTAACGAGTTCTGCCTGCACTAGGCCTCTAGCATCCGCGCCCGACCCAGGTACATCAGGGACTTTCCCATCAGCGCGCTGACGGTCGCCTGTCAGCCACCTGTCCGCGCCGTATCAGCGGCCGTCGCAACCATGGCCAGGGCAACGACGAGATAGGTGACCCAATGACTCCTGTAATCGAGGCGCGCGGGCTGACCAAAGCCTTCGGCGCGACCAGGGCGCTGGCCGGCGTAGACCTGGAGGCCGAGCGGGGGCGCGTGCTCGCGCTGCTCGGCCCCAACGGAGCCGGCAAGACCACGATCGTCCGCGTGCTGTCCACGCTGCTCAAGCCGGATGGCGGGCAGGCCCGCGTCTGCGGCTACGACGTCGTGGCCGATGCCGTCCAGGTCCGCCAGCTGCTGGCCCTCACCGGCCAGTACGCATCGGTGGACGACGAGCTGACCGGAACCGAGAACCTGGTCATGATCTCCCGGCTCCTCGGCTTCGGAAGGGCGGAAGCCAAGGCCAGGTCCGGCCAGCTGCTCAGGCGGTTCGACCTGGCCGATGCGGCGAAGCGGGCCGTGAAGACCTATTCCGGCGGCATGCGGCGCCGGCTTGACCTGGCCGCGAGCCTGCTCGGCAACCCCGAGGTGCTGTTCCTGGACGAGCCGACCACCGGCCTCGACCCGCGCGCCCGCCTGCAGATGTGGGACACGGTCAGGGCCGTGGTGGCAGCCGGAACGACGGTGCTGCTCACCACGCAGTATCTCGACGAGGCCGACGAACTGGCCGACCAGATCGCGGTCATTGACCACGGCGAGGTCGTCGCGTCCGGCACGCCCGCCGAGCTGAAGGCCAGGACCGGCACCCAGACGCTGGCCGTCCGCGCGGCCGACCGCGCGCTGACGCAGCGGGTGGCGATGGCCGTGGCCGACATTGCCGGCGTGCGGCCCGAGGTCCACGACGAGACCGGCCTGGTCATGGCCACGGTAAGCGACCCGGCGATGGCGGCCGCGGTGGTCAGGCGGCTAGACGACGAGGGGATCGTGGCGGCCGAGCTGACGCTGCGGCTGCCGAGCCTGGACGAGGTGTTCCTGACTCTGACCGGGCACCGGGCAGAAAACGACGCGGCCGGCCTGACTGAAGGGAGGGCGGCATGACCATGCAGCTAGCGATCCCGACCGCGGACGAGGTCACCGGGACCACGGTGACGGACGGCCAGCCGCGGACATTGCAACGGCGGATCGGCGTCCGCCAGACCCTGGCCAACAGCCTCACTCTGGCCTGGCGCAACGTCATGCAGCTCAAGCACTCGCCGGAAAAACTGATGGACGTCACCCTGATGCCCATCGTGTTCCTTGTGCTGTTCCTTTACGTGTTCGGCGGCGTGGTGGCGGGCAGCACGCACGCGTACCTGGAGCAGCTGCTGCCCGGCCTGGTCGGGCAGATGGCGATGTTCGCGACGATGACACTGGGCACGGCCTTGTGCGACGACATCCACAAGGGCGTGTTCGACCGCTTCCGCAGCCTGCCGGTCGCCAGGTCTGCCCCGCTGATCGGAGCCGTGATCGGCGACTCGCTGCGATTCTGCGTCGTGATGGTCGTACTTACCGGCTTCGGCAGCGCGCTCGGCTTCCGGTTCCACACCGGGCCGCTCGACATCGTCGCCGCGTATGCCCTGGCCTACGTCTTCTACCTCGGAGTCTGCTGGATATCGGTCCTGATCGGCCTGGTCGCCCCCTCTCCGGAGACCGTGCAGGGCGTCTCGATGATCTGGACGATGCCGCTGATATTCGGCAGCAGCGTGCTGCTGGCCAACACTCGCACGATGCCGGGCTGGCTGCAGGCCTGGGTGAAGGTGAACCCGGTCTCAGACCTTGCCGACTCCGTGCGGGCACTGACGATCGGCGGCCCGGTCGGCGACCACGCCCTGATCACCCTGGCCTGGGCTGTCGGCATCGTGATCGTCGCGTTCCCGCTCGCCCTGCGCATGTACCGCAGGCGCGCCTGACCCTGCGCCTTCAGGGGAACGAGGAGCGCGCCTGGCTGGCTAGAACGACAGCGCGACCGCGTCCGGCTGACTGAGAAGTCGGCCGGACGCGTACGCAGCCTCGAACTCAGCCTCGCTCAGCGTGCTGGCGGCCTCGGCTCTTTTCACCTCGAGGCTATTGGCGTTACGGAAGCCCTGGAGGGTATGCGCCAGGCCAAGCAACTGCGCGGCGCGGGCATGGTCGCCGCGGGCGGCGGTCAGCGCGGCAACGCCCTCGACCACGGTGGCCAGCGTCTGGTTGCTCTGGGCCAGCAGTACCGGGGAATTGGCGAGCAGGTCAAGCGCCTGCCGGTGCCAGCTCGCCGCGGCATCCAGGTCGCCTTCCTGCTCGGCGAGACAGCCGAGCCTGGTGTACGTGATCGCGGCCTCGAACGCCAGGTCGGCCCGCCGCGACCGGGACCCGACGATCTCCGCGGCCCGGTCTAGCATCGACCTGGCCCCGGTCAGGTCACCCGCGCCCCGAGCGAGCTCGCCCAGCTGCACGTAACCCCGGATGGCGTGATCAAGCTTGCCTGACCGCTCCGCCAGCCGAACGGCCGCCTCAATCTCGGCCCGGCCGCCCGCGATGTCGCCCGCGGCCGCGCGCGCCTGGCCCAGTTGCACGCCCAGGGTCTGGGCCCAGTTCGCCGCGATATCGGCGACCGCGAGGTCTCTGGCCTCCTCCAGCGACCTGACCGCCTCGGCCGGCTTGCCGTGTGCCATGGCCACCTCGGCCAGCCCGCTCAGGCTCACCACCATCCCGAATCGGTCGCCCAGCCGCTCGAACAGCCGGTAAGCCTCGGCCAGCTCCTCGCCGCCTGCCTCGATGTTGCCGGCGTTGATCGCAAGGTGGCCCGTGCCCAGCTTCCGCGCCGCGCGCACCCACGGGTCAGGGTGCGCCGCAACCTTGTCAAGCGCCCCGCCGACGGCCTCCGCGTCGCCGCCGAGCGCGGCCAGCATGGGGGCCACGAGCGCGAGAACCGGATGCCCGCCGTCCCTGGATGGCGCAGGGAGCATGCGCAGTACCTCGTTCATCTCCTCGATCGGAAGCTCAGCACCGCGCATCCCGTTCATGACGCTGACGACCTGGCAGAGTGCATAGGCGTCGGCGAGTTCGGGCGGGACGTCGGGTGGCGCCAGCCGGACGGCCGCCGCGGCCCACTCGGCCGCCTCGGCGTCGTAGTCGTGGGTGACCCAGTACCACGCGAGGGCGGCGACGAAACGCAGCACGGTGACGGCATCGCCGGCCTGCACCGAATGGCGCAGCGCGGCCGTGAAGTTGTCGTACTCCGCCGAAAGCAGGCTGAGCCAGTTCAGCTGCTCGCGTGAGCGCAATTCCGGCTCTGCGCGTTCGGCCAGCTCGAGGAAGTACCTGGCGTGCGCGGCGGCGACCAGTTCGGTCTCGCCCGCCTCGGCCAGCCGTTCCGCCGCGTAGGCGCGAACGGTCTCCAGCAACCGGTAACGGACGTGCTCTTCGCCCCCGGCCGTGACGAGCGACTTGTCGAGTAGCGAGGCAACAATGTCCACCACATCCCGGCCGCCAGCCAGAGTGCCGTCGCCCTCGGCTTCCTCGCCCTCCAGCTGGCACACCCGCTCGGCGCTCTCCGGAGTCGCGCCGCCACTGAACACGGAGAGCCTGCGCAGGATCGCACGCTCGGTATCGTCGAGCAGGTCCCAGCTCCAGTCGACGATCGCGCGCAGCGTCTGGTGCCGAGGCAGCGTTCCCCGGCTGGCAACCGACAGCAGCGCGAAGCGGTCGGCCAGCCGGTCGGCAACCTGGGCCGGCGTGAGCGCTCGTACGCGCGCCGCCGCAAGCTCGATCGCCAGCGGTATTCCATCCAGTTCCCGGCAGATCGCGACCACGGACGCCGAGTTCTCGTCGCTCACGACGAAGCCGGGTCTGACCGCCGCCGCCCGGTCGGCGAACAGGCGGACCGCCGGGTTTCCCGCGAGCTCCGCGGGGTTCGCATCCGGTGCTGGGAGCGGGAGGGATGGCACCGGCGACAGGGTCTCGCCGGTCACGCCGAGTGGCTCGCGGCTGGTAGCCAGGATGCGCACGCCCGGTGCCTCGGCCAGGATCCGCGCGGCGAGCCAGGCGGCGGCGTCCAGCAGATGCTCGCAGTTGTCCAGGACGAGGACCAGCTCGCGCACGGCGAGCAGTTCGCAGAGCCGGTCGAGCGGCACGAGGGCTGCGAGCCGCGCGGCCTCCATCGTGTCAACCGGCCAGGCCGTCTCGTGCCCGCCGATCGCCCCCAGAACCGCCTGCGGGACGTCAAGAGCGTCGCGCAGCGGCGCCAGCGGCACGAACCAGACCCCGTCAGGGACATCCAGGCGAGCGCCAGCCTCGATGGCCAGTCGGGTCTTGCCCGCGCCGCCCGGCCCGGTCAGCGTGATGAGCCGAGACTCCCCCAGCAGCTTGGCCACCCGGCTCAGCTCATCGTCCCGGCCGACGAAACTCGTCAGCTGCGCGGGCATGTTGCTCCTGCGGTGCGCGGCCGGGCGGTCGCTTCGGGCCGGGTGGTCGCTTGCGGCCGGGCGATCGCTTCCGCTCGGCCAGTCAGCCTCGCCAGCCCGCCACGGCAGCGGCGCCGCCGGCAGCTCACCGCGCAGGATGGCCAGGTGCACCGCCGCCAGGCCGGGCGAAGGGTCGATGCCCAGGCCCGCGGCGAGCGCACGGCGAGTGTCCTCGAAGACGGTAAGCGCGTCCGCCTGCCGTCCGGCCGCATACAGCGACCTCATGAGCTGGCCGCGCAGCCGCTCCCGCAGCGGATGCTCGGTGGCAAGCTCCTCGACTTCCGGCACGAGCCCGGGACCGCGGCCGAGCGCGAGGTCGGCGTCGATCCGGTCCTCGAGGGCGGCGAGCCTCAGCTCTGAGAGCCGGGCGATCACTCCGGCCGCCCACGGGGCGTCGGCCACATCGGCCAGCGCCGGCCCGCGCCACAACTGCAGGGCCTCGCGGAACCCCGCCGCCGCAGCGTCGCTGTGACTGCGATCCAGGTCGGTCCTGGCTGAGGCGATCAGCTGCTCGAACGCCCAGGCGTCGACCTGGTCGGCCCCGACCGCGATCCGGTAGCCTGCCGGGCCGTACTCGATGAGGTCCCGGCCGGCGATGCCGCGCAAGCGGGAGGCGAGGGCCTGTACGGCGTTGGCCGCGTCGGCCGGCTGGTCCCGCTCCCACAGGTCCTCGGCGAGCCGGTCAACCGACACCGGACCGCCCTCGCTCGCGGCCAGCCTGATCACGAAACTGCGCAGCCGCGCACCGCCGACCGGCAGCAGCTGCCCGTCGGCGCCCCGCACCTCGAGCTGGCCAAGTATGCCGATGCGCATGGCAGTGCCTTCGAGCCGAAGTCCGACGTCCGCGCCCAGACGGACGCGCCGTCTCCCACGATAGCCGCCACCAGGCCCAGGCGATCTTCGGCGCTACGGCGCGTGCCTAGTGCGTGATCTTGCCGCGGCTCACGGGCCCGCTGCCTTGCCGGCGGCGCGGAACCGGGTGATGCCGTGGTCGCGGGCGAAGGAGTACAGCCGCGGCATCTCGACGGCCAAGAACTGCGCGGGAACATCATGAAAGAGGCCGTGCCACCTCAGGTAGCGCATGGTGGCGCCGGTGCCGTCGAAGGACTGCAACAGGGCGTCGTGCTGGCCATCGAAGTCGAGCGGCGGCACGCCGGCGCGACGACAGGCATCGGGGTCGAACGTGGGGCTGACACTAACCCAGCGGCCGCCGACGAACAGCTGGCTGTAGCCGTGCCAGGCGAAAATGTCCGTGCCCATGGCCGCCAGCAGCCGGGGCGAGGCCAGGTGGTTGCGAACGTCGGCGAAGCCGATCCTGGCCGGGATGCCGACCGCGCGGGCCAGCGCGGTGCACAGCGCGGCCTTGCCCACGCAGTAGCCGTGACCGGCTGCCAGCACGCTGCTGGCCCGGTAGATTTCCATGTCCTCGAAGTCTCCGCCCTCATATGGCAGGTCGCGGACGAAGTAGAAGACCGCCCGGGCCGCGTCCCGGCGAGCTCGGCTATTCGCGCAGAGTTCGCGCGCCCGGTCCGTGACCAGCGGGTGGCCGCTGTCGACGTACTCCGCCGGGGCCCGGTACACCGCGATCGTCGCCGTCCGGAATTCGCCCGCCCTGCGATCGCGGGCACTTCCAGCTTCTGCCACGCGCACCAGAGTGCGCCTGGCCTCGGGGCACTGTCTTGCACAAACCGGCCACGTCCTGCGCTCTGTCTCAGGCTGATACTGGGGACATGGCGGTCCCGCTCCGGCCGGTGGCAACCCTGCACGGTCCGGTGCCAGTAATCTCTGCCTACCGCGAGTACCGGGCGGCCCCAGTGGTCGCGCGGGCGGCGGTCTGCACCTGGCAGGGCGTACCTGGCTGGCCCCGGCGTATGCGCCTGCTGCCCGACGGGTGCCTGGACCTGGTCTGGGACGGACGGCACGCCCGGCTCGTCCGCCCCGCGGACCGGCAGGTGCGCCGCCCGGTCGGCGACAACGCGCTGGTCACCGGCATCCGGATCCGTCCTGGCTGGGCCGCCGTGGTCGCGGGCATCCCGGTTTATCACTTGCCCGAAGTCGCCGACTTGGCCGACGTGTGGGACCTGGCGGCTGCACGACCGGTTGCGGCCGCCCTGGCGGCCGCAACGAGCCCGGCCGCTGGCCGCGCCATCCTGACCGAGGCGGTCGCCAGCCGACTGGCAAGTGTCGCCGGCCCAGACCCGCGAGTCCTCGCCGCGGTCGGCGCCCTGGCCAGCCCGCGCGCCAACGTCGGCACCGCCGCCCGCCAAGCCGGGCTGAGCAGCCGGCAGCTACGCCGGCTGTTCGACGAGCACGTCGGCCTGCCGCCCAAGAACCTGCACAGCATCCTGCGCTTCCAGCGACTCCGCGCCTGGCTCGCGGCATCCGGCCCGGCACCCGGCGCCCTGGCTCGCGCCGCCGCGGAATGCGGCTACTTCGACCAGGCGCACCTCTGCCGCGACTGCGCACGGCTGGGCGGTCTGACCCCCGCCAGCTTGCTGGCGGCGTCGGCGAGCCCGGCATAAACCGGTGTGACCTGCCCAGGGACCCGAGGTGACGTGCGGCTGCCGGACGGCCAGGCAGCTGCCCGCTGTTCCTCACGATGGCCTGTCCTGGCGGTTTCAGGCCTGCTCGCCGACGGTAGGGGACCCCGTGTCAGAACGGCGCGCCGCGCCCGCGGCGGGCCATGGCCGCTGCAGCGATTACGGCTGCGGAACTGGGGGGTGAGCGAGAGTGAACATGCCTGTACCACGGCGTCACCGGCCGGCGATGCGCGGGCGCGGCGGATGGCCAGGTGAGTTCTGGGATCCGTTCGGCGACTTCGCGCAGACGTGGAACCGGATGGCCCACTTCTTCGAGCCGGGCGGCGCGGACGCGTGGATGCCTGATGTGGAAACTGAGGAGACCGAGGACGCCTACCTCGTTCGCGCCGAGCTGCCCGGCATGAAGAGCGATGACGTCGACATCGAGCTGCGCGGCAACGAGCTGCGCATCACCGGCGAGGTCAAGGAGGAAAAGCAGCAAGGCGAGGGCAAGCCACTGCGCCGCCGTCGCGGCAAATTCGCTTACCGCACCAACCTGCCCGCTGACGCCGACGCCGGCAACATCAATGCTCAGCTCGCCGACGGCGTCCTCACGGTTCGCGTGCCCAAGGCAGCGCAGGCACGTTCCCGCAAAGTCCCGATTAAGCCGTGATCGCTGGCCGACGGCGCGATCTTCCACAGCCTCCGCTGGCCGCGGCGCCTTGGCGCGCTAAGCCAGCGGCAAAAAGGGATACACGCACTAGGCCGGGGGCGGGGCCGGGGCCCGGTCTAGATCGTTCTCCTCCGGCTGGCCCCGCTGGCTGGTATCGCGTTCCGCGCTGACCTGGGCCATGCGCAGTTGTCCCAGGACCTGGTCGATCTGCTTGGTGACGTCGCCCGGCAGGTAGCTGCGCGCATGCTCGTGCGCCACGGCGGTCACGTCGATGAGCAGCCGGGCGTCGCGCCGACCCACCTTGACCTGGGCGGCACGAATCAAGCTGAACAGGACATCCCCGATCACCTGGTCGACTGGTAGTGAGCGCATCCGCCGTACTAGCGCGCCTGGGTCCTCCCCTGGCCGGCTGGTTTCATGGTCGGCACCACCTGGGCCCGCGGCGCTCACCACAGCGAACCTCCTGCATCGTCCGGCGCAGCGCCTGGGCATCGCGCGGATGGCACGGTCGCCAGGGCTGCTTCGCCGAGTATAAGAGTCACAAGCCGGCAAATGCGGGCGGCAGCACGCGGCGGCGGCCCGTGCCCTGCTCGAGCAGGAGGGCATCACGATTGTCGGTGCGGCACCGACCGCCGAGGCGGCGATCGGCCGCGTGCACGCGGCGGGTGGTCGCCAGCGCTGAGGCCGGGCGGATACAGGACGTTCTCCTGCACTGTCTTCGCAGCGCAGGTCACGTTCCTGGCGGCCTGCCGCTCTAGACACCATGACCTGTCCGCACCACCAGGGCATCGACCGCCGCGCGCTGCTCGGCCTCCTCGGGCTCGGTGTCGCCGGCGTTCTCGCCGGCTGCGACATCAAGCCCGACCACACTGCCGCGGCCGCTGAACACGTAAGCCCTCGCCCGCATCCTGCGCCCACGTCGACCCCGACGGCGTCCGCGCCGTCCGTCGCGGCTCTGCCTCCGATCCCGCCGCCAGCCCCTGGCCCGTCACAAATGTTCTGGCAGGGTCCAGCCGCTGCGGTCGCGGCCAGGCAGGTTGCGATCACCATCGACGATGGCTATTGCGCCGAGTGCGCTCGCGCCTATGCCCGGCTCGCCGAAGCGACAGGCATCCACATCACCTTCAACCCCAACGGCTGCTACAGCGAAATCTGGAATCCGCTGGCCAGCACCCTCAAGCCCCTGATCGAGGCCGGGCAGGTCCAGATCGGCAACCACACCTTCAACCACTGGTGGCTCACCGAACTCACTGACGCCCAGATCATCGCCCAGCTCGAACAGAACGAGGAGTGGATCCAGCAGACCTACGGGATCACCGCGCGACCCTGGTGGCGCCCGCCCTACGGCGCTTATGACGAGCGCACCAACGAGCTCGCCGCCTCGATCGGCTATACCAACGTGCTGATGTGGAACGGCAGCTTCGGTGACTCCACGGTTATCAGCGCCAGGGCTCTCCTGCACCTGGCCAGGGAGTACCTCCAGCCGGGCGTGGTCATGCTCGGCCACGCCAACCACCCCACCGTCACCCACCTCTTCCGCCAGATCGCCGAGATCATCGGCCACCGCCACCTGTCTCCGGTCACCCTCGACGAGATGTTCGGGACCAGCCGCAGCACCGGACGATCGACATGAAACGCGCGCCGGCGACGGCGCCGTCCGCGCGGCCATCGTCCGGGTAACCCGACCGGTCAGGCGACACGCGAGAGCGCGTCCGCAGGCCGGAGCCTGCCGATCCGCCAGCTTCCGAGCACTCCGGCCAGCAGCCCGCCCGCCAACGCCAGGCTCACAGCCAGCACGATCACCCCCCCTGAGACCGACGGGTGCAGCGGCACGGCGACGACGTGCGACGCCGTGATGCCGGGACTGCGCGGGACGCCGCCGCCTGGTTCTGGGCCGACAACCTGGCCCAGGGCCAGCGAGAACCCCCCTGAGGATCCAGGGACCGCCGCGGACAGCTTCGGCGCGACCGCAGAGATGACCGCCGCGCCCGCGAACCCCAGGCCGATCCCGGCCGCCGCCCCGGCGATGCTCACGGCGACCGACTCGCCCAGCACCTGGGCGACGATCCGACGGGTCCGCCAGCCGATCGCCTTCAGCGTGCCGAACTCGGCCGCCCGCCGGGCCACGGCCACCATCGTCAGCAGGCAGGCCACGGCAAACGCGGCGATCAGCACCAGCACCGCCAGCCACCGGCCGAGGTCGTCGGCCAGCTTGGCCGCGCTGGACACCGAGCCGGTCACCTCGCTGGCCAGGCTGGCTTCGGTGGTCACGGTGGCGCCGGGCAGCAGCCTGGAGATCTCTTTGCTGACCGCGGGTATGTCGGCAGCGCTGGCCGCGGCGACGTAGATCGTGGTCACCGCGCCATCCAGACTGCCTGCATACAGCGACATCGCTTGGGCTCGCGCCAGCGGGACGTAGACATCGGGCGGGCTGCTGGCCTGCGCCTGGCGGACTACCCCGATGACGGTGAACTTGATGCCGCCGATAGTCAGCGCCGACCCGGTCTTCAGGTCCTCGGACGTCGCGTACCCCGAGTCCACGACCGCGACGTCCGAGTCGGCGTCGGCTGCGGCGAACGAATGGCCCGATATCAGCGAGGCACTGCTCAGCGGGCCGAGCGAAGGCTTGCCGGTGTCCACGCCGTCCAGGGTGAAGCTGTTCGACTTCGGCAGGCTGCTGCTCGAATGGCCGAACGTGGTGGTGTTGTCGGTGAGCGTGATCCCGCCTGCCGCCGCCGTTACGCCAGGCAGCCGTGCCGCCTCGGCCACCTTCGACTCGCTGATGCCCGAGTACGGCGCGGTCAGTTGGTCGATCGTCTTCCCGGCCGCGTTGGTGCACTTGCCATTGCTGGTGCAGATCTCCGTCTGGCCGTTCGGCCCCGCCTGGAGGCCATAGCTGCTCTGGTCGCTGTTCGACGTGCTGCCCTGCCTGGGCGGCGGCCCAGGTGCGGCGCCGGTAACGGTCACGTCCGTCCCGACCCCGTACAGCGCGCTGAGCACGCCGGACTCCGCCTTCTTCACCCCGGCCGACGCGGCGGCCACGGTAACCACCAGCCCGACCCCGAGCGCCAGGCCCAGCGCGATGAAGACTGCCTGTCGCATCCGGCGGCGCAACTCGCGCCGCAAATAGACGAAGAACATCGAGTCGCTCCTAGCCAGGAACCCGGTGTGGCGACGGCATCAGCGACCGGCAGGCATGCTGCGCGGCCTGCCACTGGGGAGACCCGGGGTTAGGGCCGGTAGCCGTGACCGGCTTGAAATCGGGCTTGCTGGGGGGCGGGCCGGGCACCGGACTGGGGAAAGAAGTCGGCACGCCGGGCACGCCATGCGAGCGCATGCAGTCCGAGAAGGCGAGTTGCTTCTGCGGGGCCGTCGGCCGTCCGGCGACCGATGAGCCACCCCGGCCCGTGGACGGGCTGGCTGAGCCCGCGGCCGGTGCCCCACCGAAGTTGCCCGCAGCCTGGTTGCCGCTGCAGGCGGCCGTCAACAGGGCGATGGCGGTCGCGGCGGCCAGGATTCCGGCGCGGCGCGGCCGCCTGCGCCGCCGCGTCTGGCTGATGTCATTGTCCATGGCGCGGCCTCAACCTTCCGTTCAAGGTGCCAGCCCAACCTTCACCGCTGAGGCAGGCGACATCCGGTGGAGGATCGGCCCGAGCCGGACCTCGCGGAAAACGGGTGGCACGGGCACGGTGAGCCTGGCCAGGTTCTGCGGTGTGGGCTCGAGCCAGGTGATGTCCGCTGTCTGCGAGGGGACTGGCTGGCCGGAGGCCGGGCGGATGACTACCCGCACCGGCAAGTACGTGCCCGGGCTGACCCAGATCGTCTCGGCGATCGGGCTGCCGGGCCGGCTCGTCAGCTTGATCGCCTCGATGCCGTCCACCTGCTGCCTGCCCGCCCAGGCCAGGGCCCCGCAGGAGATCGCGGCGCGCAGGTTCCTGGCCACCGCCGCAGCAAGCGAACCGGCAGAGACGTCGACAACCGGCAGCCCTGAGGGGAACAAGGCGAAGCCGGCGATCATTGGCTCGCAGCCGCTCGGACCTAGTGCCGGTGCCGACCGGTTGCCCGATTCGCGCTCCCGCGCCCAGGCCCGCGCCTGATAGCTGACCACCGTATAGACCCCGCGGCTGAGGCCCTCGTCGAACGCCGGTTGCCCGTCGGCCGAGTTGGTGACCGAGCGCCATTGGTTGCCGTAGGACCATTCCTGCGCCGTGGTCGTGCCGCCAGCGCCGCGAGTGGTGACCGTCATCTGCGCGATCGCGCCCGGCCCGGCCGCGCTCAGCGCGCCGTCGACGCGCTTCACGACGTACGCCGTATTGACGGCCGCCTCCCCCGCGCCACCCTGGCCCGCGCCGGGCACCTCAACTGCCACCAGGGCCACGGCGCCCGCGGCCAGCGACGTCGCCGCCACAGCCGCCGCGCGAAGTGCTAGCTGTCGAGGGGCCAGTCGCCGCCGGGATGCCGGGGGCCCGCCCGCGCGAGCCGTAGTGATGGCCGGTTCTGGCCTGCCGGTCCGTGCAAGTGCCTCGCTGGCCGTCGTCCTGCCACCCCGGACCGCGGCTGCTCCGGGCACGCTATCGGCGAGCCCCGCGTAGATGACTCCCAGCGCCGCCTCATCGTCGACCACGTTGTCCAGCGCGGCCAGCACGTCGGCCATGCCGCGGCCGACGGCGGCATCTGCGGCCCGCCTGCTGGCCCCGCGGCCGAAAGCCCCCTCACCCACAACACAGCGCAGCCGCCTGATCATCGCTTGTTCCTCCGTCCGTAGAACCGGCCGAGGTTCTTTCTGGCCTTGGCGTGGCTCTGCCGCACTGCCTCCGGGCTGACTCCCAGCTCGCGGGCGATCTCCGCGGCACCGAAGCCATCGATGATCCACGCCATGACCTGGCGTTGTCTGGGCGGCAGCGCCTGCAGTGCCGCGAGCACCTGCCGGGCCTCTTCGGTGAGCTCCACCGCCAGGGCCGTGGACACCGGCACAGGTATGTCCGGCAGCGTGGCCCGCGGCGTCTCCCGGCGGGCGGCCTGCCGGGCAGCGGCAAGCTCGTTCACGGCCACCCGCCTGATCCACGCGCGCGGCGCCCGGATCGCATCCCAGCTCTCGAACGCCCGGAAGAACGTCACCTGCGCGATCTCCGCAGCCTCGTCGGCGCCCGCGCCGATGGCGATCATGAACCTGATCAATTTCTTGTGCTCGGCCCGGAAGAACTCGGCGAATTCGACGTCGCGCAGCCCGCCAGAGCCCGCGGGCAACGCCCCCGCCCTAGGACCGGCCGTCACGGTAACCACGTTGCCTCGCCATACAGGACGGGTTCCTCCCACGACTCACCAGCGGCGCCGCTTGCGACGGCGTCGCTTACTAGAGTCGCAGGCCGACCCGAACGTGACCTCCGCCGAGAAGACCGGCAGGAGAACCTCCCGTGCCCGCCAGGCCCACGGCTAGCAGGCAGCTAAATCCACCCTGACGGAGGTCAGCCCGGGTCGCGTGCAGTAAATCGAACGGGGAGGCTGCGCATCGTGTAGATCCCGGTCGGCGTGCCGAAGGCAGGCTCGCCATCGGGTTCGAGGCCACGCATGCGGGGGGCCAGGAACGCCAGCGCTTCGGTGATCTCGGCCCGCGCGAGGTGTGCCCCGGCGCAGAAGTGCGTGCCGAAGCCAAAACTGAGGACCTGGGCGCCGGCCCGGTCGGCCGTGATGTCGAAACGGCCAGGGTCGGCGTAGGTCATGGGGTCGCGGTTCGCGGTCGCCGCGCAGACGAACAGGACTATTCCCACCGGGAAGACGATCCCTGATACCCCGAGTTCCTCCCGCACCAGCCTGGCAGTGAACGGCACGATCGGCTCGAATCTCAGCACTTCCTGGGTGGCTTGCTCGGCCAGGGCCGGGTCGTCACCCAGCTTCTTCCACTGGTCGGGATGCTCGGAGAACAGCCGCAGGCCATGCGCGAGCTGCGATTCGGTGGTGTCGGTGCCACCGGAGATGACCGAGGCCGACAGGGTTACGATCTCGTCGTCGCTGAGCCGGTCACCGTCCTGCTCGTGATGCACCAGCGCGGACAAAAGGTCCTCGCCTGGCTGCTGCCTGCGCATTGCCACAAGATCGAGTACATACTCACGGACCTCCTCGTAGGCCGCCTCGATTTCGGCCCGCCTGGCGTCCATGTCCATGTCGAACACCGCCTGCAGGCTGCCTGACCAACGGGCAAGCAGCGCGTCGTCGCCGGGAACTCCGAGCAGCTCGGCGATCGCCATCGATGGCAGCGGACGGGCCAGCGCCGTGACCGCTTCGCAGCGGCCCGCGGAAGCGATCTCATGCCACAGACACTCCAGGTATCCGCGCAGTCGAGGTCGCAGCCGCTCGACCTGGCGCGGCGTGAACGCCGCGCTCACCAGCCGGCGCAGGCGGGCATGAGCAGGGCCGGACTGCGCCATCAGGCCTTTTGTCGTGCGCTCGTAAATGACCCCGTCGCTCAGCCCTTGCAGTTCGAGCAGCTCGACAGCAGGAAACGACAGCCGCCGGTCCTTGAGCAAGGCCATGCCAGGCTCCCGGCCGAGCACCAGGTAGCCGAGATCCGAGCGCACCAGCCACGTGCGGCTAGCGAGCTCATCCAGGACCTCGTGGAACCGGTCGCCAGCGAAGGCGGGGTCGTCGTGGGTGAGCAACGGAAGGTCTGCGTCCTCGGCAAGCATCGCACCATTATGCAGGTCAGCCGGTTATGCGGAAGACGGGGAAAACCACCCTCACGATCCGCGCTCGGGTGGGACATGGCCTCCGGCTGCGTGGCGTGCAGCTCCCGGCCGGCGCTGCCGGGGTCGTCATCGACCCCGGATGGCGCAACCTCGACCGGCGGCGCGAAGCGCTGATCGGTGTCGCGCAACGGCCGCACCTCGTTCCCTTCGTGCGGCGCCTAAGCGAGCCGTCGATGATCAGCCCGATCACGTCCTGCGGACCGGTCGACCTCGCCGGATGCCGGCGGTAATGGCTTTCTTGGAACGCCGTGTGCCAATTTGGTCCTCAGCCTAGGATTCCTTCAAACCTAGCAAAATGGCTTAATTAATCACTTGGAGGACAGGTGCCGACAGAACAGCTCGCAGCTGGCTATGCCGCCTACGTGAGTCCTGACGAGGTCTCAGAGGAAGCGGCGATTCCCGAGGACGCGACCGTACGCGACCCGACTACCTCCATTGCCTCGACCCACTGCATCATCAGCGCGCACTGCGGCGAGGACGAGGCCTGACTAGCACGCCTGAAGTCGATGCCGGGACCCGAGCGCGGGAGGTCACCGCGCTCCTGTCCCGGCTCGGCCTCGGAACACTGACTTCCCTGGACGAGACCGACTCGCTTCCTGGCCGCAATCACACCTGGGCGGGCACTACCAGCCTGGGCAAACCGGTGCTCGTGAAACAGTTCCGCGGCGAACCGGCCGACGCCAGCCGCAGGTTCGCGCGGTCGCTGGCGTTCGAGCAGACGGTCGGCCGGGCAACGCCCAGGTGGTTCGCGACCCCCCGTTGCCTAGGGTGGGACGAGCCGGCCCGTCTGCTGGCCTTCGAATACGTGGCGGCCGCGAAGTCCGGGGCGGACCTGCTGCTGAACGCGGAGTTCGAAGACGATCTCGCGTACGAGGTCGGCCTGGCGGTTGGCGAGCTGCACAGCATGCCGGCCGACGCCGGGCCCGGCCGGTCGTCGCCGTCGCCTGAGCCGGTGCCGGTGCCGGTGCCGGTGCCTGATCGAGCCACTCCCAGGCTGCCGTCGGCCGAATTTCTCGATGGCTTGCCTCGGTGGGTCTACGCTGCCTGCAGCGCGGCCGAGCTGCAAGCGTGGAGCCTGATGCAGCATGACGGCCCGTTGGCTGAGGCCATCCGGCTGCTCCTGGCACTGCAGGACCAGGCTGCGGTCACCCCGGCGCACTGCGATATGCGCCTTGAGCAGCTGTTCCTCGGCGCCGGCCGGCTTTACCTGTGCGACTGGGAGGAATTCAGGCTCGCCGACCCAGCCCGCGACGTGGGCAGCTTCGCTGGCGAATGGCTTCACCAGGCGATCACCTCGATGGCAGCCGCGGATGAGAACGCGGACGCTTTCTCGCATGCCGACATCGTTCAGCGCATCACGGCCGGCATCGAGCGCCAGCGGCCGCGCATCGTCGCGTTCTGGGCCGGATACCGGCGTGCTCGCCCGGTCGCAGACCTGGACCTGGCCATCCGCGCTACCGCCTTTGCCGGCTGGCACATGTTCGACCGCATGCTGGCCGTTGCGCGCCGGTTCGCGCGGCTGCGCGCCATCGACCGGGCTGCCGCCGGGATCGGGCGGACGATCCTGCTGTCCCCGGCCGCTCACGCCGCAACGCTGGGCCTGGAGGTCTAGCGTGACCATCGCACAGGCGCGCACGGCAACACAGCCCGGCCCGGCCCGCGGTGAAGATCTTGAACGAGGCTTGCTCACGGCGCTAGCCGGAGTGACCGTCGCCGAAGGCTGCCGCACCGGCTCGGTTGGCGGTCGGAGCCTCGAGGCACGCACCGAGGCTGAGTTCGCTTATCGCCTGAGTCATGCGATCTACGAGGTGCTGCACGTCGGCTGGAATGCCGAGCCCGCCGACAAGGCGAGGCTCAGCCGCGACGACGCCTTCGAGGCGCACCTGCTGGCAGCGACACCGCATAAATCGGTCGTCCGCACCGCCAGCGTGGTGTCGTCCGACGCCGACCACGTCAGGGTCGAACTCGACGGCGTGCGGGTCGCGGTCCCGGCCGCGGAGGCTGACCAGGTCGGCCCGGGAAGCCGGATCGGAGTCAGGCTGCCTTCGTGCCGGCCGGCGCTCTCGCCGGGCTACTGGGTCGCCGACGGCACGCGCGCTCTGCCCGCGCGTGTCCCGATCGTGCGCCTGTATGTTCACCTGCAGACCGCCAGCGCGGTGCTGGCGGCCTGGCGGGCGGCACTGGCGTTCCTCGAAGCTCGCGATACGCCCTACCGGGCCAAGGCGACGTCGGTGCCGGCCCTGCTGCCGCGCCGTGACGCCCTCGTCGTTTACGTCTGCGAGGCGGACATCACCGCGGCAACCGATCTTGGCCAGCAGATCGGTCACGTGGCCGACGTGGGAGAGTCCGTTTCTGTCTTCGCCGAGCAGCTAGCGGAGGGCGTAGCGATCGCCTGGGAACCCAGTGATCTACGGCCGGCCATGCGCGGCCTGAGTTTCGGCGAGCACCGCGCACGCGCGACCGCGGACGGCCTGATGCGGCAGGCTGGGTCAGCGAACGAGCAGACGGTTGCGCGCGCCGTGCGCGACGCTCTGGAGGAAGCCGGAATCGACGCCAGCCGGCCGTCCCGCAATCTTCGCCAGCCTCGGGCGGAGCTAGCCGACAGTCAGGCTGCTGCCCCCGGCTAAAGCGCGGCGCCCGCGCAGGTCGCGGCTGACCGATGTGAAGATCGCGACTAGGGCAAGTACCGCAGAGAAGCGTGATCGCACCGTTGCGGCGGGCCGACGTCTGGAGCTATTCGGCCGGAACGTTGCGCGGGAGCCTGCGCAGCCAGATGGACCGGGCACCCCCGTTGAGCGCGACCGCGCTGACGGGCATGCCGAGCGCCAGCTGCGGCCAGGGGTGGTGCCAGCCGTTGAGGATCCCGAGGATCGAGACGATCGTCACGACCGGCAGGCCGACGCCGATCGCGGTCCACAGCCATACGTGTCCGTACGTGAACGGCTGGCAGGACAGCACGCTGCGGCGGAGCTCGCGCTCGTCGGGCAGGCCGGCGTCCATAGGGTGCACGGAGGAAGTATACGTTTTATCATGTTAAATACTAATCATCGGCTTTTGCTCGCCGGCGGCGGGCACCCGGCCCAGGACCAGCGCGGGCACGCGGGCCGACGGCGAGGAAGTACCGGCTGACGCTCACGCATCGCGCCGGCCTTCTAGGTGCGATCCGTTAGGTGCGAAAAGTCGGCCGCGTCACTGATGGCCAGTCCTGGGGAAGGAGCCGAAAGGCTGCGCGGGCGCGCAGGCTCGGGTCGGCGACACGAGACAGACTGGGTAGACCCCCAGCCCGCCGGGGGCCCGGAGAACGGTCAGGCCAAGCCCTTCGGGCAGCGAGACCTGGCGGAACCCGGCGGGGATGAGCACGGTGAGCTTGGCCAGGTTCTGAGCGGTCGGCTTAAGCCAGGTGATGTCGGCTGTCAGCTGGTGGAAGCCTGAGCGGACGACCAGACGGACCGGCAGGTAGGTGCTCGGGTTGACCCAGATGGTCTCGGAGATCAGGCTGCCAGGGCGGCTGACCAGCTCGATGGCCTCGATCCCGTTGACGCGCTGCCGGCCAGCCTCGGCCAGGGTTCCGCAGGAGACGGCGGTGCGCAGGGCTTCGGCCATGGTCGCAGGCGGTGAACCGGCAGAAAAGTCGACTCCTGGCAGCCCAGGCTGGAACAGCATCGCGCCCGCGGCGATCGCCGGCCCGCAGCCGCCGGGAGCAGGTACGGATGCGCTGACGCCGCCAAATCCAGACTGATGTGTCCGTGCCCAGGTCCGTGTCAGGTAGCTGACCAGCGTGTACACGGACGAGGCGCTCGTGCCCTCGTCGTAGACCAGCTGCCCGCTCACGTACGCGACCGAGCGCCACCGCTCACCGTAGGACCACTCTTCTGAGGTGGTCGTCACGGTCTTGCCCGGAACTATGCGGCATTGCCCGGCCGAGCATGAACTCGCTAGCGGGATGCGGGTGGTGACTGTCATCTGCGCCATGTCGGCCGTCTTGAGCGCGCTGTCGACGCGCTTGACCACCGACGCGGCGAGCGCTACCGACCCCCCGGTGGCGGTACCTGCGGTTGGCAGCACGACAGCCACGACGGCCGCGGCACACCCGGCCGCCGCCGCTCCGGCCAGCGAGCGGAGCGCAGCCCGCCGACGGCGGCGCAGCGCGGCCCGTCTTGTCAGCCCGGCAGGCGCCCGCATATCCCTGGTGAACCGCTCCATGCCCTCACGGAGCAGGTTCTCGATGTCGTTCATGATCGCTGTCCATTCCGGCCGCACACGGCCGCCGCGTCGTTCCAGTCGCTGGCCAGCTCGCGCAGCCGCATCAGACCGCGCGAGCCGGCTGACTTCACCGTGCCTTCGGGACAGCCAAGGATCGCTGCCGTTTCGGCGTCGGTCAGCTGCTCCCAGTACCGCAGTACCAGCACGGCGCGCTGCCTCACGGGCAGCTGCAACAGCAACCGGACCAGCGCATCGCGCAGGTCCACGTCGCCGGTCGCGTCCTGGGTCTGCAGCACCTCCGTTCGCAGCAGACGTTCCTTCTGCCGCCACCGGCCAGCACGCCGGTAGCCGTCGGTCACCAGGTTGCACAGGGTGCGGCGCAGGTAGCCTTCTGGGTCCCCGTCGAACCGGCGCCATCGCCGCAGCAGCCGCTCGACCGCCGTCTGCAGCAGGTCCTCGCCTGCTTCCCTGCTCCCGCTGAGCAGCACGGCCGTGTGCAGCAAATGGTCGGCGCGCTCGGCAAGGAAGCGCTCGAGCTCAGCTGCGCTCCTGTCGGCCGCCATTCAGGTCTCCTCCCAGCCTCGCAACCAAGCACGAAGAACCGGGGTCGAACGTTCCAGGCGGCGGCGAAGTCCCGGCTGCAGCCGTCAGCCAAGGACTGGGCCCGACTTGCCGCGGGCGTCACGCACCGGGGCGCCGTGGCCGGAGCCGAATTCCGCGCGATGATCACCGCGGTGCGGCTCGCGGGCCGCAAAGCTAGACGTGGTCACTTTGGCGCGATCGTGCGCAACGCTGCCTCACGGGCGATGTCTGTCCTGGACTGAACGTTGAGCTTCTTCAGGATGTGCGACACATGTGTGGCGACGGTGCGGCGAGACAGGAACAGCTTGGCGGCGATATCTGGGTTGGAGAGCCCGCCCTCCACGAGCGCCGCGATCTTCGTTTCCGTGGGCGTGAGGCTCTCCCATCCACTTCGCGCCTGGCGGTGCTTGGCCTGCGGGCCACGGCGGATGCCGTAGGCGCGGAACCGGGCCTGGAGCCTCGCGACATCCATTACCGCGCCGAGCGAGTCGTAGAGTTCCAGGGCCCTAGTGAAGGCGGCGCGCGCCCCGTCGCGGTCGTCGGCGCTGATGAAGCTTGCCGCCGCCGCCTCGAGCGCCTGGGCGCTGGGCAATGGTCGGGTCGCCGCGCCGTACAGTTCGGCGGCGCGCAGCAACGGGACGGAATCCTGGTCAACCAGACCTCGGCACAGGAGGGCGTTCGCTTGCCGACGCGGGATTTGAGACTCCGCCGCCAGTTCCTCGACTCGGTCGGCAAGTGCATGGGCCGTGCCCAAATCACCAGTCTCCGTGGCCAGGCGGACGGCATCGGGTAGCAGGTCTTCGATCTGCTCCAGCTCTTCTGCGTTGCTGGCAAATCCCGCCGTCAGCTGCGCCAGTGCGTCCGGCAGCGCATTTGCCTGCTCGCGGTCCAGGCTGCGGGCGAGCGCGAGCGGCGGGATGACCCTGCTGCCGATGCGCTCGGCGTCCGGAATCGCCGCGGCGAGGTAACCACGCGCGGCTCCGACGTCATCGCGGTGGAAGCAGACCACGGCGGCAATACCCAGATCAACGCACGCACAGCCGGGCTCTTTCAGGTCGTCCGGCACGGCTCGTGTCTCGGCCAGCGCGTCATCCCAGCGCCCGGTGTCGAAGAAGAGCTGGGCTAGCGCGCCGTGTGCCTGGCCTTGCCTGGTGACGGTGCCTGCCTGATCCGCGAGTTGCTGCGCCTGCCGCGCCGCTGCGAGCGCCTCGTCGTATCGATCGAGGTCCATTAGCATCACGGCCTGGTTGACCTGCAAGAGTATCCGCAGGTCGGTCAGCGCCGCATCAGTCTGGGTTACGGCCAGCGCCCGGTCGAACTGCAGAAGCGCCTCGACCGCTTTCCCCTGGACGCCGGCAACAATTGCGAGCACGTGCAAGGCCCAGGCCATCGCCCAGTTGTCGCGTTCCTGCGAGCCAGCTTCCAGCGCCTCTGCTGCGACCTGGCCAGCCCTCTCGACCTCACCAAGATGACTGTGCACCCGTGCGGTGAGCACGAGCAGGCGCGCGCGATGTCGGCGGGAGACCGCTACGCGCGCCAGCGCCTGGTTCAGCATCTCGATCGCGTCTGCGGACCTGCCGCTGCGCATCAGGCTCTGCGCGATCGTCCAGTGCAGGTCGACAACGAGCTCGGGGTCGTCAGTGTGCGCCAGAGCTCGTCTGGCGACCTGCTCGGCTTCCGGCACATTACCTACCCGGTAGAGCGCGTCGGCGAGGCGGCCCACCAGGTAGTAGTGCTGCTGAGACCGGTCCGGCCCACGCGCGACGGCTCGGCCGAGCAGGTCGACGGCAACCTGCGGGGCCCGGCCGATCAGCAGCTCAGATGCGGCAGCGAGCCAGCTCAGCATCCACTCATCCACCGGGTCGTCAGGGCGGCCGACCGCCCACTGAAGCTGCCTGGCGACCCGCTCGGCCGGGGCGCCAGCGGCCGCGAGGGCGCGGCCGGCGTCGCGATGCCAGGCAGCACGCAGCGAGCCCGGCATCTCCTCGTAGAGCGCCGTGCGAATCAGCGGGTGTCTGAAGCGGAGATCGCCGCCTGACCTGATCAAGATGCCCGCGGCCAGCGCTTCGTCAACAGCCGGCACCAGATCGGCGACTCCGCGGCCCAAGACGGCGGCCAGGTCGGCAACGGCGAACTCCACCCCAATGAGGGCGGCCGCGCGTACGACCTCACGCACCGGGCCGGATACGAAGCCCAGCCGATCGGCGATGGCGGCCGACAGCGAGGCGGGCGCCGATCCGCCGGTCAGCGCGACGGCGCCAGCGTCGGTGACGGCCAGACAAGACCCTCGAGCCAGCGCAGCGACCAGTTCGGTGATGTAGAGCGGGTTTCCGGCCGCGCCGCCGGCCAACCGGAGCAGCTTGTCGTCGGGCTTGCCGCCAGCCAGGGCCGCAACCAGCTCCGCTACGGCCGCGTCAGTGAGTCCGCCGAGCCGGAGCTGAACGGTATCAGGGACAGCACGCCTAAGCGCGAGCAACTCGTCGCGCTTGGGCACCGGCCGCATGGTGCCGACGAGCATGAGCGGCACCGGTGGCACAGACCGTGCGAGCCGTTCCCACAGCGCAATCGTGGCGTGATCTGCCCAGTGCAGGTCGTCGATCACCAGAATCGTCGGGCGGGCTGCGGACTGCTCGGCGACAAGCGCCAGCAGTTGCTCGGCTAAGACCGCCGAGAGATCCGCGCCAGGAGCCGCCGATTCCCCACGTAGCAGCCGGGCGATCGCGGTGCGCCGGGCATCCCCATGCGGCTCTCGCACTCGTAACGCGTCGAGTAGCGGAAGCAGCGGAAGCGCCTGTCCAAGTTCGTCGCCGGCTCCCCAGAAGACCTGACTGCCAAGATCTGCTGCCTCGGCGACGGCGGCGCGTACCAGTGCTGACTTGCCGATCCCCGGCTCGCCCTCGATTAGCGCAGAACTGCCGCGGCCTCCGGCCAGGTCTGCCATGAGCGTAATCAGCGTGGTCAGTTCGCTGTCGCGGCCGACCAAGCGACGAGCCGTAGCCGCGGTAGACACGGTGCGAACACTACTACTCGAACATTAGGGAAACAAGGTTGCTTATCACCATAAGAATTCCAAACCATTACACGCAAATGGACCTGGTCGCGCTGCTCGTTTTCTAAACGGCGGGCGATGAGAGTTTCACCCGGTATTGCAGTGCACAGCCGAATGAAAGTCGCAGCTATAAGTGAACGGCATCATTCACGGCACATTTCATGGCAGCACTCACGGCACCATTTAGTATTTCAGTAATGGCTCGACAAAGTGCAAGAATGCCTCCAGAAGGCGAACGGCGCCATTACAAGAAGACGCGCCGTTCCGGTTGGCTGCGCCCACAACCTGGTCGCTGACCTCGGGGAATGTCGTGGAGGACTCATGCGGATCGGGCGAGGAATTGTCATTCCTGCTGCTGCCTTGATGCTGGCCGTGGCCGGATTCAGTCTGGCCGGCACGGCAGCACCTGCAGCGGCCGCTCACATAGGCAGTAGCCACCTAGTAGCGGAGGGCCCTGGCCCGGTGACGTCCGGCGTCTTCTACCACTGCTGACAACTCCTGCCACTGTTGACAACTCCTGCGTTGTAGTCACGGTGCTCGTTTATCGGCGTTCGGCGTTATCTGATGAGTTCGGCGGGTTTACCCAGCCGCGTCAGCTTCTGCGGGTTTCTCACTACGCAGATCCAGCAGCCGCGCCGAGGCCGCGACGGCCATGTGCGCGAACGTCTTCAGGCTCGTACCGACGGCGTCCCACCCGGCCACCTGGGCCGAGAACTCCTGGATGGCCACCGCTACGTCCGGGTTGTTGTACGACACCTCCACTGGCTCAGGGACGGCACCCAGCTGCCCGATCAAGGACTCCCTGAGCCCGGCGGGAAGCTCGGCCTTCGAAATGCGCAGCGCCACGATGTCCTCCTCTTGCGTTTGCCTGTCCGGCATGAAGACACCGCCGAGGGCGGGAACGTTGCACCCAGAACCCCAGATGCTCGGCGCGGAGTCGCCCCACGGGGCGCCCCCAGGTTGCGCAGGACCTAACGGCGAGTTGCAATGAGACTCTCAGGGCACGTCTCACCGCAACAAGTGCCGCGGCTGCCAGCCGCCGCGGTCGTCGAGTCCTGTGCGACGGGCCCGGAGCGAAGGAGGATGCCGCAATGGGCATGCCAGGAAGCCCCACGGTGCGGCGGCGCCGACTCGCGGCCGAGTTGCGCGCGATCAGGGAGAGTTCGGGCCGCAGCGCGGATCGCGTTGCCGCGGCTCTCAAGTGGTCGCCGTCCAAGATAAGCCGGTACGAGCTAGCGAGAACGGGACTGAAACCTGACGAGGTGGAGAAGCTGCTCGACTATTACGGAGTCACCGGTTCGCGCCGCGCTCGCCTCCTGCAGCTCGCCAAAGATGCTACTCAGAAGGGCTGGTGGGAGGACTTCGCCGACGAGCTATCCGCCGATTACCAGCAGTACATCGGACTTGAGCACGAGGCAAACTCTATCGCCATTTGGCACGCCGAGGTCGTATCGGGACTTCTGCAAACTGAGTCCTATGCTCGACACATTATCGCCAATTACGGCCTGATCGAGCCGATCGCACCCGGATTGATCGAGCGGCTTGTCCGGGTCCGCATGCAACGCCAGAGAGTGTTGACTCGCGAGCCGGCAGTACAAGTGGACGTCGTGCTCGATGAGTCGATCCTGCGGCGCCGGATCGGCGACGAACGGGTGATGTATCGCCAGCTCATGCATCTGCGCGAACTGACCGAGCGGCCGAACATCACGATCAGGATCCTGCCTCTCGACGCGCAGCACACGGTGCTGGGGCCCGCTTTCGTCATCTTTCACTTCGTCGCAGATACGGGCGGAACACTTCAGGATGTCGTAGCCAGCGAGCAGCTGAAAACGGTATTCACGGTCGAAGACGAGCAAGAGGCCTACTTGCACACGCTCGTCTTCCAGTCACTTGTCAGCGCATCGCTCGACCCGGCCGATTCTAGGGCACAAATTATCGAAACCGCCGAGTCGTGCTGGTCAAGTGGTAGTGCTGGTGAATGAGTAACTGCTAGCGTGGTTGAATGCATTCGCGTGCCTTACTGCGATATCCAATGAGGTCAATACCGTGTCAAACCTTTCCTCCGACCGCCGCAACGCCGCAGAGCCGTCGGGTTCGCACTGGGTCAAAAGCTCACTCAGTTTCGCGAATGGCGATTGCGTCGAGGTCGCAGCCCTGCCCGGTGGGCACATCGGTGTGCGCCACAGCAAGTCGGCCGAGGGGCCGATTCTCCGGTTCACGTCGTCTGAATGGAGTGCGTTCATCGGAGGCGTGCGTAACGGCGAATTCGATAATTGACTCGTTAGCTGACTAATCGTACAACCGGCCTGCTCGGGTGCGACGGCGGTCCAGCCAAGGGCCAGGGGCTTCGGCGATGATGGCCCAATGACGTACACCTTCGGGGAGCTTGCACAGATGAATCGCCAGGTAGCCGCGGCATTCGACGCTCACGAACGGCGGCAATGGACCCTGGAGATCGTGATCATAGAACTGGCCAAACAGGTCGGAGACCTCTCCAAGGCCATCCTCACGACCGAGGGCTACTACCTCGCCGACCGCGACGGCAAGCCGGGATACCAGGCCGGCGCCGACCGTGTCGCGAACGAGCTGGCGGACATCCTCTACTGCCTCATGCGAATTGCTGATCACTACCACATCGACCTGGCCGACGCGCACGCGCGAGCCCGGGAAGCTGAATGGCGCTATGTCAGCCCGGACACTCCCATACCTTGGGCGCGCTAGCGAGCATGCGCCAGCGCAGGCTCAGCCGGCGGCGGCAGCGGCTCTGCTCATGGACGCTTCGCGAACACGAAGTAGACGGCCGCGAAGACCAGCACGATCCCGATGTTCACTATCAGCCGCGGCCAGAGCTGGTGCCTGAGGAATATGACATCCACGCCGACCACGACAGCGACCAGCGCAAGGACGTAAAGCGCGACGCCTGCCTTGCTTCCCACCAGTTCCTTCTACTATGTGCGATCCCGGCGGAGCAAGAGCTGCGCCGGGATCCGTGAGCG
>JASHOL010000132.1 GCA_030041135.1 Streptosporangiaceae bacterium | reverse complement strand
CAAGGGGAGGGAACGAGGTGTCTTCGGGGTGACTGTCGAGCGGCAGGCCGGCCGGGCGCCTGGCCCAGCCGCCGCGCCGCCTGACGCGGGACGGCAGTCCGGCAGGCCGGGCCGGTGCCTCACGAAGCCGCGACAGCCGCCTGACGCTGGACGGGACCCCGGCCTGGCGGCCGACCACGATCTTTGTCACTTAACCGGCTTTCGCTGTCTATATAGTTTCAGGCGTAACCGGGGCCGCAAGCCAGCTGAGGCGGGCGGAGATGATGTCCTCAGTGTGGTGAGGGGATATGAATGCACGAGACTACGCAGCGTGAGCAGTCAGAGCCTGTCAGGCGCCAGGGCCGATCGGTCGTGCCGCGCGCCGACAGCCTGGTCTGGCTCGTTGCCGTCTGCGTGCTGTTCGTGCTGTCCGAGCTGGTCCCTGAGCTCCTGAAGCTGCCGCTGGGTGCCGACGAGATCACCTACATCGCGCGCACCAGCGTCCGCTCCTCCGGCGTCTTCCTCCCGCCCGTGCACGGGCACGGAGTCGGTCTGCTGGCGGCCCCTGTGACCTTGCTCACCACCTCCCTGACGGCGCTGCGGATCTGGATGGCCGTGCTGTCAGGCCTGGCGCTGTTCGGCTCGCTGCTGTGCTGGCGCGGGCTACGTCCGGCCTGGGTCCTGGCCGTCGCCGGGCTAATCTTCGGGAGCCTGGCGATCACCGAGATCAGCGGCGTCCAGGTCTACCCCGACCTGTGGACCGCGCTCGGCGGGCTGGCTATCACCGGGCTTCTGCTGCAGGCCGTCGAGCGGCGGATGCGGGCTGGCCTCGTGCTGCCGCTGATCGCGTTCTGCGCCCTGGTCATCGTGATGATGCGCCTGCAGAACATCGTGTTCATGCTCGCCCCGACGGTCGCCGCCCCGCTGCTCGTCCGCGGCTGGCGGCAGCCACGGGTGCTCATCGCGATGACCATCGGAGTGGCGCTTGGCGTGGTGGACTGGGTCGCCGAGGCCTACCTGTGGTTCGGCGGCCTCGGCAGCCGGATCAAGCTGGCCGGGCAGGAGCCGCCGCCGTTCCGGGTGAACTTCTCGCTGCTAATGCAGATCAAGACCATGAGCGGCCCCTGGTACTGCCAGCCTGCGCCATACGGAGACCCGACGCCCTGCCATCCGGGCTTCAGCCACCCCGCGGTGTACCTGTGGTGGCTCGCGTTCTTCGTCGTGGTCGCGGTCGGCCTGTACGCGGCCTGGCGGCGGCCGACCAAGGCTTCGGCGTTGCTCGCCTTCCTCACCGCCGCCTGGGTCGGGCTCCTCTACATCTTCTTCGTGCCGTTCGGCGCCCCTCGCTACTTCCTCCCCTGCTGGGCGCTGCTCGCTATCGTCGCCGCGGACGGCGTCGCCTGGCTCGTCACCTCCTTCGAGCCAAGAAAGGCCGGGCTGGCGCTGGCGGGCGTGTTCCTGCTCTCTGGCATCATCTCTCAGCACGTCGTGCTGGACGGTCTAGCAGCGAACGCAAAGCAGACCAGGCCGTTCCTCCAGGAAGCGAATGCGCTGCGGCGGGATGGGATCAGGCCACCGTGCTTCATTCCGAGTTCGCCGTACGTCGGCTACTACCTCGGCTGCCTGGGCGGGTGGACAGGCGGGACGACCCGCGAGGTGCTCTCGCTGACACCCGGCGGTACCCACGGCTGGCGGGTGATCCACGTGCCCGGCCCGGTCTCTCCCGTTTGGGTACGCCGGTAGGGCTGACCGGCGCCTTCCTCGCCGGGTTCCGCTCGGGGTGAGACCTGGGCCCGCCCGGGTACCTGCACGAGTTCAGCCTCGTAGCACCGCGGTCTCACTACAGGTGGTGACTGTGAAATTTGGTGTTACCGAGTCGCACGGGACGGAAGGGAAGGCAATTTAGGGGTAAAAATGAGGTAAGTCACCTTCGAGTTTCGGTAATCAGGTCATACCGGGGCCGGAATAGGTGCATCGTGGGTAGCCGCAAGCACCTAGCGCGCACGACGCGTCACCTCACCGTGATTCCCGTGCCCTGAACCCCGCACAGGCGTCGGCACGCAGCTGGTCAGGCGGTAACCCTGACTCGGCAAAGCAGGTGAAAGCCGAGCGCCGTGACCGCGCCCCGACCGAAGGCCAGCCGTGTCCAGCCACTCCGCCCGGCACCGGAAGCCGTCGCGATTCTCAGCCGGCCCGCCGGCTGGATCTGCCCGTCACCGCAAGCGGGCGCGAAGGTCGTCCCTCCTCGGCGGCGGACCCGCGCTGATCGCGGCCGCCGCCGGGATCACCCTCATCGCCGGCGCCGGCGCTGCGTTCGCTGTCACGTCGTGGCCGGCTTCAGCTCCGCACTCGACTTCAGGGCTGGCGGACGCCCTGAAGGACGAGGCGGGCACGCCGGGCGGCGGCCGCGGTGGCTCCGGTCAGGGCCACAACGGGCCGTTGGCGGCGTCGGCAAGTCAGCACACATCGGCAAGACCGCGCACATCGTCGGCCCTACCGAAGGGCCGGCCGAACGGCCGGCTGCATGCGCCGGCGAGCAAGTCGGTCCGCGCACGTCACGCGGTCAAGGCCGTGAGGACGGCCACGGCGCCGGTCTACCGCAACCCCCTCAGGGACATCAGCGGGCTGCTTCCCGAACGGGTCGACATGGGCTGTGACTTCGGCGGGTCGGGCCCGATCTACGCCCTCGGCAACGCCGTCATCACCAACGCCACCGCCGACAATGCCGGCTGGCCCGGCGGGGGCTGGATCACCTATCAGCTGACCTCCGGTCCCGCGGCCGGCCTGCAAGTCTACGTGGCCGAGGACGTGACGCCCGCCGTCCAGGTCGGGCAGAAGGTGTCGTCTTCCACGGTCATCGCCAACATGTTCAACGGCAGTGCCGGGATAGAGACCGGCTGGGCCATGCCGGATGGGCTCTCCGCGGAATCGCAGCTGCCCGTGGCCGGCGCCATCAGCGGCGACGGGCCGTTCCCGACCGAGGTCGGGCTTAACTTCGACACCCTGCTGCAGACGCTTGGCGTTCCCGCCGGACCCAACTACAGCGAGACCGGCTACGGAACCCTGCCCTCGGGCTACCCGACGAGCTGGGCGAGTCTCAAGCCGAAGTCGTAGCCCAGGGGGTCAGCCCGCGGCCAGCTTGCGGGCACGGTAGGCGGCGACATGCAGCCGGTTACCGCAGGTCCGGCTGTCGCAGTAGCGGCGAGAGCGGTTCCTTGACAGGTCCACGAACACGCTGTTGCAGGTCGGGGAGTCGCAGCTGCGCACGCGGCCTGCCTGCCCGGCCACCACCAGCCAGGCCAGGCCCATGGCGAAGTGAGCCGCCATCCGGTCCGCGAGCGGCGACTCGGGCCTCGACACGTGGAGGTGGGGCCCGCGGCCGTCATGGGCGGCGATCTGCGGGCTCGCACCGGTCTCGGCGAGGAGCGCGTTGAGTTTCTCGATCGCCCCGTCAACTGCGTGCTCCTCGCAGTCGACCGCGATCTCGTCAAGCCGGGCGCGATAGCCGTGCAGCCGGGCGACGTCGCCGGGAGTGCCTGGCACTCCGTAGAAGGCGTAACGGTCGGCGAACGCCTGCACCGCCGGAAGGTCTGGCAACTCGTCGCCGTCGCGAGAACGGCCCGAGTTGATGAGGTCGGCGCAGCCGGTCATCGCCTCCAACTGGTCAGTATCAAAATGACTTTGACTCCTGTCAGGCGGCCGGCCTACAGTGTTGGCCATGTCAGTACCGTACGACGAGACAGTCCTGACAGCCAACGTTCCTGTCCGAGAGCCCGGTCGGGAGCAGGCCGGCCGCCCCGGCGTCCTCCACGCACCAGAACCCGCAGGCTCATGAGCCCGTCCTGGCTCACCAGGCGGCCGGCCGCGCGAGCAGCTCTCGGCGCGGCCTGCATCTCGTCATCGGCGATCCTGGTCACGCTGGCCGGTGTCGGGCCGGCGACAACGGCGTTCTATCGCTGCGCACTGGCGCTGCCGGTACTGGTGCCACTCGCGGTGCTTGAGCAGCGCAACAAGGGGCCGCGTCCGGTCAGGCGCCGCCTCGGGGCCTGGGTGGCCGGCTTGTTCCTGGCCATCGACCTGATCCTGTGGAACCACTCCATCGCCGACGTGGGCGCCGGCGTGGCGACCGTCCTCGGCAACCTGCAGGTGCTGTTCGTTGCCGTCCTGGCCTGGCTGCTGTTCAGGGAGCGGCCGGGCCGGCGGTATCTGATCATGCTGCCGGTCGTGCTGCTGGGCGTCGTGCTCGTCTCCGGGCTTGCCGGAAGACGAGCAGCGGGCCTGGACCCGCTGGCGGGCATCGGCTACGGCGTGGGAACCTCGGCGGCCTACGCCGGGTTTCTGCTGATCCTGCGGCAGACCGCCGGGCCGGCCAGGCACATCGCGGGCCAGCTAGCAGACGCAACGGGCGGGGCAGCGGTCGGCTCGCTGCTGCTCGGGCTCGCCTTCGGCGGTCTGCAGCTGCACATCCCCTGGCAGTCGTTCGGCTGGTTGCTGATGCTGGCGCTTATGAGCCAGACGGCGGGCTGGCTGCTGATCACTTCCTCACTGCCGCGACTGCCGGCGGCCATGTCGTCCTTGCTGCTGCTCTTGCAGCCGGCAGCGGCGCTGGTGCTCGCGGACATCGTGCTGGGCGAACAGCCGACGCTAATTCAGGTGCTCGGTGCGGCGCTAGTCTGTTCTGGCGTGCTCGCGGCTACCTGGGCCAGATCGCGGCCGGACGGCCACCGGCCGCTGGATCGGCCTCAGGCGGTAACGGCGAACAGCACGTAGCCGTAGGTGAGTCCGCTAACGGCCGGATGCCGGTCAAGCCAGGCCCGCGCTACCTCGGCCGGAAACTCAATGTGCAGCACCGCAGCCAGGTCCTGCCGACTGGTGAAGCGGAGTTCCGACCGCACCTCGTGCCGGGTGGCACCCCGTTCGGCCCACCACCGGTCCGTTGTCGCGGCGGTCTGCAGCGGCGGGTTCAGCGCGGCGGCGGCAAGCAGCTCGGCGAAGTCGCCCCAGCGATAGTCGTTGTCCACCACGACCAGCTGGCCGCCGGGCTTCAGAACCCGCAGTGCCTCGGTCAGGCCCGCCTCCGTGCCGGGCGGGAAGAAATAGGCGAACCTAGCGTGCACCACGTCGGCCCAGGCATCGGAGAGCGGGATGTGCTCGGCAGATCCGGCGAGCACGTCGACGGCGGGCCCGGCGAGCACATCCTGCACAGATCCGGCGAGCACGTCCTGTGCAGACCGGGCGAGCACGTCCTGTGCAGATCGGGCGAGCACGTCCTGTGCGCGACGGGGGGCCGTCGAGCTTATGCGGCGCACAGCCGCTGCCCTGAGCGCAGGATCAGGCTCGATGCCGATAACGTGCCCGGCGTCGGCCGCGTAGACAGGCAACCAGTACCCGGTGCCGCAGCCGAGGTCCACGATTGTGCGCCCGGCCCAAGGCGCCAGTCCGCGCATCGCCGCGAGCACGTGGCCGGCGCGGTGAAAGGCGAGGTTCTCGATCTCGTAGACGTCAGCGTGCTGACCGATGTTCGGCGCGAACCTGAAGTCCGGGAACGACGAATCCGGCCCGGCGATGCCGGTGCGGGCGGTCGCTGCTGTAGTGGCGGCGGGAGCCGTCGAATCGCTCACGCCGCACTGTAGGCCGGCGCAGGCCCGCAGGCGAAACCAGTCATTGCCCGGCGATGCCGACGTTGATGACCCGAGCGGCAGCCTGGATCGTTGCTATGCCGTAGCTCTCCGTCGAATTGCCGCTGGTCAGCATCGCGATCTCGTAGAGCACGCGATGGCCGCGGAACACGCCGAGGCTATTGATATGCCAGTCGTTCTCTTCCGGGTACGGGAGCCAGCCATTCTTGACCGCCACCTTGAGGCTGGAGGGCGCGCCCACGGGAACGCCCCAGCGCTCACTGGGAATGACGCTGTCCATCAGCCATATCACGTACCGGCGCGACGCCGTGCTGAGCACCTTGTTCGAATTGGCGATCAGCTGCAGCAGGGTGAGCTCATCCTGCGCGGTCTCCTGCGTGAGCCCCCATGCCTCGTTGAGCTCGGTGTGAGTCATGCGGGCGCGGTCGAGGAAGCGCTGCATGTCGGTCATGCCAACCTCGTTCCAGAGGTCGGTCGCGGCGTCGTTGTCGGACTGGGTGATCATCAGCCAGGCGAGGCTTCTCTGCGCCTTGGTCAGGTGGCTCGGCCCGCCCTCCTTAAGCAGCAGCGCGCTGATGATCGTCACCTTGATCGTGCTGGCCGCGTCGAAGCGCCGAGCCTCGTGGAGCCCGCACGTCAGATCAAGCGCCGGGTCGGAAACCGCGAATCCCAGGTCGGAGTTCCGGTCGTGGATGGCCCGCTGCAGGCTGCGGGACAGGTCGGCGGCGAACTTGGGCCGCTGCGCCGACTTGCACAACGCCGGCGTCGCGCTCGCGACAGCGGATCGTGCCGGATCGGCGTTGGCTACCGAGAGGATCATCCCGATGACGCCGACCGCGGACACACCCGCCAGCATCGTGCGCAGTGAATTCATGCCCCGTCTCCCGCTCGTGCCATCTCCCAGTTCTCGACACGGGTGAGACGCCTGGGACTCCGGTCAGGTTAGCGCGCGCTCACGTCGGCGCGCCACCGCGGCCCGCGCCGCCGCGGAATCTCGCCACGCCCTCGAAAACGCCAGGGTGGGCCAGCGTGGCCATGCCGCGGGAGAACTCATTGGCCATCGCCTCGGAGTAGCCGAGCGACGTGCTCTCCAGCGTGGACGCCCGGTCGCTTCGCATGCACTCTTGGGGGAACGCGGCCACCTCCCTGGCTAGCTGCTCCGCGGCCTCGCGGGCATGACCGACTGGCACCAGCCGCGTGGCCAGGCCGATCTGGTACGCCTCTGAAGCAGGTACCGGGCGACCGGTCAGTATCATGTCGAGCGCCCGGCCCATCCCGACCACCTGGGGAAGCCGGACGGTGCCGCCATCGATCAGCGGCACCCCCCAGCGGCGGCAGAACACACCGAACACAGCGTCCTGCTCCGCGACCCGCAGGTCACACCAGAGCGCCAGCTCGAGACCGCCCGCGACCGCGTAACCGGCCACCGCCGCGATGACCGGCTTGGACAGCCGCATCCGCGTCGGGCCCATCGGCCCGTCGCCGTCCGGCGTGGTCTTGTTGCCCAGTTCGCTGCCCATCGCCTTGAGGTCCGCGCCCGCGCAAAACGTCCCGCCGGCTCCGAAGAGCACGGCGACGGCGGCGTCGGCGTCGGCGTCGAAGTCGGCGAACGCCTCGGCGAGCGCGGCCGCCGTCGGCGCGTCAACGGCGTTGCGGACCTCGGGCCGATCGAGGACCACGGTCGTCACCGGGCCCGACCGCGAGACGTACACGCTCCGCGGTGACTTCGTCCCCCCGGGACGGCCCGTCGTTTTCGGCTGGGGGGACGACCCCTCGGAACCCCCCGCAGTGGTCATCGGCTACTAGCCGACTTGCCACGTATCGGTGCCCGCTAGCAACTCGGCGAGGTCGCCGTGGCCTTGCTTCTGCCGGGCCGAGTCGATCTGCGCTGCCATCAGCTCGTCGTAGCTGGGCCGTTCGACCTTGCGGAATACGCCGATCGGGGTATGCGCGAAGTCCGAGCTGTCCAGCCGCGACAGCGCGAACGCATAGGAAGGGTCGGGCGCGTGAGCGTCGTGGGTCAGCAGCGAAGCCGGATCCGCGTCTGCGACCGGCACCGCCTCTAGCGAGCCGAATCGGCTGAATCGCAAGCCCATGCCCGCATCGGCACCGAACCTGATCGGCTCGCCATGCTCAAGGCGGATCACGTGCTGCTCCCGTGCGCCCGGCTCGGTCACCGGCAGGAACGCGTCATCGTTGAAGATCGGGCAGTTCTGGTAGATCTCGACGAACGCGGTGCCCTTGTGGTCGGCGGCGGCCCGCAGCACGCTGGTCAGGTGCTTGCGGTCGGAGTCGATCGTCCTGGCCACGAAACCGGCTTCGGCGCCGAGGGCGAGTGACACCGGGTTGAACGGCGTGTCCAGCGAGCCGAAGGGCGTCGACTTAGTGACCTTGCCCTGCTCAGATGTCGGCGAGTACTGACCCTTGGTTAGCCCGTAGATCCGGTTGTTGAACAGTAGGATCTTGATGTTCACGTTCCGGCGCAGCGCGTGGATCAGGTGGTTGCCGCCGATCGACAGCGCATCTCCGTCACCGGTGATGACCCAGACCGACAAGTCGGGGCGCGACGAGGCCAGGCCGGTCGCGATGGCCGGCGCGCGGCCGTGGATCGAGTGCATGCCGTAGCTGTTCACGTAGTACGGCAGGCGAGACGAGCAGCCGATGCCCGAGATGATGACGAGGTTCTCGCGCGGGATCTCCAGTTCCGGCAGGAACGACTGGAATGCCGCCAGGATGGCGTAGTCGCCGCAGCCGGGGCACCACCGCACTTCCTGGTCGGACTTGAATTCCTTGGCCGTCTGCTTCTCGTCGGCCCTGGGCACCAGCGTCAGCGAGCCGAGCCGGTGGCCTGGCTCAGGGAACTCTAGCTCAGACATTGGCGATCACATCCTGGATGACGGTGGCCAGTTCGGACGCCCGGAACGGAAGGCCGCGGACGCGGTTGTACGAGACCACGTCGACCAGGAAACGGCCACGCAGCAGCAGGGCGAGCTGACCGAGGTTGATCTCGGGCACGAGGACCTTGTCGTACGCGCGCAACACCTCGCCGAGGTTAGCCGGGAACGGCGACAGGTGCCGCAGGTGCGCTTGCGCGACCGAGCCGCCGGACAGCCGCACCCGGCGTACCGCCGCCCCGATCGACCCGTAGGTCGATCCCCATCCGAGGACCAGCACCCTGGCGTCCTTGTCCGGGTCGTCGACCTCCAGTGGCGGGATGTCGGCCGCGATGCCGTCGATCTTCGCCTGGCGCAGCCGCACCATCCGGTCGTGGTTGTCGGGGTCATACGAGATGGTGCCGGAGACGTCCGCCTTCTCGATGCCGCCGATCCGGTGCTCCAGCCGGGGGATGCCGGGGATGGCCCAGGGCCTGGCCAGCGTCTTCGGGTCACGCTGGAACGGGCGGAACTCCTGACCGTCGGCCGCCGCCTCTTTGGCGAAGCTGAATTCGTCGCGCAGCCTGGCCAGTCCGTGAACGTTCGGGATGCGCCAGGGCTCGGACCCGTTCGCCAGGTAGCCGTCAGAAAGGATGATCACCGGCGTGCGGTACTTGACCGCGATGCGCACGGCCTCGATCGCTGTGTCGAAGCAGTCGGCCGGCGTGGCCGGGGCGAGGACTGCCACGGGGGACTCCCCGTTCCGCCCGAAGAGCGCCATCAGCAGGTCGGCTTGCTCGGTCTTGGTCGGCATGCCGGTGGACGGGCCTGCTCGCTGGATGTCGCAGACGATCAGCGGCAGCTCGACTGAGACCGCGAGGCCGATGGTCTCGGCCTTCAGGCACATGCCAGGGCCTGACGTGCTGGTCACGCCCAGGCCGCCGCCGAAAGATGCGCCGAGGGCCGCGCCAACGCCGCTGATTTCGTCCTCGGCTTGCATGGTGCGGACGCCGAACCGCTTGAGCTTGGAGAGTTCGTGCAGGATGTCGGACGCGGGGGTGATCGGGTAAGACCCGAGGAACAACGGAAGCCCCGACCGGCGGGACGCGGCCACCAGCCCATAGGCGAGCGCGCTGTTGCCGGTGATGTTGCGGTACGTGCCCGGCTGCAGTTCGGCCGGCTTGACCTCGTACTGGACCGAGAACGCCTCGGTCGTCTCGCCGTAGTTCCAGCCAGCCTGGAATGCCGCCTTGTTCGCGGCCAGGATCTCCGGCTTACTGCCGAACTTGAACTCGAGGAACTTCATCGTTCCCTCGACTGGCCGGTTATACAGCCAGGACAGCAGGCCGAGGGAAAACATGTTCTTCGCGCGCTCGGCGTCCTTGCGGGTGATGTCGAAGTTCTCGAGGGCCTTGACGGTCACCGACGTGATTGGTATCGCGTGCACTTGATAGGCGTCGAGGGACCCGTCCTCAAGCGGATTCGCCAGGTATCCGACCTTGGAGAGGTTGCGCTTGGTGAATTCATCGGTGTTGGCGATGATGTCCGCGCCGCGCGGCACGTCATCAAGGTTCGCCTTGAGCGCCGCGGGGTTCATCGCGACCAGCACATCAGGTGCGTCGCCTGGCGTCAGGATGTCGTGGTCGGCGAAGTGCAGCTGGAAGCTCGACACGCCGGGAAGGGTGCCGGCCGGAGCGCGGATCTCCGCCGGGAAGTTTGGCAGGGTCGAGAGGTCGTTGCCGAAGGTCGCGGTCTCCTGGGTGAACCTGTCTCCGGCGAGCTGCATGCCGTCGCCGGAGTCGCCCGCGAACCTGATGATGACACGATCGAGCTGCTGGACCTGCTTGGTCACAGTTTCCGGGCCTCCTCAACGCGCCGAGGCCGGGTAACAGACGCGGTGACGGCGTGCATCTTTGCAAACACCCCATTTTCGGGGCGCCTTCAGGTTAGAAAGCATCGGCTGCACCAATCCGGCGCACCGGCGTTGGTCGCCCACAGCCACAACCACGAGACCGCAAGTCAGGAGCGCTCCGTGACGGCGGCTATAACGCGATTCTAGTACAGACGAGCGAGCGACCATGTTCGCTCTGTATGACGCAAACGGCTGTGTCGAGGTTCACGCAGGTAGTGGCTCTGAACTCCGGATTAGGCAATCTGATCCTAGTTACGCTCCGCGTCAAGTTAGCTGCGGGGTGGTGCGTCATACTCGCGAAGTTCAGCCATTACCTGCCCGAGCTGGCCGGCGTAACCTGGCACCGTGGACGACGCCGAACTGCGGTTCGCCGACTGCCCGACGGCCGCGGCCGAGCTGGTCATCGCCGTGCCGCCGCCGGCGGTGTGGCCGCTGGTATGTGACATCCAGATGCCTGCCGCCTTCAGCTCCGAGTTCCAGGGCGGCACGTGGCTGGACGGAGCCACCGCCCCGGCCCTGGGCGCCCGGTTCCGCGGCCGCAACCATCATCCGTTGCGAGGCACCTGGGAGACGGTCTCGACCGTCTGCGAATATGAACCCGAGCGGGTGTTCGGCTGGGCGGTCGGTGACGTGGCGGCTCCGGCCGCGCGCTGGCGATTCACGCTGGCCCCGGACGGCGATGGGACGCGAGTAACCCAGTGGGTCCAGATCGGGCCTGGCCAGAGCGGCGTCACCGAGCTCATCGCGCAAATGCCGGACAAGGAGTCGCGCATCCTGCGCCGTCGGCTGGCGGAGCATCACGCGAACATGACGGCCACTCTTGAGGGCGTCCGGCGCCTGGCCGAAGAAGCCTGAGCACGGCCGCGGCGACTGTCTCGCACGGGTCCTGTTGCGCCATTCATGCCGGCGGTCCGCGCCGGCGGTCCTGCGCGTAAGCGCCGATCCTCGGCCGGCTGACGGAGCGGAGCCGAAGCGGTGGACGCACTGGGCCTGACCGCGCCGGCCAGGATGGCCGTCATCGTGGTGATGACCACGATTGCGCCGAGAGCGGCGGGCAGGCCGACGACCTCGGCCAGGCCGCCGATGACCGCCGGGCCGACGAGCATGCCCGTATACCCGGTCGAGGTAACCAGCGCGAGATTGGGGCCGGGCAGTCCCAGCCGGGATGCGGCCGTGAAGACGATCGGCACGACCACCGACAGGCCCGCGCCGAGGATGGCGAAGCCGGCCATTCCCGCCGCTGGCCGGCCGATCAGGAGCGCGGCGAGGAAGGCGACGGCGGCGAGGCCGGCCGACGCTCGCACGAGGCGGGCGGGTCCGGCCCAGTCGGTGAGCCGGTCACCGGCCAGCCGGCCGCCGAGCATCGCGGCTGAGAACACTGTGTATCCGATCGCGGCCTCGCCGGGTGATGCGCCGAGCGAGCTGTGAAGGTAGACCGCGCTCCAGTCGCTTGCGGCCCCCTCGGCCAGGAAGCTGCCAAACGCCACGGCCGCCAGGCAGGCCAGGGTCCAGGACCACGTCGGCCAGCGTGATCGCGCGGCCCGATGCGAGGGGTGCGCGGCCGGGGCCGCCGAGAAGAGGTGCGCGCAGCCCGCTCCGGCCGCGAGGATGATGGCCGCCGCGAGCGCGAAGTTGGCTCGCGCGGGCATGCCCGCGGCGGCCGCGAAGGCTCCGGCTCCCGCGCCAGCCAGCCCGCCTGCGCTGTAGGCGGCGTGGAACCTGGACATCGTTGTCTTCCCGAGGTGCTCCTGGACGGCCGCCGCCTCGGTGTTCATCGCGACGTCGGTCATGCCGATTCCGCCGCCCCAGCCGGCCAGCACGGCAAACAGCTGCCATGCCGATCCTGCGAACGTGGTGAGCGGCAGCAGGCCCGCCACGGCCAGCACGCCGAGCTGAGCGACCCGCCGCGGTGATACCGCGCCCAGCAGGGCACCGGTAGCCGGCATGGCCAGCATCGAGCCGATGGCCGGGCCGAGCAGTACCAGCCCGAGCACTCCGGCCGACAGGTGCAGCTCCGCCTTCAGGGCCGGTATCCGCGCCGCCCACGTCCCGGCAGCAGCTCCGAGCGCGAAGAAGACCGCCGCCACGGCCGAGCGCGGGGCGACGGGGCGAGGGTCAGACACGCTGCACGGCGAGACCGAGCGCCTCGAGATCGGTGGCCTGGTCGGGCCCGGCGTCGGTGACCAGCAGCTCGACGCTGGCCAGGTCGCACACGTGGCTGAATGTCACGAGCCCGAGCTTGGACTGGTCGCCGATCACGACCGTGCGGCGAGCCGACCGGATGGCAGCTCGCTGAACCCTGGCGTCCGCGGGCTGATGGGTCGTCAGGCCTTCGCGCGCGTCAATGCCACAGCATCCCAGGATGCAGGTGTCGAAGCGCAGCCGTTCGAAGGCGATCTCGGCGAGTTCGCCACTGAGCGACAGCTCACCTGGCCGCACGTCACCGCCGGTGGCGATGAGCCGCACGGCACTGTCTTCCGCCAGCTCCATCTGGGCCCGGAGGCCGAGCGACAGGACCGTGATCGGCCGGCCGTGAATCGCGCGCGCCACCTCCATCGCCGTCGTGCCGCTGTCGAGAATGATGGTCTCGCCATCGGCGATCATCTCGGCGGTGGCCCGGCCGATCCGCCGCTTCGCCTCGACGGCGTCCAGGGTCCTGACCGCGTATGGCGGCTCATTGCGGCGCAGGTTAACGCGGACCGCGCCGCCGTGTACTCGCCGAACGGCGCCGTCGCGTTCCAGGGCGTCCAGGTCCCGGCGGATGGTCATCTCGGAGCAGCCGAGATCCCCGGCGAGCTGCCGCACCTGAAGCTCACCCTCGCGCAACATCGCGTCGACCAGCGCCTGCCGCCGTACTCGAACATCCATAGTGTTGGTTCTAACACATTGGGTGTTCATTTGAACAGAGATATCGGTCGATGCTGTTCGATGGCGGCCCCGACGACAGCCGAGGCTAGCGCAGGACGAAGCGGTCAACCGCGTTCGCGAAGCCCTCGTCCTCGTTCGAGGTGGTCACCCTGCGGGCGGAGCGCTTGACCTCGGGGCTGGCGTTGCCCATCGCGATCGACAGGCCCGAGCGCGCGAACATCAGTACGTCGTTCGGCATGTCGCCGATGGTCGCGATGTCGTTCTCGTCGAGCTTGTACCGCTGCGCCAGGTACTTGGCGACCGCGCCCTTGTTCGCCAGCGGGTGAGTGACGTCCAGGTAGTACGGCTGGGAGGCCGCCGCCGTGACGTGATCGCCGAACTTGTCATGGGCCGCATCGGTCGCCTTCGCGACCGCCTCATAGTCGTCGCTGACGCCGACCAGCTTGGCGACGCTCTCGGTCAGACTGGTGACGCCGTCCTGCATGATCTTCGGCTCGAACTTGACCGTCCAGGCCTCGCGGGCCACGTGCGGACCGTCGGCCTTCGGGACGTACCAGTCCGCGCCGCTGTAGAGCCAGACATCCAGCGAGAACGACTTCATCAGGTCGGACACGGGCACCACCAGGTCCTCCGGCAGCACCCGTTGCTCGATCACGTTCATGTTCCGGTCGACCATCACGCCACCGTTGAAACCGGCTATCGGAGTCTGAATGTCCAGCGGCTCGATCAGCATGGCCATGCCGCGCGGTGGCCGCCCGCTGGTGATCGCGAAGATCACGCCGGCGTCGTGCAGCTTGTGCACGGCGGCGATCGCCCTGTCGGTCAGGACCTTGTCCTGCGTGACCAGCGTGCCGTCGACGTCGGCCAGCATCAGCTTGACCGTGGCGTTTGTCACGCCGATCCCTGAGCGGTCGTTGCGGCCGTTCCCTGAGCGGTCGTGGCGGCCGCCCGCTCGGCACCACGGTAGGCGTCGATCATGTCGCGGTACCTGGCGGCGATCCGGTAGACCGCCTGGTCTCGCGTCGCCTTGCCGGCCAGGTAGTCCTGCAGCGCTTCCTGCCATAGAGTCCGGCCGACGGCGAAGCCGTCGAACCCGTCTACGGTCGCGCCGATCCTGATCCACTCGATGACCTGCGGCTCGTCCGCGCCACGGCCGAGGACGATGCACTTCACGCCGTCGCGGCCGCCGGTGCGGGCCTGGGCCACCACCGCCTCGCAGTCGTGACGGTAATCCAGGCCCTCGATCTTCCAGACGTCGGGCTCGACGTCGGCTTCCTGCATCGCCGCTATGACCTCGACCACCAGTTTCGGTCGGAGGTGACGGTCGTAGTCGCGCTGGTGCCCGTCGAACCGGTCAAGCTGAACGGTGGTGGCCGGTACGAGCAGCTCGAACAGGAACTTGCGATCATGCTTGCGCAGCCACCGGCTGAGCGTGGCGAGCTGGCCTGCCTGCCGCCGGTTGACCGGCGCGTCGCCTTCCGGGTTGTAGCGCACGAGGACCTTAGCGAAGGTCGGGTCGAACTCCTCGATGTGCGCGGCGAAGTCCCCGCCGTACTCGAACTGGAATTCGTCCTGACCTGATTTCTCTACCGGCATGGCCAGCGGCACGCCCTCTTCCTTCGCCCGGCGGGCGATGCTGGCACCGAACTCCTCGTCGACCAGCACACCGCAGGCGCTGATCGGCGCGCCGTCCGCGATTGACTTCAAGTGGGCGTCGAAGATGATCTCCTTGGCCTTGACTATTCCGTCATGAACCTCGGCCGAGATCGGTGGTGTCGCCCCGAACAGCCCGTGCTCAAACGAGCCGCGGTGATCGAAGGCCATGAGGTACAGCGTCTTGTCGTACCCGAGCGTCACGGCTCCTCCTTAGCGGGAGACGACCCCGTTCCCGTCTTCAGCAGATTCTGGCGCGAACCTCAGCCGGTCCCTGGCAGGTGCCATCGGAACGGCGAAATCAGCTTGTTGATGGAATCCGGACCCCAGGTTCCCGGTGCGTAAGGCTCAACCGGCGGCGGGTCCTGGAGCAGCGGCTCGGAGATCTCCCATAGCCGCTCGACCCCGTCGGAGCTGGTGAACAGCGACTGGTCGCCGACCATGGCGTCCAGGATCAGGCGTTCGTAACCCTCCAGGGCGTTGGCCGAGGCGAATGAGTCGGCGTACTTGAACACCATGCTCGCCGTGGACAGGCTCATCTCCGCGCCCGGCTCCTTCGCCAGGAACCTGGTCGTGATCGAGCCGGGGTCGGCGAAGTCGATGACGATCTCGTTCCGCCGGCCGTTCGGCGTGTCCTTGCGGTGCGCCGGAAACATCCGCAGCGGCGGCTCGTGGAAGCCGAGCGTGATCACCTGTCGCCCGGCCGCCATGCTCTTGCCCGAGCGCAGGAAGAACGGGACGCCGTGCCAGCGCCAGTTGTCGACCTCGGCCCGGACGGCCACCATCGTCTCGGTCTGGGAGTCGGGGCCGACGCCCGGCTCCTTGCGGTAGCCCTCATATTGGCCCCGCACGACATGCCGGGGGTCGATCGGCCTCATGGCGTCGAAGACCTTGTCCTTCTCCGCCCGCAGCTGGCGTGCGGAGAACGCGGTTGGCGGCTCCATGGCGACGAACCCCAGCACCTGGAACAGGTGCGTGACGATCATGTCCCGGTAAGCGCCGGTCTTGTCGTAGAAGTCGGCCCGGCCCTCGATGGAGAGAGTCTCAGGCACGTCGACTTGCACGTACCGGATGTGATCCCGGTTCCAGACCGGCTCGAACAGGCCGTTCGCGAACCGGAACGCGAGGATGTTGTCGACCGACTCCTTGCCGAGGAAGTGATCGATCCTGAAGACCTGCGATTCGTCGAACACCGCGTGGATGGCCGCGTCGAGCTTGCGTGCCGACTCGAGGTCGGTGCCGAACGGCTTCTCGATGATGACACGGGATTTGTCCGTGGCCAGGCCTGACTGGCCGAGCATCGCGACGACCGAGGTGAAGGCGGCGGGCGGCACGGCCAGATGGAACAGGCGGCGCGGCGACCCGCCGATGGCCTTCTCGGCCCGCTCGACCTCCTCGACCAGCGGGGCGTAGTCTCCCGGGTCGGAAGGGGCAAACGACAGCTGCGGGGCGAACGCCTCCCAGGGCTCGCCGGTCGGCTTGGTGATGCAGAAGTCCTCGCAGGCCTGCTTGGCGTGCTCGCGAAACTGATCGGTGCTGATCGCGGTGTTGGCGGGCGATGTGCCGATGATGCGGTACTTATGCGGCAGCAGGCCGGCCGCGGCCAGGTGGAACAAGCCGGGCAGCAGCTTGCGCTTGGCCAGGTCGCCGGTTGCGCCGAACAAGACGATGACGTGGTCGCCTGGATGGTGCTGCGGCGCGGTGGTCATGATCGGTCCTCCTGGTCAGGCTCGAGCCGGCGCGGCAGCGGCATCCGCGAGCACCAGCGACCGGGCGGCCCGTACCCGTCCGGCGGGGATTGATTCGTCGCCTGCCAGGAGCCTGGCCAGCGGCCCCCGCTTGTCTGCCCCGGTGATCAGCCACATCAGCTGATCCGCGCGGGCAAGGGCGGGGTAAGTGAGCGTCATCCTCTGATGGCCCTGATAGGCCTGCGTGACGCCCACGAGCGCGTCGGTCACGTCTAGCACGGGATCGCCAGGCACCAGCGACGCCGTGTGCCCGTCCGGCCCGAGGCCGAGGTGGACGAGGTCAAAGCGCCGCGGCAGCACGGTCGCGTAGGCGGCCGCCGCCGCGGCCAGGTCAGGGTCGTTGACCGGCATCGGGTGCACTCTGGCCGGAGTCGCGCCGATGCTTGCCTTGAGGTGCGTCAGGTTGCGGTCGGGGTCACCGTCGGGGGCCACGCGCTCGTCCACCTGGAACAGCTCCGTATCGCCCCACGGCATGTCCTCGTGCGCTAGTTCGCTGAACATTGCCCAGGGGGTGTGGCCGCCGCTGACCGCGAAGGTGAACCGGCCGCGCTCGGTGACGGCCGTGCGCGCCAGCGCCGCCACGTAGCCGGCGCCCTTGGCCGCAACCGCAGCCGCGTCCGGGGATACCTCGACCTCGTGCTGCACCGCGGTCAGCCTGCAGTTCCGGCGGCGGGCTTCTCGGCGTGCCCGCCGAATTCCGAGCGCATCGCGGAAAGGATCTTGTCGGTGAAGTCGCCAAGGCCGCGCGACTGGAATCGCTCGTACAGCGCCTCGGTGATGATCGATGCGGGAACGCCCTCCTCGACCGCTGCCAGCACGGTCCACCGGCCCTCGCCCGAGTCCGACACCCGGCCCGCGAACTGGCTCAGGTCGGGGTCGCTCGCGAACGCCGCCGCGATCAGGTCGATCAGCCACGAGCTGATGACGGACCCGCGCCTCCACACCTCGGCGACCTCGCCGACGTTGATCTGGTACTTATAGGCGTCCGGATCGCGCAGCGGCGTCGTCTCGGCGTCCGATTCCTCCGGCGGATGCAGGCCGACGTCGGCGTGCTTGATGACACTGAGGCCCTCGCCGATCGCCGCCATCATGCCGTACTCGATGCCGTTGTGCACCATCTTGACGAAGTGCCCGGCTCCGTTCGGGCCGCAGTGCAGGTAGCCGTGCGGCGCCGTGCTCTTCGCCAGGCTCATGCCCGGCGTCGGCTCGGCACTGCCCTCGCCTGGCGCGATTGTCTTCCAGATCGGGTCCAGGTGGCGCACCGGTGCGTCCTCGCCCCCGATCATCAGGCAGTAGCCGCGGTCCAGGCCCCATACGCCGCCGCTGGTGCCGCAGTCGATGTAGTGGATACCCGCCGCCTTGAGCTCCTTTGCCCTGGTGATGTCGTCGCGGTAGTAGGAATTGCCGCCGTCGATGACAATGTCGCCCTCGGCCAGGATGGGCTTGAGCTGCTCGAGCGTGGACTGCACGACCGCGGCTGGCACCATGATCCAGATGGCCCGTGGCTGCTCTAGCTTGCTGACGAAGTCGGCCAGGTCGCTCGCGCCGGTCGCGCCGTCAGCCTCAAGCTGCTTGACCACGGCCGGGGTACGGTCATAGGCAACGCACCGGTGGCCGTCGCGCATGAGTCGGCGCACCAGGTTCGCGCCCATCCGGCCGAGCCCGATCATCCCGAGCTGCATCGGCTTGTCAGTTGGCATTGTGTGTCAGCCCCTCCGTTGTCCTGAGTTGTCAGCCGTCTCCGGTCAGTCGTCGGCCTTGAGCGTGCGGTAGACGCGGATCAGCGAGTTGGTTGAGGAGTCATGGCTGAGCTGCGGTTCCGCCTTGCTTTCCAGCTCGGGCGCGATCTGGCTCGCGAGCTGCTTTCCGAGCTCGACGCCCCACTGGTCGAAGGAGTCAATGTCCCAGATCACCCCCTGGGTAAACACGCTGTGCTCGTAGAGCGCGACGAGCGAGCCAAGCAGCCGGGGGGTCAGCACGCGCGCGAGCAGCACGTTAGTGGGCCGGTTGCCCTCCATCACGCGGTGGGGCACGACACGGTCCGGCGTGCCCTCGGCCCGTACCTGCTCTTCGGTCTTGCCGAACGCCAGCGCCTGAGCCTGCGCGAATACGTTGGAGGACAGGAGGTCGTGATGGTCGCGGAGCGGGTTCAGTGGCCGGCCGAATCCGATCAGGTCAACCGGGATCAGCTTCGTGCCCTGATGCAGCAGCTGGTAAAAGCTGTGCTGCCCGTTGGTGCCGGGCTCGCCCCAGAACACGGCGCCGGTCTGGTAGTCGACGTGCTTCCCGGCGAGCGTGACGTGCTTGCCGTTGGACTCCATCGTGAGCTGCTGTAGGTAGGCGGGAAATCGCTTGAGGTACTGGTCGTACGGCATGACGCCGACGGTCTGGGCGTCGAAGAAGTCGCCGTACCAGACGCACAGCATCCCCATCAGGACTGGCAGGTTCTCCGCCAGCGGTGCGGTCCGGAAATGCTCGTCCATCGCGTGGAAGCCGGCGAGCATCTCTTCGAAGTTGTCCGGTCCGATCGCAATCATGGTCGACAGGCCGATGGCGGAGTCCACGGAATACCGACCGCCGACCCAGTCCCAGAACCCGAACATGTTGGCGGTGTCGATGCCGAACGCCGCCACCTTCTCCGCGTTCGTGGAAACCGCGACGAAGTGCTTGGCGACGGCCTGCTCCGAGCCTAGCTGACCGACGATCCAGTCTCTGGCCGAGGTCGCGTTCGTGAGCGTCTCGAGCGTGCCGAACGTTTTCGACGAGATGATGAACAGCGTCTCATCGGCCGACAGATCCCTCGTGGCCTCGACAAAGTCGGTCGAGTCCACGTTGGACACGAACCGGAATGTCAGCTCGCGGTCAGAATAGAAGCGCAGCGCCTCGTAGGCCATCACCGGACCCAGGTCCGACCCGCCGATGCCCACGTTGATGACGTTGCGGATACGCTTGCCCGTGTAGCCAGTCCATTCGCCAGATCGGACCTTGTCGGCAAAGCTCGACATCTGGTCGAGCACGTCATGTACCTCGCGGATGACATCCTTGCCGTCGACCTCCAGGGACGCGCCCTTTGGCATGCGCAGCGCGACGTGCAGGACCGCGCGATCCTCAGACACGTTGATGTGCTCCCCGCGGAACATCGCGTCCCGCCGTTGCGTGAGCTCGGATTCCTCCGCAAGCTCGATCAACAGCCGGATTGTCTCGTCGGTGATCCTGTTCTTGGAATAGTCCAGGTAGATGCCGACCGCCTCGGCGGCCAGTCGCTCCCCGCGGCCGGGATCGGACTCGAACAACTCGCGCAGATGACGGGCGCCAATCTCGGCGTGGTGACGCTCAAGCGCTTGCCACGCCTTCCGGTCGCGAAGCGGCACAGCCATGTGGCATCTCCCTCAGTCGGTGGCCGTGTCCTATCCCAGCATGGCTCCGCGCCGCGCCGCCGCCCGGCCCGCCAGGCAGCGCACTTTTCTCTTGCATGCTGTCACCTTTGCCCGGCTGCCAGATGCGTGTCCGGGGCTAGCGGCGCTCCGGCGAGCCCGGCCGGGATCGGGCGCGCCGGCGAGCCAGGCCGGGATCGGCGCCGGTGAGCCCGGCCGTGACCTACCGCTGGTGACGTTTGCCCGGGAACTGCGGGCCCGTGAACCCGGCCCGGATTATGGTCGTGATAACTGGCATGAGCTCCCTACGCGGCCGGAGGTGAGCATGCGGCAGTTGCTGCGGGTTACCGGACCAGGTCTTCTGATCGCGACTGCGGCGATTCACCTGGACCTGTATCTCACCGGTTACCGGACAATCCCCACGATCGGCTGGCTTTTCCTGCTACAGGTGATCGCCGGCTTCGGGCTCGCCGCCCTGGTCCTGGCGACCGGCAACCGGCTGGTGGCAGCGGCGGGAGCGGGCTTCGCGCTGAGTACTCTCGGTGGTTACCTCCTCTCGGTACAATTCGGACTGTTCGGTTTCCGCGAGGTCCGGACCACTGCGGGAATCGTGGCCGGGATCATCGAGGTTGCGGCGTTCGCCGCGCTGGCCGCGCTGGCCGCCGCGGCGGCACCGGCACGGGCTGCCGCCCATGGCCGGATGCCATCAAGGCCGCTGGTCCACAATCGCGCCGCGGCCAACCCCGTGCCCAACCACGACTCTGGCGCCGTGGCAGACGCCGGTCCTCGTGCTGGCTCCCGCGGCGGTGCGCACGCCGGGGCTGGCAGACCTCGGAGTACCAGCTGGCAGGTGCCTTACGCCGGTACGGCCGTGGCCGGGATCTCGGTCGTAGCGCTTGCGCTGCTCGGCGGTGCGCTGGCCGGAGCGGGCGGCGGCGGGGCCGCAGCCAACAGCGCCGGCTCGGCGCCGGTGGGCACACTACGGACCGAGGTCGTCAACGGTACTAAGGTCCTGGCGAATGCCAAGGGGCTAACTTTGTACTGGTTTGCTCCGGACACCAGTACCACGTCGGCATGCTACGGCGCGTGCGCACAGTACTGGCCGCCGGTGCCTGGCCCCGATCGCGCGGGTAACGGAGTCACCGGCACGCTCGGCACCATCCGCCGGACCGGCGGTGCCCTGCAGGAGACATATGACGGGCACCCGCTGTACACCTATGTCGGCGACTCCGGACCAGGCCAGGCGCACGGCAACAACCTCGACCTGAATGGCGGCTACTGGCACGAGGTCGTTATCTCACCTTGAGTCCGGCCTGCAAGTGATTGCCTCCCGGTTCGCGGCCTGCAAGTGATCGCCTCCCGCGTCGCGGCCGGTGTTAGCGGTTGCCTCCCGGTTCGCGGCCGGTGTTAGCGGTTGCCTTCCGCGTCGCGGCCGGTGTTAGCGGTAGTTCACGAACTGCAGCGCCAGGTCAAACTCCTTGCCCTTGAGCAGGCCCTGAACTGCTTGCAGTTCGTCCTTCTTCTTGGATGAGACGCGGAGTTCGTCGCCCTGGACCTGGGCTCGGACGCCCTTGGGGCCCTCGTCGCGGATGATCTTGGAGATCTTCCTGGCGTCCTCCTGGGAAATGCCTTCCTTGAGGCCGACGTGCAGCCGGTATTCCTTGCCCGACAGCTTCGGTTCGCCAGCGTCCAGGACCTTGAGCGAGACTGACCGCTTGACCAGTTTTTCCTTGAAGACGTCGAGCACAGCCTTGGCGCGTTCCTCGCTGTTGGCCTTGATCTCGACTGCATGATCGCCCGACCAGGTGATGGCTGCGCCGACGCCGCGGAAGTCAAATCGGGTGCCAATTTCCTTAGCCGCCTGGTTCAGGGCGTTATCGACTTCCTGACGGTTGATCTTGGAAACGATGTCAAATGACGATTCACCTGCCACGGGACCAGGCTATCGCCGCACACCGTGGGATGCTGGTCATGCCGGCCCGGCAGTCGCGGTGGCGTCAGCGGGCGATGCTGAACTCGCGGAGCGCTTCCGCTATCCTTCACAGTGCCCGTTCTGCGGAACGGGTCACGGCAGGTTGCCCGAGTGGCCAAAGGGAGCGGTCTGTAAAACCGTCGGCTCAGCCTACGTTGGTTCGAACCCAACACCTGCCACCACCTGTAGAAATGCCCTCTGAACTGGGGAAACCTGGTTCGGGGCTGATCTTGGCGTGTGCGGCTGAATGCGGCTCTGAGTGCCTCTGTGCGGGTGGCTGTGCCCAATACGTGCCCAAGTTGATCTTCTACTCGTGGTCGCGGGCCTGAGTCGCCTCCTCGATGCGGCGCTTTGCCTCGTGCTGCTGGCCGGAGATGCACTTGGCGTAGACCCGCAACAGGACTCCGACGCTGTGGCCGGCCCACTCGGCGACCTGGGGAGCGGGCACGCCTGCGTTGAGCCAGGTGGAGACCGCGGCGTGGCGGAGGTCGTAGGGGCGCCTGGCCAGCAGAGAGGCGGACTCGGCTGGACTAAAGGCGGCGGCGCGGGCCTGATGGAAGATCTTGAGATAAGCGCGGTCGTTGAAGATGCCGCCGCGTGGGCCGGTGAACATACGTCCGTCTCGGCCTGGCGGGTACTTCGTGAGGTGCTGGCTGAAAAGCGCAACCAGATCGGGGTGAATGGGCACAGGCCGGGTTTCACCGCGTGGGCGGTGCTTGAGTTCGCGGCGCTGGCGGGCTGACCCGCTGTCCGTCCACCAGGTGCCGCCGCGCGGCTCGGAGCCGGTCAGTATCAGTTCGCCCCAGCCGGTCTCTGGCAGGGCGGAGAGGTTCTCGGGGCGAAGCCCGACAGCTTCCTCGGGCCGCAGCGCGGCGTAGTACATGCTGCCGAAGAACGCGACCATCCGCTCGCCTCGCTCACCCTGCTCTGCGACGGCGACCAGCAACCGCCGGGCCTGGTCACTGTTGACGACGGTTCGCGGGTCAATGCTCTTGAGAGTGCGCGGGCGGGTCCACTTGATTGTCTTGAACGGGTTGACCGGCAGGACACCGGTCTCGACCGCGTACTGCATGAGGTTGTTCAGTACAGCCCGTTTGCGGTTGGCGGTGTTGGCAGCTGCCGCTGTTCCATCCTGCTTGTGGCTGATTCGCTCGAGCAAGGCTCGGCACCAGGCGGCGCCTACACCGGCCCGTGCTAGTTCGGGCACTGGGATTGTGGCGGTCTCGAGCCAGTGCACGACGGCCGACAGGTCGTCAGGCGGTTCGGTGGCGCGCCCACGTTCGCAGCGCTCGGCGTATGTCCTCGATGGGGTGCGGCTGCTCGCTACCGGCGAGCATTACCTCAGTGGCGTCTGCAAGTGCTTCGGCGACGGACTTGCGGTGGTTGGGCGAGACGTAACGCCACTTGGCTGCGGTGTAACGAAGCGCCAGCTCGTACCAGTTGACTGCTGATTCGGTGCGCTGCCAGGACACACGGCGGCCGGTGGCCAGGCTGAAGGCCTCGCCCTTGCGGGCCGCGGTCAGCAAGCAGCTGCGGAAGCTGTCGGCGAGCGCGGCGTTGCGGAACCCTTCCTTCCACGGCCGGTGGGCCGTTTTCCAGCGGACCTTGTAGGTCGTGACCTTGGCGCCCTTGTATACCTCGGTCCGGTAGACCCGGACGTCAAAGGTCGTGCCGTCCTCCACTAGGCGGCTTCTTCCCGCGACGCCAGCCACCGCTGGTATTCGGACCGCCGGATGCGCAGGCTGCCGTTCGGCAAGGTGATGCACCTTGGCGCCCTGTTCTTCATTCGCCACTCATAGAAGGTCCTGCGGCTGATGCCGAGGTCGGCACAGACCTCGACGATGCTCAGCTTGTCCCCCTCCCGGAAGCCGCGGATCTCGTCAGCGCTGGGCATGACGACGCCTCGCGATCACCGCGCCGCATTTCTCGCCCGGCTGGGGCCGGACCGGACGACAGAGTTGTTTGTCCATGATGAGCTCCTTCAGACATTGGGGGTCAGACGACGCGGGGCTCCTCGGGGGGGGGCGTCGTCGCGTGCGTCCGTAGGCCCGCTGGTGAGGCTGGCGAGCCCATGACCCATGCCTGCTCGGAGGCGCACGGAAGGCGGCAAGGCCGCTGACGAAGGCATTTAGGCGAGCGGTCTGCGGGCGATCCCGCTGCTCTAGCCCGACGCCCGGTTCCACGCCGGAACGGCGTTCATGTTGCCGGTGCCGATGGCGTTGAGCCCGGCACCTTTGGCAGCGTCTGCTCGGCTCTTGCCCCCAGTGTGCGGTCAGCTGCCGCGCGAGGCAAACACCGTGCGCTGGTGTCGCAGCGTCGGATTCTGTCCGTGCACGACCGTAGGTGTCCGTCACTGTTCACCAGGGACCGCCAGGCCCTTGAGCAATGCAACCGAATTGTGACTGTGTCGGTCGCCAAGCTAGCGGCTGCCAGGCCGCCCGGCCGGTCCTAGGCAAAGCCTGCGCGAGTCAATCGAGGTAGTTGGTCTTTTGCCAGTCGGGCGGCTCTCCCGGCGGAAGCTGGTCCCACCACCATGGCAGTTCGGTCGGCCGCCAGCCAGGATCAGGCCGGAAGTCGCACCAGGTGCCATCGAAGGGGAACTGACCCGCCTCGGCGAGTGCGATCAGGCGCTCAGCCTCGCCCTGGATGACAGCCGCTTCGGCCTCGTCCCAGAACACTGGATTGCCGGTCCGCTCGGCGAACTCGTCTTCGTCCTTCCACCGCCACGTGCGGTCGGCTGCTATGAGCACGTCTAGCGCCTGGTCGTGGATGTCGATGCCGCCCCACCAGCGCGTGGCCGGGGTTTGCAGGTTGATGTACCAGCCTTCGAACTCGCCGTCGACAAAGCCCCAGGCGATGGCGTACGAAGAATGCTGCGGGGTCAGCCATAGCACGTCACGATCGGTCGAGGAAGAGAGGACGTGGACTTTCGGCACGCGCAGCTGCTCGCCGAGCGGTAGTTTCCGTACCGAACGTCCAGCCAGGTTCGCGCGGCGGATCACCTGCGAGCCGCGAGCCAGCCAGGTCAGCAGGCCGCGGTCGTCGTCGCTGACGACACGCACGCTGTCTGCTTGGTGGATCCGGCCGTCTCGGTGCAGCCCGCGCTGCACGATCGTGTCACCGGGATGGAACAGGTCCACTCTCGCCTCCCAGAACGCCTGCGGAACCCGCTGGGCCTGGTCACTCTTCCCACACCGGAACTGCGAGCAGGCCGCGGGCGGCTCTGGCCCGGTCAATCAGTTCCTGGATCAGGTCTGTCTTGGCACGGGTGTAGTCGGCCGACGCCTCGTGGCGGACGGCAAGCTCACGTTTCAGTGCGCCGTACCGCTGAGCGTCGGCAGGATTAGCGCGCAGATAGTCGCGGAGCAGCAGCTCGTTCCGCGTCGCCCATGTCGTGGCCGGGACGACATGCAGGTGGTAGGCCCGCCGTCCGTTTTCATCGCGGCGGTAGAACAACCGGCCGGGCATCCCGGTGTCGTGACGCTGATAGCCGATAAGCCGCAGCGTCGCGTCCTGGGCGGCCACTTGGGCCAGGTCTTCAGCTGCCGCCATCAGGTCGATGATCGGTTTCGCGACCAGACCGGGAACCGATGTACTGCCGATGTGCTCGATCTCGGTGAACAGCCCAGGCAGGCTGTCTCGCAACTCGACGCAGGCCGCGTCGGCGTTGCGCGGCCACGCGTCGTCGTAGTCCACGACCTCGATCGTCATCGACCGGAGATTAACAAAAGGCCGTGCCCGCTCGCTGCCCGAGAAAGCCAGTCGGCCCGCTCGAGCCACCATCACGTCGCCACCTCGGGCCCACGCTCTGAGTCGCGAGCCGCGCAAAATCCTTCCGGCACGCACCGTGCAAGGGCAGTGTTAGCCGCACGCTTGAGGTATGGGACAGACCAGGCGCCGAGCCCGTCAGAAGGGCAGGCGACTGCGGGCGGCTCCGCGCGAAGCGGTATCCGAACGAGCGAGCGGCGCGCAGCAACTTTCTGACGGATCGGCCCGACAGGTTCTTGAGCGGATCAAGTTGGTCCGGGACGCTCGCGACGATGCTGAGGCTGAACTCGAGGCGCGCGTCGACGAGGCCGTCGCGCTAGGAGTTGGCTGGCCGGCGATTGCTGGCGAGCTTGGCGTAAGTCGACAGGCCGCCCGCCAGAGCTACCAGCGGCGACACCGCCTAAAGGACAGCGCCTGAGCTACCTGTCACGAAGGGTGCTGAACGTATAGCCAATTATCGGAAAAACATGTTGTCAACTGGCTGCGCGGTCAC